>CAZSLS010000083.1:0-25538 GCA_964607575.1 uncultured Planctomycetaceae bacterium | reverse complement strand
ACGGTGGCTCCCTGACCGTCACCGTGGAGCTGCTCCCGCGCAACTACCGTCTGTTTAGGATCGAAGCCAAATAATAAACAATAAGCATATGAAACTTACATGAGAAATAGCATTAACAGAAAGTGCATCCTTGCATTATTTACGACCATATAAACCCTCACCCCCGGGCCACCGACGCACGGTCACGCGGAATCAAATTTCCTATCAGCTTTTCACTATATTAGATTAATGATTCACCATATTACCGCAGCCTAAATTCTCCATATTGGCGCGTATTCACCAGAGTATTGTATTTTTCTGGTAAATAATCGGGGCTCTGTATCCCGCGTAAACATACGTATGGGCGCTACACTATTGTTCCGCCACGCGCTACAGTTTTACTTCGCCCTTTACGAAACGGCCCGTTCGGATGTGCGAGCGGGCCGCAGGCTTTGCGTGAATTCTTCGCGGCGTTGCGGCGCATGAAAACATAATGAAAAAATGGTTGACTGCCAATTGGGGATACGGCTAAATAGATCCTCACACTGGGACTGCCCAGACAGACAAAAAGTACAATTGGCCGCGTCTGTCGCTCTTTGTTGGGTGACACGCATCACGCAGGCGAGGACAATACGAGCATTCCGGCAAGGCGGTTCAGCGCCGGGGAAAGGATATGACATGAAGATAGGAATCGACAGTTATTGCTTCCACCGGTATTTCGGTGAACTCTACGAGAACCAGCCCGAGCCGGCGGAGGGGATTACCTGCGATGAGTTTCTCGACCGGGCGATCGCACTCGGCGTTGACGGGGTCTCGTGGGAGACATGCTTCTTCGAGCAGTATACCGCCGAGTACTACCAGGGTCTGAAGGATAAGATGGATAGCGCCGGGCTCGAATGCATCGTGGCGTGGGGGCATCCGGCTGGGCTGGAAGGCGGGGAAAACGTCGCCGCCATCGACGATATGAACAGCCATCACGAGACCTGCCGCATCATGAACACCAACGTGCTGCGCATGGTGGGCTCTCACTTCGGTCTGAGAAACACTCCGCACCGGCCCCAGATGGACCGGCTGATGGACATTCTCAAGGATCCGGTCAAGCGCGCCGAGGACGCCGGGATCAAACTGGCGATGGAGAACCATTACGATTTCAGGTGCTCTGAGATGCTGGAGATGTTCGAGACGATCGACTCTCCGTCTTTCGGCATGACGTTCGATACGGGCAACGCGTACCGATACGGCGACGACCCGGTCGAGTGGGCCGGCAAGCTGGCGAAGTATATCCACGCGATACACTTAAAGGACGTCGCCCAGATGGAAGGCATCACTGAGGATAAGTGGTATTACCACGCCTCCACGCCGGTCGGCAGCGGAGATCTCGACGTTCCGGGCCTGGTTAGAACGCTGGACGCCGCCGGATACGACGGGCTCTACGCCATCGAGTTCGATTACCTCGACCCGAAGTACATTGACGAGCAGACCGCCCTGGTCCAGAGCGTCGAGTACCTCAAGTCCCTCCAATCGTAAGGAGCCGGTCAGATGAAAGATATCAATGTTGCGCTGATCGGATGCAAGTTCATGGGCAAGGCCCATAGCAACGCATGGAAGAACTCGCCGCACTTTTTTGACATGAACCTCAACCCCGTGCTGAAAGTTGTCTGCGACACCAACGAGGAGGTGCTCGGCGAGTTCGCACAACGATGGGGTTGGCAGGAAACCGAAACCGACTGGCGCAAGATCGTCGCTCGCGATGACATCGACATTATCGATATCGCGACACCTCCTAACGTGCATAGCGAGATCGCCGTCGCCGCCGCAGAAGCAGGCAAGCACGTATTCTGCGAAAAGCCCATCGCCCGCGACCTCGCCGAAGCCGTCGCGATGCATGAGGCGGCTGAGAAAGCGGGTATCGTCAACTACCTGAACCACGAATACCGCAGGGTCCCGGCAATCGCGCTGGCCAGGCAACTGATCGACGAGGGCAGAATCGGGCGAATCTTCCACTGGCGAGGCACGTATCTGCAATCGTGGCTTGTGGACCCCGACTTCCCGCTGACGTGGCACTCGCAGAAGGAAATCGCCGGCTCGGGACCCCAAAGCGGTATCAACTCTCATAGCGTGGACCTCGCGAGATTCCTGGTCGGCGAGATCAAGAGCGTGGTGGCCATGCAGGCGAATTTCGTCACCGAGCGCCCCGAGGCCAGCGCGGACGCCGGTACGTTCGCCTCCGGCGGCGGCGCCGCGGGCGGCCCGATGGGAGCGGTCACCGTCGAAGACGCCATTTCCATGATAGTCGAGTTCGACAACGGGGCGTTGGGATCGTTCGAGGCCAGCAACTTCGCCCCCGGAAGGAAGAACTATAACTACTTCGAAATCTACGGTGAGAAAGGCTCGCTACTGTTCGATCTGGAGAGGATGAATGAACTCCAATTCTTCTCAGCCGAAGACCCCGAACACGCCCAGGGATACAGGACGATCCTGGCCACCGAATCCTGCCACAAGTACATCGCCAACTGGTGGCCGCCCGGACACAGCATCGGATTCGAACACGAGTTCCATCACGGCGTCGTCGATTTCCTCGATGCCATCGACAAGGGAACCACCGTCACGCCCAATTTCCTTGACGGCGTGAAGGGCATGGAAGTACTCGAAGCCGGGCTTGAAGCGGCACGGACCGGAACCAAGGTGACCCTCGGCGGATAGCCACGCGGCCCAATGGGCAGCGGACAGAAGGGTGTCACAGGGTATGCGTGTGGGACATCGCCGGTTCGCGTCGATGGCGGTCGTCTGGCCGCGGTAACCCCCTACCATGCGACCAGATAGCGACGGATTCCGCAAGATCGCGATGGAAACGCGATGTCACATATGGTTCACACTTCTTGACTTGTGAACCATCCCCGTATCTTTTACTTCCCCTTGACAAGTTTAACGGTGGTCGTACCTGCGGGGACGGACAGTTTGTAGCTCCCGTCCGGTTCTTTCGTCAGTGTCACGCCCCGGTCTTTCGGCGGTTTCCACGCGCCCGGGGCGGTGATGGTGATCTCGCTGGCTGGGTGGTCGGTCGACATGTCAATCGTCAGGGCCGCGGGGCCCACTCGCAGGCTCGCGCCGAATGGCGCCGTCAGGGCGTATGATTTGCCCGCCACCGTTCCCTTGTCGCCCAGCGCCAGGACCAGGCCCGAGCGGCGGTCCTGTATGGATCCGGCTGTGCCCGCGAACGAGAATCCAGCGACCTTCGCCGCGGCGGGCTCCTTCGACAGGAAGGTGTAATCGGTCCCCCATCCGCCGCGTATGGTGATGACCCTCCCGTCGCCCGAGCAAGCGAAGGTCGGGGGCTTTTCGCGGGGCTTGCGGGGAAACAGCGCCACGTAGTAGCTTCCGTCGCCGGGCATGCTCAACTGGAGCATATCCTGGTATTCGAAAAAGCTCCCCACATCAGCGGCCGCAACTTTCCGCCCGTAGCGAAGAGTATGCCTCGGCGTCCCCGCCGGACTGGCGACGTAATATTCCAAGTCCACACCGAATTGCCCCACCGCGGTAAAACGATCGCCTTTCAACTCGCGCGGGGCGACTATCTTCCGGCCGGGAGCCTCGCCGGAGCCGATCTTCTTCGACAGCGTCCAGAACCGCCATTGCGTCGGCTGCTTTCCCCCGACGGTGTCTCGCAAGATTATGTAGCTGACGCCGTCGGCGCGATCGTCCTTCACCGACATCAGTTGTCGCTGCCAGGTCATCGGCAGCCCCCCTGCCTTTCCCACCGACGGGAACGCCGGGGTGGTTTTGGGAATCGAAAAGATACGCGACCAGGCGCCGGTGAGCTTGAAGGCGGCGCTGGCGTAGTCCATCCGCGGCAGCACGGTGAAACCCTCCTGCTGAGCCCGCCCGGTAAAGCCTGTCGGCGGCGCCTTGCCCCCCGGCTCATAGCCCCCCGCCGGTGTCACGCGGTTCAGCAGCATCGAATGAAGGTTGCTGTAGGGATACCCGTTGAACGCCCCGCTGATCGGAACCCCGCGTGCGAACCACCTGGTGATCGCGCCGGTTTCCGAAGGCCAGATCTCACCGTCCGGATTCGTCGCAAACTGAGAAACGAACAACAGAAAACTCTCACTGTCCGTGCCCACGCCGTCTCGCAGAAGGTATCCCAGGCGTCTGATTCGCTCCGAGCGCCATCGCGGGGCTTTCGCCGGCAGGCTGCTGTCTGCGTACAGCCTTTCCAATCCGCCCATCCCCTCGCCCATGATGTAGGTCATACCCGCCTGCTTCCAACTCCACTGCATGATCGCCGAATACTCCGGGTCGCCCTTGAGATACGCCCGCGCCAGCAGGCCGCCCATGCCCCACCGGTCGCCCCGTTCGCCTCGCCCGTGCGGGGCCGACACGCGCGGGAACAATCCCGGGCCGCTCGGCTTGGGCTTGCCCCGTACCGCTCGAACGGGCAACTCCCGCTGCGGATCGCCCGGCGTGAGCAGCCGTTCGTAGAGCATGTTCATCTTCTTGAATTTCGGATCGGACAGGAAGTCCGCCAGCCCCGCCTGCCGCGCCGCAATCGCGTAGAACAGCAGCTTCGAGATCGACACCCGCGCGTAGTGGCTGGACTCGTTCCAGTACCCGTCAGCGTCCACGGTCTTATCGATCCACTTCCGCATCCGGCGCGTCGGTTCGGTCGCCCACGCCTTGGCCATCGGATGATCTCTCAGCAAACACGCCAGCACGCCCTGGTTCAGCGTATGGGCTATCGTCATGTTCGGATTACCCGACCGGTACCCCCGCCCGGGCGACCAGTTAGCCGGACCGGCCGCAAAGTACGCAAGATACGCCATGCGGGCGCGAATGAGCTTTCTCTGCGCCGGCGTCAGGAGCTTCGAATCGATAACCGCATCGTACTGCCCCGCCATATTCCCAATCTTCCGCATCAGATCGAACTCGCCCATGCGGCCAAGAAATCCTTCCAGAGCCTTAACGCTGCGCTCGCTGGCGAGCCTCTTCCACGCGTCGGGATTGGCCTTGGCGGCGCGCGACATTTCCGCAGCGTTCATGATCAACCGCGGATGCTTCTCGGCGCCGTCAGGCCAGTCGAGCACCATATCCTTCACCGCGTCCAGCCCCGGCGGCGGACCTGACGCCGGGCCTTTGAGCGACGGGTACATCGCGAACTTCTTCTTCGGATCGTCGCCCTCGCTGACGGACCACGCGCGGACGCCGGCGGCGTTATTGACATGAAGTGCTATCACCCCGCCGGCCTGCTTGACCAGCGGGACCGTCTTCCGTTCGAAATAACCGAATCGCGCCTCGCCTCCCTTCACGGGCTCAACCCACCGCCCCGGATTCCGCCGCACCAACGAAAGTTCACGTTTCCCGTCAACGAATGCGAGATAAACATCCGGCTGGGTGAACTCGTTCCACCAATCGCCCCACGGAGTCAGCTTGGTAATCGTCCCAGCCGCATACTCACTAACCGCCCGCTGGAGCCATCCGGTTTTCTCGATCCGTTTCGCCCCGCTCTGCCTGCCCGCGGCCTCTCTGGGAAACTGCAGCGTCAGCGCCGGAAGCCCCGGCGTCAGCCGCAAGTCCCAACCATCGCCGGGCTTATCCTTCGCTGAATCGGTCTCGAAGATCACCCCCCTGCCGCGGGCATTAACCCGCGTGACGACCTCAAGCGTATTACCATCCGCGTAGGTGTACAGGCAGCGGACGCGAGCGAAGATCGGCCCGGAATCAACAACGCGAGCGTCGTACGATGCGATCGCTGTCGAGCCAAACATCCCGCTGCCGCCGAACCACGTCCCATCCGCCAGCCGCATCTCCAGAACAGGCCCGGGAACCTTCGCCGGCGGCGCGGCCGGATCGTATGACTTCTTGCCGACAAGCAGACGCACGCCGAACCTGGCGGTTGTAGCCTCGATGCGACCGGGCTTTGCGGAGATCGCCAGGTCTGTTTTGGCGTTATGTTTACCGCTGCTGACGGCATAAGTCTGCGTCGTCTGCGGCGCCAACCTGGCGACGACGAAGGAGAGCCTGGCCGACTTGACAGATTTCGTACCTTCCCAAAGCGTAACATCCGAGAGCTGACAGGCCTGCGGACCGTTGGGCCCGGTGAGCTTCACCGAACCAGCCACACACCGCCCCTTCTCCGCCGAGAACGGATAGCTCACCACCTCGTCGCTCCAAGTCAAACCGAGATGTTCGGTGACAACGATCTTCCTCTCGCCAGCCGCCAGCGCAGGCAGAAGCAGCACGCAGACCGTTGCGAACACGAGCAGCATCTTAGTTGGGGACGCTACCCTGTCATTTGTCATTTTGGTGCTCTTTTAGTTGGGTTCCCACGCTCCGTGGCGTTATGCGGACAACCCGAAATGACCACCCGAGCCACGCGAGGCATACCAAAACACTACCGACCCACAACAGCAGCGTCAATCGGAAACAGGGTAGCGTTCCCTATTTGCCTCGGATACAATCGCTGTCGCTGTGGAAGCCCCGCAACAATCCTGGGGAGAGATGCTATCGAGGCAATGTCGGCTAGATAAGGAGTTCGTTGTGAAAGCATCTTGTCAGTGTCTCACCGCCGTGTTTGTGCTGCTTGCCTTCGCCCTTCCTGTCGGCGGCGCCAAGCCCGTTCTCGATGCCCCGCCGGCCAACGCCCAAAAGCCCTACAGCCCCGCGATCGACCAGCGAGTGGGCGTCACCCCACCACCGTTCATCTGGGTTCCGTCCGGGCGCAAGGCGACGTACGCGCTACAGCTATCGAGATCGAAGGACTTCCCGCCCGACCAGACACGCGGCTACCACAAGATTTCCACCTCCGTTTACGTGCCTTCGGAACCCCTGCCTGCCGGTGCGTGGTTCTGGCGGTATGGCGTCGAGACCGGCCGGGGAACGGTTTTCGGCAAGGCCCGGGCGTTCACTGTGTCCAAAGATGCCCGCAAGTTCCCCTTTCCCGACTTCAAGGCCCTCATCGCCAAAGTGCCGAAACGGCACCCCCGCGTGCTGTTTGCGGGCAAACACTTGCAGCGCATCCGTCATGCCGCCCGAGGCGAGTTGAAACGCGACATCGACAGGCTCGTCGCTTCGGCCCGCCGCGCGATCGGCAGGCAACTCGTCGCCGAACCGCCACGCCCGAAATCCGGGTCCCAGAGAGTCACCGTCATGCGCACCACGCGCCCGCCAATGGACCACATGGAGCAATGCGCACTGGCGTACCTGCTGACCGGCGACAAGCCGCTCGGCTTGGAGGCCAAACGACGGATCATGCACTTCTTCTCGTGGGATCCAAACGGTCCTACCGGATTGTGGGGCTACGACGAGCCGGCCATGTGGATGATGATGCGAGGCATGCGGGCCTACGACTGGACGCATGAGCTGTTCACCCCCGCCGAGCGGGCGAAGGTCGAGCCCGTGATGAAGGTGCGGGCTCGACAGTTCTACATCCACCTGAAGGACAAGCGGCGATTCGAGACCAACCCCTACGAAAGCCACGCCGGTCGCATGCCCGGGTTTCTCGGCGAGGCGGCCTTGTGCTTCGCCCACGAGTGGCCCGAGGCCCGCGGGTGGCTCGAGTATGCCACGCTGCTCTACATGACGTCGTACCCGGCGTGGGGGGGCGATGACGGCGGGTGGCAGGAGGGACCGGGCTACTGGTCGGCATACATGAGTTTCGCACTGCACTACGTCGTCGCCCTCCGCAACGCCACCGGCGTGGACCTCATGAACAAGCCGTTCTTCCGCAACACGCCCTACTACGCACTGTACACCGCCCCGCCCTACCACGAACACAGGCCCTTCGGCGATGGGGCATGGTCCAGCCCCGCGGGGATCGGGCGGGTGCTCTACGCGTTCTCGTCCCTGCTGGATGATCCCTACCTGCGATGGTTTCACCAGGCCAGCGGCCGATCCAGGGGGCGAGATCTGCTGACCCTGATGACGTACGCCCCCGGCGTGAAGCCCAAAGTCCCGAGCGATCTGCCCCCCGCCCGGGTGTTTCCCGCCGTCGGACTGGCGTCGATGCACACGGCGCTCGGCGAGAAGGACAAGGACATCGCCCTGCTGTTTCGCTCAAGCCCGTTCGGCAGCGTCAGTCACGGCCATGCCGACCAGAACGCCTTTACCGTTGACGCCTTCGGGCGCAGCCTCGCCTTGGCAACGGGCTTCTACCCCTGGTACAGTTCACCGCACCATCACCAGTGGACGCGCGACACGCGCAGCGTCTGCAGCGTGCTGGTTGACGGCAAGGGGCAGGTCGTACGCAGTTGGAAGGCGCGGGGCAGGATCGTAGCGTTCAAGAGCACCAGGGGCTACGACTACGTTGCCGGTGAGGCCGCCGACGCCTACGGCGGACGCCTCAAACGCTTCCGGCGCCAGATCGTCCACGTCCGCCCCGGCGTGTTCGTAATCTACGACGATCTCGTTGCAGCCAAACCCTCGACGTTTCAATGGCTGCTCCACGCCCATGACCGGATCGGCGTGGAGGGGCGAGTCCTCCGCGTCAGGCGGGATCCGGCTGCCATGGACGTCCACATGCTCCTGCCCCAACAGTCAACCGTCTCTCAGGACGACAAATACATGCCCGAGCCGGAATCGCACAAATACAAGCGGCGCAAATACGAGAAGACGTGGCATCTTGCGGTCTCGACGAAGCAACCCGAATCGGCAGGACGATTCCTCAATGTACTGGTCGTTCGCCGCAGGAGCGATGAGCACCCTGTCTCGAAAGTCAGCCTCGTCCGGACCAAAGGACAACTCGGCGTCAATATGGTCCGCCGCGATGGGAAAGTAGATACCGTCCTATTCCGCACCGCCCAGAGCGGCGACAATCCGGTTCGCGTCCTGCTCGGCGGCCTCGACGAGAAGTAAATACCATCGTGACCCCGGTCACCTTCCGACAACAGGGGGCGCTACTCCAACTGCCCGGGATTGCTCTGCCTAAACCCCAAATTCGGCTTGTTCAATGCGCTGCATCGGATACAATCACTGCAAATGTCCTGTGACGGTTACAGCGAGAGAGGCCATACGAGAACACCCAGTTCACGAGAAAGGGAAGAGGAACATGAACAAGGCATTGCTTTGCGACCTGTGCGTTAGCGTGAAGACGCTTATTGTAGGATCGGCGATAGGGCTTGCCATGATTTCATGCGGGTGTGGAGAGAAGGTCGATTTGGCGGAATCCGGGCCTCCACCACAAGACGCTAACATGCCCATCAAAGGTGGGTGCACATTCTCATCCAACTTGCATTTTGAGGTCTTTCTCAAGCACGAGGGCGGACTGAAGTGGGATCCGATTGGCAAGACTCCCTCGGGCAGTCCGCTCAAGATACCACGCTGTGCATCGTGGACGGTCAGGCCGTCGGACCTGGGCCTGGTTGATATGAATACCGTTGCGCGAGAGATCGCAGCGAAGAAGATTCCGGGGCTGTGGTTGAGTTTTGTGGCTACCGACGCCGATCTGGCGCACCTCAAGGGCTTGACGGAATTGCAGTTGTTCGGCCTTTGGGACGCGAATATCACAGATGCGGGTTTGGCACACCTCAAGGGCATGACGGGATTGGAGGATCTCAACGTTTCAGGCACGAAAATAACGAACGCAGGTTTGGCGCACCTCAAGGGCCTGACGAAATTGCGGAATCTCGACCTTGGGCGGACAAGAGTCAGCGATGCAGGTCTGGCGCACCTCAAGGGCCTGACGGGATTGCAGGAACTCGGCCTGTGGGGCACGAAGACCACGGATGCGGGTGTGGCGCACCTCAGGGGCCTGACGGGATTGCAGGAACTCGGCCTGTCAGGCACGAATATCACGGATGCGGGTTTGGCGCACCTCAAGGGCCTAGAGGGACTGCGGATGCTCAGCCTTTCAGGCGCGAATATCACGGACGCGGGTTTGGCGCACCTCAAGAGTCTGAAGGGATTGCAGGTACTCCACCTGCAGCAGACAAAGGTCACGGACGCGGGTTTGGCAAACCTCAAGGGCCTGGCGGGATTGCAGTGGCTCAGCCTCAGGGACACCAAGGTCACGGATGCGGGGCTGGCGGAGATGCGCAAGGCTTTTCCAAAGGCGCGTATCTACCCGAAGGAGGCCGCAACAAGAAAGTACATCACACTGGACCTCGGCAAGAGCGTGACGATGAAACTGGTGCTGATCCCGGCCGGGAAGTTCCTGATGGGCAGCAGGCTGTCCCCCACAGTAACGGCCCAGCGGTATAAAGCAAGGCAGTCGCGGTGCGCCGACGAGCATCCTCAGCACGAAGTGATAATCAGCAAGCCGTTCTACATGGGGATTCATGAAGTAACCCAGGCCCAATGGCGTTTGGTGATGGGCACCGAGCCGTGGGACGGCGAGGCCTATTCCAGATCCAGCAATCCCGCCAACTGCATCGAATGGAATGATGCGAGTAAATTCTGCGAGAAGCTCTCGAAGAAGACCGGCAAGAAGGTTGCCCTTCCCACCGAAGCGCAGTGGGAATACGCCTGCCGTGCGAGAAGTAAGACGGTATATTGCTTTGGAGACTATCCCAAGAGGCTTGGAGACTACGCCTGGTATCTCTATAACAGCATGTCCGGGAAGGATAAGCAGAGGAGATACCTCAACCCTGTAGGCCGGAAGAAGCCCAACGCATGGGGCCTGCATGACATGCATGGTAGTGTGAATGAATGGTGCAGTGACTACTACAGTGAAGACTATTACGGATTTGCAAAAGAACTGAAGTCGCAGCGAGTGGACCCGCGTGGGTTTTCAGTGGGAACGCGTCATGTTCTACGCGGTGGGTCATGGGCCAGCCCTCCTGATGAATGTCGTTCTGCGGCTCGCGATGCCTTCTCCCAAGTTGGTATTGTGGGCGTTGGTTTTCGCGTGGTGGTTTCTGCTGGTGGCGTGGACTGAAACAAATACCCGCACAACTGGTCCGGAACAGGGTCATCGGGGTCAGCCCAACGCTGCGCGAGATAGGTGAGGTGTAGAAAGTTGTAAGTAGACAGGCAAGGGCGGGCGGCGACGGATGAATATCCATCACTGCTTCGCGAAGTGGTGCTTCGCGACGAAGTGCAGGCAGTCAGCAAGAAATCTCCAATCTTCAAGTGGAATTCCGGGGGAATTCCGGAACCTAGTGTGTCACTTGCTCCGCAGGGCTTTTTCCCAATTCTTATGGGCCTTCTTGAAAGTCCGGAATGCCTTGTATTCCAGATCGGTGACCTTCCCGTCAGCATTCTTGTCAATGAGCGGAAATACCCACTCGTAACCGGGCTTTTGCCTGTCCCAATCCTGCTGGGACGCCCATTGCCGTTTCTTGCTTGTCCGCGTCAGTGGTATCTCCAACTTCTGCCCCAACATCAGCAACTTGGCTTTGAGTGCGTCATAGGGGACATCCTGAACGGCTGTTTGTCCTGCAACAGCCATCCCGGCCGCAACGCCGCCCGGTTCGCCAAGGATCATCCAGACAGGCTCCATGCGGATGGATGTCATGGCGATATGGCTGGCCGAACAACAAACAGGGACCAGCAGATTGTCACATTCGCTCTTCAAGGGAACAATGGCTTCATAGGGAATCTTGTAGATCCCATTGCGCTTTCCCTTGTCGAGGTAGAGGATGGAAAACTCGCCGCCCTGCAAGGCTACTTTCCCGTCCTTGACCACCGTTGCGTACGACCAGTCATCCACGCCGTAGGACGCAAGGCCGATTGAATGTTCCGGGTCGGTTTTGGCTTCCATGTCCTTCTGCGTGACAACGTAAGCGGAGACCATGCGACGCGCTTCTCGAACGTACAGTTGGCTTGGCCAGCCGTTGGTCTCATCGAATACGCCCCGCCTGAAACTCACCTTCTCCGCCCGGGCCTTCAGCTTTGCGGGCACGGAGTTGTCGGTCTTCAGAAAATGGACGAGTTTGCGGAGGTAGTCTTGATGGAATTTCCAGATTTTGGCCCGTGCGGCCCAATCGCCGTCGGGATAGTCCGTATTGCATCCGTAAATGGTTGTCGTCAGGATCGAGCGATTGAGATTGCCCCCTCCCGAAGTGAACAGATATCCGCCCCACTCCGATATCTTGCCCAGAGCCCGCATCCTGCGTGCGCGGGATAGATTCAGCCCTCGTTTAAAACCGCGCCGAAACAGCTCGAATTCGGCCGGATCGTAGTTCGCGGGCTTGCCGATCGGCAGACCCGAACCCTTCAAGTCTAACTTGTAGCGAAAGCAATATCCCATTGTCAGTTTGTCGGCGGCTCCGAGGGGTCCGATCTCGCGAGCCTGAACAAACGGAATCAGTCCGCTGCCGGAATCGCCCGGTGTGCGGTACGGGTCGATATCGTAAACCCACAAGCTGGGTCGCACCCCGGCAAGGGATTCGCCGTATTTCTTCTGCGACTCGCGTCCCCAGGTATAAGAGACCTTGCTGCGGGCCATCAGGTCGCCTTCATAGGAGCAGTCGATGAAGACTTTTGCGGCGATCGCGGCAGCGTTGGCCTTTTCAGGTTTGGCCGGCGGGCAGCCCGTTTCGCTTACCGGCGCATAATCGAGGGTGACCGACTTGATTGAGCGGCCGTCCAGACGGACCTTTGCGAGGCGGTGATTGTAGATCACCTTTATCTTGTGCCTGGCGACAAGGTCCTTGAAGGTTTTGCGATACACCTCGTTGCCGGGCTGGCCCTTCAGGATTTCATATGTTGAGCCCCCGACGGCCTGCTTCCGCCCCCAGTCCAAATGACTGATCCCACCACCCGTCATGCCCCCGAGCCACCGGCTGGGTTCAACCATGATGACGTCAGCGCCTTCCCTCTCTGCCGCGACGGCGGCCATCACTCCACTTGCCGTACCGCCGTAGACACATACATCGGCTTTGTGAACGGTCGCTTCTGCCGAATATAGGGGCATACCAGCCGACAACACGACTGAGAGCATTACAAGCACTTGTTTCATGGTACTTTGCGTGTTAAACCCTCGCATCCGGCGTCTCTTGTTCTACAGACCCATTGTCTCTTTTTCCGCTTTGGGCGAGTCTACTACTTTTGTTCCGTTGCGGATGGCGGTGCGGACTTTCTGTTCGAGTTGGGAGTACTTCTCGCGGTGTGCCTGGCGTTTTCTGTCTCTGTCGTTCAGGGTCAATTTGGCGCCGGGCATGTCGGCGCGGGGGAGTTTTTCGAGTGATGCCTTTCCGGCCCGGATTATCGCGAGTACTTCGGCGTGGGCGGCGGGGTTCTTCTTGAGTTTCGCCAGGCACGGGCTCTTTTCGGGTCGGTCGAAACTGACTTGCTGCCCGACAAAGTATGAGGCCGAACCGATCATATTCTGGGTCAATTTCGTCAGCTTATAAAAACGTCCCGTCTTGTTGCCCGGCAGGGGGTTCCGCCCGGGTCTGTTTCCCGGGCGAGCGGCGAAAGTGGTCGGGTAGTACGGGCTGTTCAGATCGACCCACGTACACAGGCGGTCCATGGACTCGGCGTCCAGCTTGACCATTTCCTTTCGCAGTGAAGGCAAAGACGGATGGCCCTTCTTGAGCATTTTGATCAGCGAGCTGGTCCGCGAGCCCCAGGTTCCGGCGGGCATGTGTGCGGCCGGTCCGGCCCCGAGCGCGCCTGTGTATCCCTTGTGCTGCAGTTCGCTGTACGACATGTTGAACGCGAAACCCTTGTCGCCGGCGAGGACTATTCTCTTGGCGCCCTTACCGCCGAAGTCATGACACTTGATGCAGTGCTTGTCGAAAACGGGCTGGACCTCGGCGGTGTAGCTGAACGCGCGGGTCGGTCCGTACCATGCTTTGAGCTTGCTGGGTTTGCGTTTGAACGCCCGGGTAAGCTTACCGGTCAGGGACACCTTGCTGGTGCTCGCTCGCGACTCATGACACCCCACGCAGCCCTGCCGCTCGCCGGAGTGAATCGACGTCCCCGATCGCATCGACTGGATCATCATCCCATCTTTATCGAGCAGTTGGAAGTATACGAAGCGATCTGAGGGGACCATGAACGATGCGCTGCCGTCGGCCTCAACGGGCGCCGAGCCCAGGATGCGTTTGGCGTTGAAGTCGGTCCAGTTCACCGCGGGCACCTGGACACCCAGCCCGCTCCACACACCGCCGGAGACACCGTGTTTGCTCAGGGCCTCGACTACGCGAACGAATTTCACCGAACCGGGCTTAACGCCCTTCATGTGCGTGCCCCGGTAAACGTTCTGGATGTAGAAGTGTCCGTCATTGTTCTTGTAATCGCGGGACGATGCGATGTTAACCGGTTTGGGATGCGGGGCAAGCGGCATGGGGTCGTAGCAGCCGGGCTTCTCGGCGTACAGTTTCACTTCGTTCCCGTCGACATCGCCGAGGCAGATCACCGCCGGAGCCGCGCGGTTTGGGGCGACAACGTAGAGGAAATGTTTATCGCTGAGCGGAAATGGCGTGTTGTACCACGGTTTTACGTTCCTCAGCGCGTCGGTCCATCCGTAGAGCCAGTAATTGTGGTTCGTGGGAACCAGCTTCTGCGCCGCGTCGGGCCAGATTTTCGTCATCCTGTGTGTGCGCCCCTTCTTACCGCCGGGGGCCTCAAACTCAAACCGTTTGACGACATCTTTCGGCCAGGTCCGGACGATGGAGTCCCGCCCGTCGACCGTCTTTCGCGTGTCGAGAATTGCCATCGCCCCGCCGAGCGAACCGTGGTGCGTTCCGAGTATGCAGATGATCCGCCCGCCGGGCATCATTCGCGAGGTCCAACCGGCAGAGGGGTGAGTGGTGTTGTTGCCCCAGACGATCGCCTGGTTACCGCCGTCTGGATTGGTCACCCAGAATCCGTGCCCGTCGCCGAAGTTGCGGTCAACGTAGTCCCAGCGGGAATAGAGGATGCGCCCGTCGGGCATGAGCGAGAGTTCATTCTCGTGTGCGGTGCTGCGCGTTATCTGGTGGATGTTGGCGCCGTCGGCGTCCATGCGGAATATCTGGGGAACGCGCTGGCTGGCGCAAGGGACATATTTGATGTCGCGAGTCGAACAGAATGCGATTTTCCCGTCGGGCAGGTAGATCGGGTCCACATCGTATACATCCGGAGCGAAGGTGAGCTGCGCGGGTTTGCACTCGGTTGTTTCGGTGAACAGCCTGGCGGGGTCTACGGTGATCTCGTAAATGTGGAACTTGTCGCGATTGGTCTTGCACATCGCAAAGACGATCCGCTTGCCGTCGAAATTTACGCAGGGGCGGCGGATGATCCCCTTCGGAGCCGACAGCAGAACTCGCGTCTTGCCAGTGGCCGGGTCGAGCACTTTCAGCGTGGCGCCCATTCTCGCGTACATGTGCGGGGCTACATACACATGCGTTCCGTTGCGATCGGGCACGTGAACGGTAAACAGGATCGGCGTCTTGCCCAGAACGGCTTTGGAGTCGAGCTTCCCGGCGTGGGCCGAAGCACAAATCGCCGTCAACAATACAGAAATAAGGAGAGTTTTCATTCTTACGATTATGTCAGAGCAGGTCCAAAATAACAAGGAGCGTGCTGAACCTCGCCCCGCCGCTTGACCGGGCGATGGTTTCAAGCCATAATCCTTGCAACGTATCGTCTAAGGAATATCACATGAGCAACACTGATGAAATACGGTGGCGACAGCGTCTGGAGAATTTTGCTAAAGCACTAGCCCAACTTGGCACCGCCTGTGATAAAGACGATTACTCCGACCTCGAGCGGGCCGGACTGGTGCAGATGTTCGAGTTCTCTTTCGAGCTTGCCTGGAAAGTCTTGAAGGACCTGCTCTTCTACGAAGGACATGACGTAAAGACCCCGCGTGAAGTCGCCCGCAAGAGTTTCGAGGTGGAGTATATCAGCGAAGCTGACAGCGAGGTCTTTCTTGATGCAATAAGTAAACGCAATCTGCTTACCCACACCTACGAGGAAGAAATGGCCCGCGAAGCCGAAAGCCTGATCAAAAGTAAATACTATCCGCTGCTGCGAAGGATTTGCGATACGCTGGAGATCAAACGCGACTCATGACAGACGGACTGAAGGACAAACACCGCAAGGCGATCATCGAAATACTCTCGTCCAACCGGCGGGTGGAGCGCGTAGTGTTGTTCGGCTCCCGCGCCATGGGGACATTTACCGCCACTTCTGATGTGGACATAGCGTTGTTCGGCCGCGAATTAACCTTGACCGATCACGCGCGGTTCGCCGAGGCCATTGACGAACTTTCCATCCCGCAGCAGATTGATATCCTGTTGCACAAATCCATCAAAAACGAAAAACTGATCGAGCACATAAAAAACCACGGCGTGGAATGGTTCACAATTCGCCCAAAGATCAAAATCGCCCCGATTGATCCCAGTAATTGAGTATGATCGTGAGTCTATGAAGCAAGTCTCCTTCATAGACTCGTCATACTTGATTAACCTGTGCAAAACCTGACCCGGTTTCACTCACATGGATCAGTTTTCGGCCAGTAGGTCGAGGTCGAGGAATACGAAGGACTTCGAGAACGACTCGCAGGCGACCATTGCGGAGCGGCCTGCCAGGAAATTGTCGCACCAGAACTCCAGATGGTCGATTAACTGTGCCTGTATATACTCACTGTGCCAGGGGCCGTCGCCGACGTAGCAAAGCCCGAAGCCGGAAGGCCCGCCGTCGTCATCATCTCCGCCGTCGTCGCCCCGGCGCGGCGTCTGGTCGCGGAGGAGCTGGACTTTGATGCCGCCGGCCAGGATGGCGCCGAAGAGTTCGCCCCATGACATATGAGGAACGACCCACCGCTCCTCGGGGCGATCGGTTATGACGGCGGCCACTTCGGGATTATAGGCGCTGTTCTGCAGGAGCAGGCGATCTGTATCGGCCGGAAGAAACGAGGGATTCACGAAATTGAAACAGTGGAGTCCATTTTCCGGCGGCGTCTCCTCAGGGCGCGGTAAAGCGTAAGCGATGACGTGGGACATTGAACGCAGCGTGTCGTTCTGTTCGGCGAAAATGTCCCACACGCCTGTCTCCCAACGTTTGAATTGCAGGGCGAAAAGGTGCAGAGAAAACGGGCCGTCCTTTGGGATCAGTTTGCCCGCCGGCAGGAGCCCGGCGTAGTCCTGATCGGATGGATAGACGCCCCCCTTGTACCGCGCAACGTCGTGTGATTCGTAGCTGCCGCCAAGGGCAAGCACGAAATGCTCGAGGGCCTCACCAAAGAACCTGACCACGTCCTTTTCCGGCAGCGCTGCGAGATCTCTACGTGGTTTGGGCTCGGGCATGGCTGATGCCTTTCGAAATGTCCTGTTGGTTAACGACTGATTACACGTTTTGGATGTGGACGAAGGGTCTCAATGTGCTCTTGGGGATCATGTCCCTGGCAAGTCCTGCCAACGGGCTCTTTTTCACAATCCCGTCCCACCTTTATAGAGCCACGCTTCCACCACGACAAGGAGAAATCCGAAGATTTACCATGGTAAGAACGGACATGAACGATACCTCGCCGTGTCTCAGCAACCGTCCCTTTCAGGCGCGGGGCGCCGCTTCAGCGAATGCTATTTCTGCTCGATCACGATTCGGAAGCCGACGTTGTAGACTTTCTGGTGGGCCTCGTACGGCTGGCGGAATGACGAGGTCGCCTCCTTGGGACGGTTGTACCATGACCCGCCGCGAACGATGCGTTTGGAAGTTCCCTTAAGAACGTTTCGCCCGTCGTCGTCCTTGTATGGGTACGGTTTGTAAACCGACCGCGTCCACTCGGCCACGTTCCCGTGCATGTCATGCAGGCCCCAGGCGTTCGGCTTGAAACTGCCCGCAGGCGCCGAGACGCGATGAGCGTCATTGACCGACTCGATCGCGGGCTTCCACGGAGGCACGGCGCCGGATGGAAGCCCCCAACCGAGCGTGGGCATGTTCCGCAACGTCTTGTCGGCGAGATTCGCCAGCTTTGCAAAGTCGGTATCCTTCGATCCGTACGACATCGGGGCGGCAGATCCGGCGCGGCAGGCATATTCCCATTGCGCCTCGGTCGGCAGCGTGACGGTCTTGCCCGTCTTCTTCGAGAGCCAGTGGCAGAACTCTATCGCACTGTTCCAGGATACACGACAGACCGGTTGGGTCGGTCCGTTTACGGGCCACCCCCGCTCTCGGGTGCTGAACTGCAGGAAGTCGCCGTGTTCGATACGGGAATCGTGTTTCGCGTCGAACCGGGCGTACTGGGCGTTGTTGACTTCCAGCGAACCGATCCAGAAGCCCTTTTCGATCGCGACTTTGGTCCGCGGCTGTTCGTCACGATGCCCGGTGAGGCTGCCCATCACGAACTCACCGCCCGGTATCCAGACCAGATCGAGCTTGACGCCCTCGCCCAGATCGACGCTCATTTTATTGCTCTTCGCGGCGTTCTGTCGTTTGGCGGCCTCTTCAGGAGAGAAGGGCCAGCCCTTTGCGGAGATCTTCAGCAGCGTAACGGGCGGGCTTGCCTTGGGGATGATCGGCGTCAGCTTCTTCGCCTCCGGGGCGATGCTTTCGAGATCTTCATCGATACTCGCGTAGAGTTTCAGCATCGCCAGGCGACGGTTCCGCTGATTGGTCACTTTCCTGTCCCCAACAATCTCCATCCAGCTACCGTGTGCCGGTGTGTTCAGGTCGATCCAGGTGATTATCCGATCCCATGCCTCGGCGCTGAGTTTCACGTTGTTGTGCCCCTTGTCGAGCATCTGCACCAGCGCCGTTGTATTGGCGTGGAACTCGTACGGGTCCAGCAGGTGAATATCGCTTTCGATCGTCGCGGCCCGAACGTAGGAACGCAGCGCCATGTAAGACGGCGTGAATTTCGTGCCCCTGTTGTAACCGCCGTTCTTGGCTTTAGGATGCACAGCCTCGCGAGCGGTGAAGTCGGGAATCGTTTTCTTATCTTTTCGGGGCTTTCCGTCATGGCAGCCCACGCAGTACCTGTCGAGGACCGGTTGGACCTCGCGTTTGAAGCTGAAGCCTCGCGTCGGTCCGTACCAAGGGGCGATTTTCGACGGCGGTCGCCTGGAAGCTGCTGTAGGCATGGTTCCCGGCGCGTCGTTCTGGGATTCGTGACAACCTATGCACGCCTGGGTCTCGCCGGGCATGACAGTCGCCCAGGACCGCATGATGGCTATCGCCCTACCGTCGGCGTCCAGAGGCTGGATCGAAATCGGTGTATTGGCCGGCACGCTGAACAGCGCCGAACCGTCCGGCTCGACCGGGACGGTGCCCATAATGCGTTTAACGTCCCACGGTCCGTCCAGGCCAACGCGGTTCATCTGCCCACCCATACCGTGATAGGCGAACTGGTAGCTGAAGATTCGCAGCTTCTTGACCGCGCCCTTGGGCAGGCCTTTGAGCCCGCGTCCGCCGTAGACGTCGGTCATGTACATCACGCCGTCTTTCCGGCTCGTGTCGACTCTCGACGGTATAACCGGAGGCCGCGTCGTCTTGCGAAACGGAACCGGCTCGAGCAGGGCGCTACCGGGCATGTCCTTAAGCAGCAGCATATTGTCGAACACGTCGGCGAGGTATATCCCCCAACTCGACCGCCCGGTCAACTGGGCCGAAACGATGAAGTACTTGTCGCTCAGCGGATATGGATGCAGGAACTTGGGCCAACTGCCCCGGACCAGACCGTCGCGGATGATCGGCTCGACCTTCTTCCCGTGTCCGGGGATTCGCTGGATCACGCCGTCGGCCTCGAAGCGTCCCTTACCCGTATCGAACAGGATAAACTCGCCCATGCGTTTCGTGTCGTGATGCCCACTGATAATTCCGACAAACTTCGTCGAGTCGCCGGGGACCGGGCGGGCGAAGAACGTCGAGTTGGGCCAGTACGAATTGCTGCCGTAATACTCCTTCTGGTCCGTTCCGTCGGGGTTCATGTGGAACAGTATCCGGGAGACATAGTGCGGGATGTCGCAGTATTCCCATCGCAGGTAGAGCACCCGCCCGTTGTTCAGGACCGTCGGGCACCAGTTGTGGTCCTGGTCGAAACTCAGGCGGCGGATCTTCTTCGAGGCGGTCTCGAACAGATACAGGTTGGTCACGTGCGATGAACCGGTAACGCACGGAACGCCAATGAACGGTGCGGTCGAATTGAATATGATGTTTCCATCGGGCAGGTAGCAGGCATCGTAGTTGTTGACGTCCTTTTCCTTGATCAGCGGGAATTCCCGCAGACCGCTGCCATCGGCCTTAATCTCGCAGACCTGCCACCGTCCGTTCGACCCGGCGCCCATCGAAAACAGCATCTTGCCCGCATCGAAATCGAGATCGACGTCACCGACGAATCGCCCGCCTTCAGGCGTGAACAGCGGCGTAATCTTGCCCTCCGGAGACACCGGTGACAGGACGGAGATATCGTTATTGAAGCCCGTACCGCGCATGGATGAGTTGCTCTGCCAATTGGCCACCAAGCCGATATTCCCCTTGCGGCGAATAAGCAGCAGCTTCTCGAAACTCAGCAGCGGATTCGCCAGAAGCGCCTCGGTGCGCAGCGATGCAAACTGTTTTGCCAACTCGGGCGTCTCCTTGCCCTCGCCAAGCTGTTTGGCGATCGCATCCAACCGCTTGAGATACTCTGCTCCCTTGGGATATTTGGCACCGTTAGTGGCGGTGAGATCCTTAATCGCCAGACGCAGCGGTTCGATCGCTATCTTCGCCTGAGACGGTTGTGCCGACGGGGCCTTGGCGCGGACCGGTGTGAGAGTGAATTTCTGGTATTTCTTCGGGCTGCCAAGATAACCGAGGATGTTGACCGTCAACTTCTCGAGGTTGCTACGATGAGGGTTGCTCGCGTGGCTGTAATGGGGCAGGCGCCAGCCCATTGCGATAATGCGCCCTTTACCCAGTTTGTACTCAACCAGCGGATTCTCCCGCGCTCCGCGGACCAGCAGCATGCCCTTCGCCGGACCGCCGGACCCGTGAAAATCAGCGTACGCCGGATGCCCCGCGTTGGTCAGCATGATCGTCCGTCCGCTGGATTTGAGCCCTGCAAAAATCGGATGCTTTGCTTGCGATGGGACAAATCCGGCTTGGGAGCTGTCTTTCCCAGACTTGCCGATTCGCGGCTGAACGGTCTCGACACCAAGCGTTTTGACCATACCCAACGCCGCACCGGACAGGTACAAGCCTTTCCCGCCGCTCACGTAGCTGCGCAGGGCGGCGCCCGTCTTCTTACCGTAAATCGGCCCGGTCTGTAAGATAGAATCGCCCTGGTGATACCAGAGGACATCGAAACTCGCCAGAGTAACCGCCTTGCCCGCGCTATCGACAAACTTCCCGTCACCGGTCACGCCAATGACCTTTGCGGAGCATTTCGCCGTCGCCAGATCCCGCGCCGCCCGGGCCTCGGGGCCCAGCTTGGCTACCGGCGTATCGCCAGACAGAAAACCGACAGACGTCGCGGCGTGGGCCTGCAGCGTCCAAGCCGTCAATACAGCCACGAGCAAAAAATATCGCGGGAGTCCGGTAATTGTTCTTCGCAGCATTTTGTTTCTCCGATTGCTTTCTGGTCTCTCAGATCGACATTCAGCTTCATTCTTCAGCGGCGGGTTACTTCGGATCGATCACGACGCGGAAACCGACGTTGTAGACTTTCTGGTGGGCTTCGTATCGCAGGCGGAATGACGAGGTAGCCTGCTTGGGGCGATCGTACCACGACCCGCCGCGCACGGTGCGCTTGGCTGAAGATTTGAGGACGTTTCGCCCATCATCGTCCTTGTATGGATACGGTTTGTAGACCGACCGCGTCCACTCGGCCGCATTCCCGTGCATATCGTATAAGCCCCAGGCGTTGGGCGGGAACTTGCCTGACGGCGCCGAGACGCGATGCCCATCGTTGATCGATTCGATTGCCGGGCGCCACGGAGGAATTACGCGATGGTCGGTTCGGCGCAGGTTCTTGTCCGCCAAATTCGCCAGTTTCGCGAAGTTCGTGTCCGTCGGGCCATACGACATCGCCGCAGCCGATCCGGCACGGCAGGCGTATTCCCACTGAGCCTCGGTCGGTAGCGTGACGGATTTCCCCGTCTTCTTCGACAGCCAATCGCAGAACGCCATGGCCTGGTTCCAGGAGACGCGACACACCGGCTGGGTCGGGGTGTTGAGCGGATTGCCCCTGGCCTTGGAACTGAAGTGCAGGAAGTCAGTGTGTTCGAGGCGGGAATCGTGTTTCGGGTCGAACCGGGCGTATTGTGCGTTGGTGACCTCCAGCGAGCCCATCCAGAATCCCTTGGCGATCGCGGTCCTCGTCTGCGGAAGTTCGTCGCGGAAACCGGTAGTGCTTCCCATCACAAACTCACCAGCCGGGATCCAGACCATATCGAGTTTGGTTCCTTCGCCCAGATCGAGGCTCATCCTATTCGTCTTCAAGGCGTTTTGCATCTTTGCGGCTTGTTCCGCGGAGAAAGGCCAGCCCTTGGCGGTAATTTTTCGCGGCGTCGGGGCGGGAGTTTTCGCCGGGATGATCGGCGTCATCTTCTTCGTCAGGGCAATAATTTCTTCGGGGTCTTCGTCGATGCTCGCGTAGAGCTTCAGCATCGCGCGGCGGCGATCTCGCTGTTGGATAACTTTTCTCTCTCCGACGATCTCCCGCCAGGTTCCGTGGGCCGGCGTGTTCAGATCGATCCACGTGACAATGCGATCCCACGCCTCTGTCGGGAGTTTCACGTTGTGATGTCCCTTCTCGAGCATCTGCACCAGGGCGGTAGTGCTTGCGTGGACTTCGTATGGCTCCAGGATGTGCATGTCGCCTTCCATGGTTATCCCGCGGACGTACGACCGCAGCGCCACGTAAGACGGCGTGAACTGCGTTCCGCCCTGGCGCACGGGGGGGCGTGCGATGAAGTCGGGGATCTTTCTCCCGTCCTTGCGGGGCTTTCCGTCATGGCATCCCACGCAGTATTTGTCGAGTACGGGCTGGACCTCGCGCTTGAAGCTGAAACCGCGCGTCGGTCCGTACCATGGGGTGATTTCCGATGGCTTTTGCCTCGCGGCAATGGTGCGTCTGGTTGGCGGGGCGTCGCTCTGGCGTTCGTGACATCCGATGCAGGACTGGGTCTCTCCGGGCATGGCGGTGGCCCACGATCGCATTATCGCCATCGCCCTTCCGTCTGCGTCCAGCGGCTGCATCGAGATTGGCGTATTGGCCGGTATGCGGAACATCGCCGAACCGTCGGACTCTACCGGAACGGTTCCCATAATACGTTTGACATCCCAGGGCCCGTCGAGGCCTACGCGATTCGACTGCCCGCCCATACCGTGATAGGAATACTGGTAGGTGAATATTCTCAGCTTCTTTACCGAACCTTTGGGAACGCCCGTCAGTCCGCGTCCGCTGTAGACGTCCGCCATGTACATAACGGCGTCCTTCCGAGACGGGTCGACTCGCGATGGGATCACCGGCGGACGGGGCGTCTTGCGGAACGGGATCGGCTCGAACAGGACGCTGCCGGGCATTTCCTTGAGCAGGAGCATGTTATCGAACACGTCGACGAGGTATATCCCCCACTCTGAGCGGGCGGTCGGGCGGGCCGACACGAGGAAGTACTTCGCGCTCAGCGGATACGGGTGCAGGAACTTAGGCCAACTGCGACCCGCCAGATGGTCGAGGATTACCGGCTTGACCTTCTTCCCGTATCCGGGTATGCGTTGGATCACGCCGTCGGCCTCGAAACGCCCCTTGCCCGTATCGAACACGATCATCTCGCCCATACGCGGCAAGCCGTGATGCCCGCCGATAATACCTACAAATTTCGTCGAATCACCGGGAATCGGGCGGGCGTAAAACGTCGAGTTAGGCCAATACGAACTGCCCCCGTAATACTCCTTCTGGTCCGTCCCGTCGGGATTCATGTGGAAAAGTATCCGCGCGACGAAGTGCGGCAGGTCGGAATATTCCCATCGCAGGTAGAGGATTCGCCCGTTGTTCAGGACGGTCGGGCACCAGGTGTGTTCCTGGTCGAAACCGATACGGCGGATCTTGCCCGATTTGGTCTCGAGGAGATAGAGATTCGCCACCTTCGACGAGCCCCCTACACACGGGACACCGATGAACGGCGCAGTCGACGTGAATATCACGTTCCCGTCGGGCAGGTAGCAGGCGTCGTAGTTCATGACGTCTTTTTGCATGATCAGCGGAAGTTCCCGAAATCCACTACCGGCGGCGTTTATCTCGCATACCTGCCATCGACCGTTCGACCCGGCGCCCATCGAGAACAGCATCCTGTCAGCATCGAAATGCAGATCGACGTCACCGACAAATCGCGTGCCTTTGGGCTTGTACAGCGTTGTAACCTTGCCCTCCGGCGACACCGGCGAAAGGACGGCGATCTCGTTGTCAAACCTCGTACCGCCCATCGACGAATTGCCCAACCAGTTATTCACCAGGCCGATGTTCCTCTTGCCGCGGCGCACGAACAGTAACTTATCGAAATCAAGCAGCGGATTTGCAAGAAGTGCCTCGGCGCGAAGTGCGGTGAACTGTTTGACCAGTTCGGGCGTAGTCTTGCCCGCCGCGAGGCGCTTGGCGATAGCGTCCAAACGCTTAAGATACGCCGAACCCTTGGGATACTTCCTACCATTGCTCGCCGTCAAGTCGCGAATCGCTCGCCTCAACGGTTCGATCGCTACTTTCGCCTGGGGCGGTCGGGCCGGCTTGGCGTGGGCCTGCAGCGGCCAGACCGTCAATACGCCCATCAGCAGTAAGTATCGCGGTAGTTCGGCAACTATTCTTCGCAGCATCCTGTTTCTCCGATTACTTTTATAGACAAACGCCCTAACTCTTGACACATGACAGAGAAAACAACGATCCCGGCCGCGCCGGTCGCACCGCACCACACCGGACCCCATTCTACAGCAAAACCGCGGAGACCGCCAATACCACTGACCGAATTGCATCTCCCCCCTGGATCGCAGGGCACACTAGGCGGAAACACCGCCCTTTGCGACGGTAACCCCGTCGGAGTCCCACTGATTTCCAGCCCCTGTATCGACCGGTGACTCCGCAGAAGGCACGGTTACCTGCACGGTGGTTCCCTGTCCCGCGCCGGCCGATTCAATCCATATCGCTCCGTTGAACCCGTTGACCAGTTCCCTGCATATCGACAGCCCCAACCCCATCGACATGTGATCTTGACGCGATTCGTCGACTTTGTAGAACTCCTGGAAAGCATGCTCGATCTGCTCGGGGGTCATTCCCGCTCCGTTGTCGCCGACGCTTATCCGGACACTGTCTCCGTCGAGGCAGGCACTGAGGGATATCTTTCCCTTACCAGGCATGTACTTCACTGAATTCGCCACCAGATTGTCTATGATTTCCCGAAGCGCAACCCCGTCCGCATTGGTGATGGGCTTGCTCTCTTTGCTGACGGTAATCTCGATACCTTTGGCTTCCGCCTCGTAAGACCACGCATCCGCCACGCGTTCGAGTAGTTCACAGACGTCGACCCGATAGCGTCCCGATCGCCCACCGCCTCCTTCAACCCGAAGAAAATCGAGCGTCCGCTCCACCAGGCGCTGAAGGTACAAGGTACTGTCAATACTCACATCGAGGATCTCGACCAGTTCGGGATCCTCGATCTTCGCCCGCGCCATAGGAAGCAGCGCCACCAGCGGAACAAGCGGCGTGCGAAGGTCGTGGCTCAACCGCC
>CAZSLS010000082.1:0-25577 GCA_964607575.1 uncultured Planctomycetaceae bacterium | reverse complement strand
TGACCGTAGCGCCGTCGGGGCTTAGCCTCTCCGGATCGGGCCACACACAACACCAAACCAAGACAGATCAGCACAACCACCGCCGCGCCAGGCCTCGCCAGGGAGAAAGGCCGGAGATGGAGACGCCAATGGCAAGAAACCCCGTCAAATGGTCTGTCTGTCGTGAAAGCCATACAGGAATTTTACACTACGAAGAAAGTGTAAACAATTGTGTGCAACTGCAATGGCCCCCGCTGCGTGAGACGAAGTGCGGAACTTCTTGACCTCTTCTGCGTCAAATACTGTATGTCACGCTTTTGTGGGATCGTTTTGGGGCGGGGGTTATTTGTGGTTGGGTTGTTTGTTGCCGCCGGGATGATTTGTGGTTGTCAGGGCGGGGAAGATGTTCGGCTCGATGTGAGTTCGGATTCGCAGTTGGAGGCCGAAACTCGTAAGTGGATCGACGGGGTGCAGAAGCGTTCCGACCAGGGAGCCAGGGACGTGGCGCGTCTGACTAAGAGAATTACTCCACTGGAGGCGAAGTTTGCGGTGGCCCGGCGCGAATCAGAGGGCGTTGAGTCCCGAACGAAGCAGCGGTTTGCGGCGGCGAGGACCTCTGCCGGTCCGAGGCCGGCGGATCGGATGGCGGCCGATGTGTGGCAGAAGGCGCTGGATGAGAAGCTCGCCACGATAGCCGTTGACGGCGATCAGCAGCAAACTCAGGCGGTGAAGAAAACTATTGTCATTTCCAGGCAGCTTGCCGATACCAGGCGGGCGTTGGACAAAGCCAGGCACTACGTCCGGACCCCGGAGCAGATCGCCTCTGAGACAAGGCGATACAGGACGTTTCTGGCGGCCGTCAGCCGACCGGGGACCTGGCAGCTTGACCAGCGGATTGACGAGCTGAATTTCGTGAACGTCGAGCTGCACGAGATCGTCGCTCAGTTGTCGGGGTATGCCAACATCGCAGTCAACTGGTCGGAGCTGGCGGGGCTTGGAGCCCGTTTCGACAGACCGGTCACCTACAACCGGCGCGACGTCAAACTCGGCGAGGCGATTGAGAGAGTGTTCGCGCTGGCGAGCGGAAACCACTATGCGATTACGGTCGGGTCGCTGGGCAATGCGGTGGTTGTCTCGACGCCGCAGGGCCTCAAGAATTCGGCGATGCTGTATGGACGTACGGCCAGGCAGGTGGCGACGTCACCGTACAAGGCCAACAAGAACATGATGGCCGAGGAAATCAGCAGGATGGATTTTGAAGATATGGAACTTGCACAGGTACTCGATTTCTCCGGAGAGGTGTCCGGTCGGAAAATACAGATCGACTGGGACGCAGTGAAACAATACGACATCACCGAAAACATGGTGATTACGATACATCTCAGGAAATCCGCGTTCGGTCTGATCCTGCGTCTGGTTCTGGACAAGGCCGGCGCAGGCAAGGTCCTGCTCGACGTCGAGGTCAAGGAAGGGAACATCATTATCAAACCGCTGAGAGGCGAGAAGCAGTGAACATTCGAAAGGTCATTCTGGTGATTGTGTTGGTAGGCCTGCTGGGTGTGGGTGCGGGAGGAACCCCGCGGCGGCAAGACTGACGTTTGCCAGGTAGCAGGGGATGCCGCGATTCGGAGTGGCAAAGTGAGCGTTCGTGCGATACTGTAGTTGCAGTTTGCAATGGGCGCAGCTTACTTCGATATTCCAGAGGATGCGGGATGAAGACATTCCAGAAGTTTCTGATCGTTCTGGGCGTGTTTGTATTCGCCTACAATGCAAGCATCATCGCTCATGAACTCGGGCACGCATTAACCATTGTCGCCACCGGTGGAGAGTTCACCTATATTGAGGTTTCCCCCTTCTCTTGGTCGTACGCACATTACAGTTCAGATCCAGAGCCAATGGCGACAAGTTGGGGCGGGTTCCTGTGGGAGACGGTTTTCGGCGTGTTGGCCTTCTTCGTCCTCTGGATTACCAAGAGCCGTCTGAGCCTTTTTGGCGTGGTGCTCGCCATTGCCAGCCTCGCGGGGACTGGAATATACATGGTGATTGGTGCCGTCCTGCGAATTGGCGACTCGGCCTCACTGATCAGAATGGGAATACCCCCCTCAGCCCTGATCGTTATCGGGAGTGTTCTCATGGTCCTCGTCTTGCCTCTGGTCTTGCCGCTGGGAACTCTGTTGGGCGTTGGGAAGGGCAAGAACAAGCTGACGACCACCATGGTGGTGTTCTCGCCGATCGCGGTTTACTTGTTGGCGATGTTGGGGTTCAATCTTTGGCAGAGGCCTGATGAGTGGCCGCTGTGGAGTTCCGCTGTCGGCGCCGGTCTGCTTGTCGTTGTCGTTGTCTCCCTCGTTGTCCATTGGATCACGCCGTGGTGCGCCGGGGCCGAAACACAGCGGCGTGCAATTCCCGTTAATTGGCGCATGTGCATTTTGAGCCTGGCGTTGGGCGGCGGAGTTGTGAGCGCTGAGTATATCGTGTTCGGCAAGCCCGCCCCTGTGCCTGTTGAGCTGGCAGTTGATCTCTGGTGGTTTGAGGACGAGCAGAACTATGCTGGAGGCTTGATCGACCCCAGTGCGCGCGGCATTGATGACGGTGACGCCGTCTTCTGGAAGATCGATGGCGTATGCGGCCAGAAGACTCTGCCCAGTTCACCTTGGTCCGCCCGGTGGTCCTCTGCACTCGATAAACTGATTATCGTGACCAGCACGGAGGTTCTGACGCTTTCGCCGTCTGGTGAGATGGATTCTCTTTTGGCGATGGAATTGCTGCTGCCGTTATGGCGAATTAATGATGAGGGCGACAAGATGATCCTCGGTCGGCGGCGTAGGGAGCCCGAGGGATACTTCCTTGTGACGCTTGATGTGACGACGGGGAAGAAGTCGTCGCGGGAAATCGAGTCATTCCCCTCGGGGCTGACGTTCATCGGGGCCAACGAAGCTGTC
This sequence comes from uncultured Planctomycetaceae bacterium, assembly GCA_964607575.1. Lineage (GTDB taxonomy): Bacteria > Planctomycetota > Phycisphaerae > SM23-33 > SM23-33 > BS750m-G57. Next base: position 22,656 of record CAZSLS010000082.1, on the reverse strand, counting down.
GTCAATTTTCATGATCATCGGATCGCGGCGTCCTGCGACGACTCGGGTTTGTGGCGATTTGATCGTACGGCCGTCGGCGTTCCGGGGGAGAGGATCGTTGCGGTGGGGGATGGTGATGTCGTGCTTGAGTTCTATCTCCCTGAAAAGTCGATGGGGAACAGATACCGTTTGACCTGGAAAGGAAAGTCGGTTGAGCTGCCTGGTGTCCAGGAGGTCTTTTCGTGGCGAGACAAGCTATTGGTGACTGAATGTATAGGGCCTGCGTATCTGGTGGATTCGTCGATGAACGCCAAGATGCTTCCGGCCGCCGGGGTGCAACGTTTTCGGATCGGCGCTGGGGTTTCGCAGCGCGGTTTGTGGATTGCTTATCGCGATGGTGAGGTGGTGACGCATGGCGATTCTGAGCAACGCGTCATGCTCAAATTCCCATCGGAAATGCCCTGAGGATCGCGCGCATACGCCTGCGGGCTTGCAACACCTTGGTTGGGTTGGCGGCGATTCTGCTCTGGTCTAGCTACCGACCTCGACCCATTGGTTCTCGGCGGCGCTCTTGAGGACTGCGTCGCAGACCTTTTGGGTTTCCAGGGCTTCGGCGAAGGTGGGGCTGCAGGGCTCGCCGGCGGCCATTGCCGTCAGGAAGTCGGCGATCTGGTGGACGAAGCTGTGCTCGTATCCGATCTGTAGGCCGGGGACCCACCACTTGTCCATGTACGGGTGGTCGCCGTCGGTGACGTGTATCGATCGCCATCCGCGGACCCTGCCCTCGTCGCGATGCTCAAAGTATTCCAGGCGGCCGAGATCGTGGAGGTCCCAGCGGATCGAGGCGTCTTCACCGTTGATCTCGAAGGTGTACAGGGCCTTGTGGCCTCGGGCGTAGCGGGTCGACTCGAAGTTGCCCAACGACCCGTTATCGAAGCGGCAGAAGAAGGTGCATGCGTCGTCGATGCTGACTTGTTGGCTTTGCCCTGTCTCGGCGTGGACGCGCTCCTTGATGAACGTCTCGGTCATCGCGTTGACTGACGAGATCGCCCCGTTATGCCACAACGCCGTATCGATGCAGTGGGCCAGCAGATCGCCTGTTACGCCCGAGCCGGCGACCGATGCGTCGAGGCGCCACGTGCCGTCTCCGCCCTGGGGGACTTCCGATGATATCGTCCAATCCTGCAGGAAGTTCGCCCGGTAGTGGAAGATTTTGCCCAGCCGCCCTTCATCGATAAGGTGTTTGGCCAGCGTCACCGCCGGTACGCGGCGATAGTTGAACGAGACGAGGTTGGCTACTCCGGCGGCTTCGACGGCGTCGACCATTTCCTGGCCTTGGGCGGCGCTCATCGCCAACGGTTTTTCGCAGACGATAGCCTTGCCCGCCTTCGCTGCGGCGATGGCGATCTCGGCGTGCATGTTGTTCGGCACGCAGATATCGACCACGTCGACGTTCTCGTCCTCGATGACTTTCCGCCAGTCGGTCGTGTGGGATTCGAAGCCCCATTGCTCGGCGAAGACTTTGGCTTCTTCCTCGACGAGTCCGCAAATCACGCGGAGTTTGGGTTTGTACGGAAGGTCGAAGAAGTGGGAGACCTTGCTGTATGCGTTCGAGTGAGTCCGGCCCATGAAACCGTAACCGATGACACCGACATTCAAAGGTTTCATCTGTGTGATCCTTTCAGTTGGTTGTAGAGATTGCGTCTGTGCGTTTAACCGTTATTCCTGCCATCCGTGTGCGTCGCGGACGTCCAGCATCGCGGCCAGGATATCGTTCCACGTCTGCGGTTGCATCATCGTTTCGTTGGGGAACATGCATCCGTCCCAGCAGATGTGCTTGAACCGTTTGGTCAGTTCGCCCGCGGGATTGCGAAGCCAGCATCCGGCGTACTTGGTGATGTCCAGCTTACCGTCGGGGTCGTTTGGCAGGCAGTGTTTGCCCGTCTTATCGTGCGACCCGCCGCCTTTAACCGTAGCGTCGTTTTGTGCGATGTGCAGGTCGTTCGTCCACGGCTGGAGCGCCCCGCAAAGCTGCCGGTAGCCCGCGTCGAACGTTTCAGTGTCGCTCCAGTCGAACCCCTCGCCCAGAATCGCATCCTCGGGCGCATTGTATCCGAGCATGTAGAGCAGCGTGTGGGCCATGTCAGCCTGGAAACCGAGCGTCTCGGGCCGATTGACCATCGCCAGCAGCTCGGTCATCCGCTTCCAACTGTGCATCCCACCCCAGCATATTTCGCCCTCGGCGGTGAGTTGCTCGCCGTGTTCGGCTGCGATATCGCACGCCTGGCGGAATGTTTCGGCTATTTTCGCCTGGTTGCCTTCGGGGTCCTGGGACCACGTGGCGGGATCGATAGCAGAGTCGATGCGCACCGAACCGTTCGGGCGGACGCCGAGGTCGCGAAGTTGTTTTGCGATCCGGCAGCCTTTGCGAACCTGACCGAGGTACTGCGACTGTTCGGTCTCGTCGCCCATCGCCGACCCTCCGCCTGTGGGCGGCCAGACCGGCGCGACTACCGAACCGATCTCCAGATTCCGCTCGCCGACCATATCAGCGATTCGCTTGAGGTCGTCGTCCGAAGCGTCGATATCCACGTGCGGGGCGAACAGGAACAGGTCGACCCCGTCGAACTTGACGCCGTCGACTTCCGCGGCGGCCGTCATATCCAGCATGGTCTCCAACTCGATGATCGGCTCGCCGTCGTCGCTGCCTTTTCCGACTACGCCCGGCCAGGCCGCATTGTGCAGTTTGGGATAGTTATTCGAATGATCTGACATAGCTCGTCCTTTCGTTACCGCCCGGGGCGGTGGGTCAGCCGATTTCCGGCATGTTGTCGTGCGCGTCGGGTGCGAAGTGCTTCAGCATCACGATCGGGTCCGCGTCGCTGGGGTTGGTTATCGTAACGCCCTCGGCGGCGGCCGCCGCGGAGACGAAGAACTCGTCGTTGGTAAGTTGACCGTAGCGGATCAGCGCCGGGGTTTCGATGTCCCAGACGCCCATCGTACCGTGTCCCTGCATCATGATCAGCCCGTACGGTCCGCCGTCGGTTATCGTGACGCTGGCGCCCGGAAGGACGGTAAGTTCCTTGGCGCTGAAATCCTTCGACATGTAGCAGATCCAGCGTTCTTCGTATCCTTGGGCCCGCATTTCCTCGATTGGCGCCACGGGGATCGGGAGCATGAAGTGCTTGGCCCGGAACTCCGGATCGACATTCTGCTCCCAGTCTATGACGTCGACGAGGTAGTCGAAGTTGCCCCGCTGGTCGGCGGGCGAATCCTTCCAGAGCAGCTCTTCGGGAATGATCTTGTCGCCGGTGAGCGACTGGTACATCGCAAAGACGTCCGAGGCCTTCTGCGGTTCGTAGGTGCAGAGGCTGCCCGGTGCGTGCAGCACACCTGGCGGAACGTTCCAGCCTGTGCCCGGGAACAGGCGAAACGCCGCCGACAGGTCGGTTATGTGGTTGTCGCCGTCGGTGAACTTCGACAGGACTTCGCGGACCTGGTCTTTCGTTACGCCCGGCTGGATGCCGAAGAACGTGTACGGGAAGTCGCCGCCGTGGTTATTGGCCTGCGGCGGGAAGTAGTACGCCTCGGGCTTGCCGACGGCGTCGACGCGGGCGGCGAAGTCGTCGTCGTGATGGATGTGCAGCGGGAGGGCGCCCTGGTTGTCGAAGAACTTCGAATACATCGGCCAGCACTTGTAGGCGTCCCAGAGCTTGTCGCCCAGGATCGCGCCCTGCAGTTCGTCGATGGCTTCGCGGAGCACGACCGTTTCGCCTTCGACGACGATGTGGCTGAGCCCTTCGTTAACGCTGGTGTCGGGTCCGTTGTCCGCCGGCGTGGTCGACGAGAACCATCGTTCGTCTATCCCGCCGCGGTGCCCTCCCAACGCGTAGTAGTCATCGGGGTGCAATTTGATCCGGCGTCCCGGTATGCAGAAGACGCGCGGGACCCACGTCGGTGTCAAACGCACGATACCCTTGCCCTGGTCGAGGGCCCGTTGAGCGGTTTCTTTTGAACTCATCAGTCTGCGATCTCCCGTGGTTCTTGCAATTTGGTTATTGTCGTTCGTTACCTGGTCAAGGCGCGTATTTCCATTTTCTTTACGACCATCTGCATGCCCTTGAAGTTGTTGCCCGCATGGATCTGGATACCGATGCGGCCTTTGGCGAGCGTATTGTCCTTGCAGTTTCCGGTCCGCGTCCCGTTAAGCCACAGCGTCAGATTGTCGCCCATTGCGCGGATGCGGGCCTTGTTCCAACCGTCGCGGCTGGCGAGCGATTCGTCGAGATTCTTCGTGATGAACAGCTTGCCCGGGCAATAGAGCGTACCGCTGAACGCGACGGGCCTCTTGTACTTCAGGACGTCGTACTGGTAACCCCTCTTACCGTCGTGGCGGAACCAGAAACCGCTGTTCGCCGGCCAGACCACGCGGTACGTGATCCGCAGCTCGAAGTTGTCGTATTCGGCGTCGGTCCAGATATCGCCGCCCTTACCGGTGGTCTGCGTCCCGACGAGGCAGTTGTCCTCGACCTTGAAGACCGCCGTCCCCGTCGTCCGCCAGCCTTTCAGGTCCTTCCCGTTGAAAAGCGACTTCCAACTGCCCGCCGAAACCGCATCGCTCTTCACGTCTCTGAGCGATCTGAGTATCCATCGGGCCTGGTTGGCGACGGTTCGGTTCCTGGATCTCTGCAGGCTGGTGGCGATCTTCCTGGCCAGTTGGCTCGACGAGCCCATGATCGCCCGCGCCACGCCCAGTCTGGCGAATTCGACTTCGGCCTGGAACTGCTTCTGTCCCGCGTACGGTTCGATAACTTTCATCGCCCCCGGGTCGGCGACTGAACCGAGCCCCGCGAGAATAAGCTTGATGTCCGCGGGTTCTTTGGCGATTTTCGCCAGTTCGCTGTAGCTCGCCAGGGTCTGCTCGACGGTGCAGTCGTTAAGCCCGAGTATCCTCACGCATCCCCGCATCGCAAGCACGCGATGCTTGGCGTTGCCTGTTGTCTTTACAACGTTCATCAGCGGACCGAGCGCCCTTGCCGTTGGCCAGTTGGAAAGAGCGTTTACCGCGGCGTCCTGCACATCGACGCTGCTGTCCTTGAGCGCCGGGGCGACCGCTGCAAAGGCTTTCTTTCCTCCCAGATTTCCCAGCACGCGGAGCAGCGAGCACTTTGCGGGGCTGCCGCTTGCGGTCTTGAGCGCCGCCAGCGGCGCGTCGCCTCGCGCTTCGCCGTCCGATATCTTTCTTGCCACCTGGACGATCGCAAGTTCGGCGGCCGCTCCGGACGGACCGTCAGCAGGCTCGATCGCCAGCGGTATGAGAGTATCGAGGTCCGCCGGTTGGGCGATCCAACCGAGAGCCCTCAGCGCCGCGACTCGCACGCGAGCGTCGGGACCCTTGGCTTGTGCGGCCAGGTCGCCCACCGCGTCGGTCGCTTTTCGAGTGACGAGTGCTTCGATGAGTTTGGGTCTGGTTGTGGCGGGGGCGGCTTTCATGGACGCAACGATGGTGGCGTTGACCTTGTCGCCTTTCAGGCCGTGGAGGCTGTTGACCGCCGCCTGCTGCTCAGAGGCTTCTTTGGCGCCAATTGCGATATCGCAGAGCAACTTGGCGCTGCCCGCGTCGCCGATCTTCCCGATGGTCCTGATTGCAGCGAGGCGGACTTCGGCGCTGTCGCTTTTGGCGGCTTTGGTGATCGTCGGCAGGACGGCCTGGTCGCCCAGATCGCCAAGGGCATCTACGAGCAGCGCCTGGGCGCCGGCGGGCAGCTTGTCGAGCCCCGCGGCGAGGCGTTTGCCCACATCCTTGCCTTTGAGTTTGCTGACATTCGAGATAGCCGCCGACCGCATCGCCGCATCCTTGCCCGATATCGCCGCAACCGCCTGGGAGACCGCGGCCTCTCCGCCGCTGCCCAGCAGTCCGACGAATGCTCCCAAGCGTACGTGGGCGGGCCATTTGGCGGCTTGCAGTTCCTTGCAGATCTTGGCTGCTTCGTCCTGCTTACCGTCTCGGGTCAACTGTTCTGCCGCGGTCAGGGACGCTTCGGCGACGATTACCTGAAGGGCCTTGTCGGCGCTGCCGCGGAAAGCGCCCAACGCCTTGGCTGCCTCCGGGGTTCCGATGCGCCCCAGCGCCGCGGCCGCTGCGCCGGCGACGTCGGTGTCCTTGTCCTTGAGCAGGGCGGTCATTGCGCCGGTGGACGCGGCGTCCCTGCGGAAACCGAGCGAGATCAGCAGCCCGACTTTGGTCGGTCCGCTGGTTTTGCCCAGTGCGTCTCGCATGACCTTGGAGGCCTTGGGGTAGGGCATGGGCTCCAATGCGTAGCGGGCCATGTGCGACAGCTTGGTGTCTGTCAGCATCGCCGCCAGGGTGTCTATGCAGGCCTCGGATCCGATAACCTGCAGCTCGCGGCAGGCCAGGTCCTTTTCGGCCTGGGGGGCTTTGCCTTTCAGCGTCTCGATGAGTTGCTTCTCTCTCGCCGCTTTTGTTTTTGCATCTGCGGCTCCGGCGACGCTGGTAAAGAGGACGGTCGCCAGGCAAATCACGGTGATTACTTGTATGTGTCGCATCTTACGATTCATTGGTTTAACTCTCGTTGGGCGGTTGGACTATCTGGAAGATAACGCTGCGTATCGTCGTGACCCGTGGTTTCTACAGTCGCCATGGATGGCGGTACGCACGCGACACCAGCCTGTTGGCTTCGGGGTCGTCGGGGAACTCTTCCTTGACCGGGTCCCATTTGACCGGTCGCCCGAGCCGCACGCAGATGTTCGCCACGTGACAAGTGCTGATCGATCGGTGAGCGCCTTCCGCTGTCGCCACCGGCTGCTTGCGCGACTTGACGCAGTTGAGGAATTCGCGAACGTGATTGTTCTGCGGGTATCCGCCTTTGAATCGGCGTTCGGCCATCAGGGATTTCGGGTAGACCTCGAATTGTCCCGAGTCGCCGGTCTCGACCCAGCCTTCGGAGCCTTCGAGCCTCACCGGGCACGAGCCGAATCGCAGTCCCTTGCGTACGATCAGTTTCACGCCGCTGGCGTAGGTGGCTTGTATGTCGCCGCGATCGTTGGTCGTTTCGTAGTGTACGGCCGACGTGTTGTCGGCGCCGAGGGCCCATTGGCAGATATCGACGGTGTGGCTGCCCCATTCGCAGATGGACCCGCCCGAGAAGTCGCCGTGAGCCAACCAGAATTGACGCGCATGGTACTTGGCGTTGTAAGGCCTCCACATCGCCGGTCCCAACCACCCGTTCCAGTCCATCACTTCGCGAGCGGGCTCGGGCTCGGTCGGAAGGACGGTGAAGTAAACGCCCGAATTCGAACGGTGCTTCTCCGCGTGGACCGCTTTCATCTCGCCGAGCTTGCCCGAGCGAGCCAGGCTCGCCGCCCAGACGAAGTTGCCCACGTTGCGCCGCTGCGTACCGCACTGGAATATCCTCGAGAACCGCTTCATCGTGTCGGAGACGGCACGCGATTCGGCGATCGTCACGCTCATGGGCTTCTCGCAGTACATGTCCTTGCCCGCCCTGGCCGACTCGATCGCCACCATCGAGTGGTTGTTGTCGCCGGTGGCGATCAGGACCGCATCGATATCCTTCCGCTCCAGCAGCCCGCGGATGTCGATGTAGGTCTTGCAGTCTTTATTACCGTATTTCCTGTCGACGGCCCCCTTGCCTGCCCTTCGGCGCCCGCCGTTTACGTCGCAGACCGCCAGCATCTGAACGTCGGCGTTGTTCAGGAACGCGCCCATGTCGCTTCGTCCACGCCCGCCATAGCCTATCGTACCCATTACGATCCGGTCGCTGGGCGCGATGCTCCCTTCGGCGCCCAAAGCTGACGATGGAATTATCGTCGGCAGGACCGCGGCGCTTCCGGCGGCGGCAAGGGTTGTCTTGAGGAACCGTCGTCGATTGAGTTTCCGTGTCTCCTGGCTCATTTGTCACATCCCTTGTACGAATGTTTATGTGGTAATCTTCCAACGGCTACCGCACCGACCGCAACAGATAAACAGGCCGGTAAGTCTACCGCAAATCGGGCTCCGGGGGAATTGATATCTTTGCGGCAACTCCGGATATTTCTGCAAATGCCCCGTCTGTTTCACGGCGACCTGACGACCCTCTTGCCATCGGGTCGACTGGTGAAGTACCATGTGGCGATGAACCAGGAACGACGTGGTATCGCCGGAGGCGGAAACTGGATTATCGACCGCCTTTACATTTGCGACCGCTGGCCGCAGGAAGAAACGCTGTCCAACATCCTTGCCGAAGAGCGCGGTACGGGGGGGGCTCCGTACAACTGCCTCCTCGACATCGCCAAATTCGGGCCCGACGCCGGCGGCGAGGCGATCCCGCTGGAGGGTGTCGGGCTTATCGGCGACGATCCCAACGGTCGGTTCATTCAGGCCGATTGCACCGCCCACGGTATCGACACCTCCGCCCTCGTTGTCACCGACCAGGCGCCCACGTCGTACACCAACGTCATGGTCGTCCAGGATTCAGGGCGGCGGACGTTTTTCCACAACCGCGGGGCAAACGCCCTGTTCGGTCCGGAGCACGTGCCGGTTGACCAGCTCAAGGCCCGCCTGGTGCATTTCGGATATCTCCTGCTGCTCGATCGGATGGACGAGGACGACGCCGAGTTCGGTACGACCGCCGCGAGGATACTGAAAGCATTCCAGGACGCCGGGATCGAGACCAGTATTGACGTGGTTAGCGAGGACAGCGACCGCTTTCCCAGAGTCGTCAAGCCCGCGCTGAAGTACACCGACTACGCGATCCTCAACGAGTTTGAAGCCGGAAAAACAACCGGGCACGACATAAAGCCTGACGGGAAAGTGGACATCGAAGCTCTCCGGGCATCAGCGAAGGATCTGCTGGACTTGGGCGTCGGTCGCCTGGTATGCGTTCACATGCCCGCCGGCGGGTACGTGCTGACGACCGGCGGGCAGGAAGTATGGCAGCCGTCGCTGCAGTTGCCTCAGGGCTACATCAAAGGCGCCGCAGGAGCGGGAGATGCGTTCTGCGCGGGCATGCTGTTCGGCATCCACGAAGGCTGGGAGATCGACAAGTCTCTCCGTCTGGCGGTATGCTCGGCGGCGATGAGTTTGTCCCAGCCCGGTTGCACCGAAGCATGCACGAACCTCACCGACACGCTCGCGTTGGCGGACAAGTATCCCTTCCAGCCGGCGATTATCTGAGACGCAATTATCTGCCCGTCATCAGCGTCCATTTGCGACTGTATCCGCCGATTCCCACTCGGGAGGACCTGGACATGATGAGTTTGTGGTGTCCGGGGCTGAAGAACCAGCAGCGGATCGCTCCCGGTCCGGACGACATGCCCGCGGCGATGCATTCACCGTTGGACTTCGCGCCCTGGCGGGCGGCACGGTCCCATGGAGTTTTCTTGCCCGCCACCGGTGATGTGTGGTTGAAGAACTTGTGCCTGGCCATATCTTTGGAGTGATCCAGCGCGGCGGCCGATAGTTTCAGATTGATCCGCATCGGACGCAGGCCAAGCAGCATGCGGACCACATTGAGATGCACGAACCCATGCCATTCCTCGAAGCCCATCCGGGTGAACTGCTTCAGATCGGCCTCGATCGACTTGCGACCGGCATCGGGCATGTACGTACACATCAGCGAGATCAGCTTCTCCTGCTGCTCGATCGTTTTGGGAAAGACGGCGATGGTGGATTTGGCGCCGAGTAAAACCTTGCTCCGGGTGAGTATAGTGTCCATCGCAAGTATCTCTTCGCGCCGGGCGGCGAGCGCCTTGCTGCCTTCGAGCACTTCCTGGCGTGTGGGGACGAGAGCCTTATACAGACCGTCCATCGCCGGTCCGGCCTTGGACCGGAGCGTTTCCTTGGTGATCGATCCGAGCGATTTGAACTGTTCCTGCCATGCCTGCGTCTGTTTGCTGTCTGCGGCCGCCAGTTTCTTCAGGCCGATGCTGCGTGCCTTGTTGTAAAACGCCTTCTTGTATGAGGCGACTCGGCGCGGCAGATCGGAGGCGATAATGCTTCGGAGTATTTTCGCTCCTCTCGGTCCCAGTTCCAGCAGTTTATCTGCCGCCGCTTTGCGTTTCTCGACGTCGCCGGCGGCGCGGCGGAAGTTGATGACGAGCCTCTGGATGTCCACCTTCTTGCCCGCGGGATTGGTGGTCACCGTTCTGGGCGGAATCTTCTTCGGCGGGATCTTCTCCAGCACGCCGGGCGGGATCACGATCTGGGCGCCCGCAATGCAGGTCAGCTGCGCCACCGTCAGGAACGTAAGTATGAACTTTATGCCTCGCAAGATTCGCATTCCCTGTTATTTCGTCTGAAACGCCAGTGCGGGCAGTCCGTCTTTGTTGAACAGATTCGCCCAGGGGCGGTTGTTGGCACAGGCGTAGCGGGCTGAAGTCGGTTTGGTTACCTTGTCGCATGACAGGACAACCGTTTTACCGTCGATTTTCGCGTCGGCCCATTCGAACTTACCGTCAGCGCCGGCGATCTGGAACCCTGTGAGTTTATCGCCGCCTTTGAACGCCAGTCCCTTGCCCACGTGCGTGTATGATATTCGGATCGTGGCGCCCTCGACCTTGTGGGAATCGTACAGGGGCCCGTAGATTTCCACTTCCTTGCCGTATGCGGCGCCCATGGCTACGCGGCAGGCGCGGAGGCCGTAGCCCGACTTGTTCGTCGGGTGGATACCGCCGCCGAGATCGCTGGCGATTGCCATGAACGTCTCGGGGTGCTGCATGATCCGGATATGCAGTTTGCGGAAACCGCCGTCAGCGGGCCTGAGCGACTTGGGCAGTTTCGCCGAGAAGTCGCTGGCGAGGTGAGTTACGGGGTTGTCTTTCTTGTCCCACGCGCATCCGCCGCCGCTGGGCTTCTGGATGTAGATGAACGGGAAATCCTGCTTCCATTCGGTCCGCCAACCGCGGATCAGCGCGCCCATCACCGTGAACTGATCGACGCCGGCGATCTGCGTTCCCGATTCGCCCTGGTCCCAGACGACTCCGCGAATCGCGTACGGGATGATCGGGCGGATGAACCTGATGTACAGGTCGCCGCTTGCTTTAGCCATTCGCGGAGGCCTGGGCCTGCGCGGGGATTTCTTACCGGCGGTTTTGGCTGCCGCGGCTGCGAGCTTCCATTTTTTCAGTGCTTCTTCGTACTTCTTGACCGCGGCGCCCGCTTTTGCGTTGTACACCTTGGCGGCGGCCCGGCAGGCGGGGTCGGCCTCGAATGCTTCGGGGCTGAGCCATCTGCCCGAGGGCGTCCCGCCTACCGCTCCGACGATCAGGCCGACGGGGACTTTCAACTCCTTGTGCAGCGGGGCGCCGAACGCGAACAGCAGCGCCGAGAAGCCCTGTACGTTCTTGGCGGTCGCCTGCTTCCATCCGGGGCTATTACCGCGAGCCATGCGGATCAGCGGGTACGGCGCCGCGGCGACCAGCTTGGCCAGACCTTTATCGCGTCTGGCGTATCCGCCGAGCCCGCCGGCCATGTTGGACTGGCCCGACCCGACCCACACGTCGCCTGTCAGCACGTCCTTGAAGGTCGTCTCGCCGACGGTCATCGACTGGGCCTTGGCGCATGCCTTCATGGCGTCGAGCTTGACGCTCCACTTACCGTCGGCGCCGGCCTTGGCGGTCTTGGTCTGTCCGGCGAATTTTACGGTGACTTCTTCGCCGGCGTCGGCGGTTCCCCAGACAGGCACGCTCATCCCGCGCTGCAGGACCATGTTGTCGCTGAATACGGGGTTTACGGTCACTTTGGCCTCGATGGCGGCAGGGGCGACGAGGAGGGCGATCGCGCACAGGCAAATTGTGAAGTTCTTCATTGTCTTCGTTTCCTTATTATGCGGTGAATCTCGGTACGACAACGGGTGTTACGGCCTCTTTGAGTATCTCGGTATCGCCGCGTTTTTCATTCTTGGAGCGAATGATTAATCTGCGTTTTCCCGCTCCGAAGTAGAGGTATTTGTGCGTTTTCTGCTCGCCCTTGCCCAGCAGTGTCGGGACCATGGATATCCCGTCGATTGGCGTCGGCGGTTTGATGCCGGCGAGTTCGGCAAACGTCGGCATGATGTCCCAGAATGCCGAGAGATGATCGCTGGTCCGCCCGGGCGCGATCGCACCGGGCCAGTACGCGATACCCGGTACGCGCAGCCCGCCGAGCGTGAACTTGCCCTTACCGCCGGCGAGCCCGCCGCTGGAGTTGAATCGCGGAAACTTGTTCGGCCCGTTATCGCTGGTGAAGATCACCAGCGTGTCCTTCTCGATCCCATGTTTGGCGAGGCGTTTTACGATTCGCCCGATATCGCGATCCATGCGCGTGATCATCGAAGCGACCGCTTTTTCTCTCTTTGACCAGTCAGCCGCCTTGGCGTACGGCTCGATTTCGGGCACGTCGTAATCCGCGTGCGGGATCGTGTAGGGCACGTAGAGGAAGAACGGTTTATCTTTTGCGGCGTCGATGAATTCGAGGGCCTTGGTCGTCAGCAGATCGTGGGTGTACTGCGTGCGTTTCTTGGAGTTCCCGGGCAGGGGGACAACGTCGAGTCGCTTACCCTCGGTCTTCTTGTCGACCAGTCCGGTGCGGTCGTAGCGGTAGAGCTGATTGGGGTAATATCTGTGGCAGTAAGTCTGGTTCGGCTCGCCGTAGTAGTAGTCCCATCCGTGCTTGTAGATAGCGCCGCTTCCGTCCTTGTTCTGCGACTCCTTGACGCACCCGATGAAGTGATCGCCAAGCGACCACTTGCCCACCATTGCGGTTGTATAACCAGCCGTTTTCAGCACCGTTGCGATGGTGGTGTCTTCGGTCTTCAGCATCGGGTGCCTGCCACCGCCGCCGTTTTTGTTGGTGCGGCAATGTCCGGTGTGCAGGCCCGTCATCAGCGTGCATCGAGACGGCAGGCATACGGGGAATCCCGCGTGGAAACGGGTGAGTTTCAGGCCTTTGGCGCACATGGCGTCCAGTTCCGGCGTCTGGATCAACTTCTGCCCGTAACAGCCCAGGTCACCGTATCCCAGATCGTCAGCCATTATGAATACGAGGTTGGGGAGCTTCTTACCGTTACTCTTGTTCTCGCCCGCCGCCGGAGCCGCAGCCATCGCGGCGATACCGATACCGGCGGTTTTGAGGAAGTCCCTTCGCGTGGTGCGAATCTCGCGCATGCGTTTCTCCTGTGAGTGTTCCGATCCCGGACAAGGGTATCAAAGTCGCTGAGATTGTGCAAACGGTTGGGACTGGGCGAGATTGCTGATTTCTTATCAATCCGGCGGGGCGTTCAGGTGGTGTTGACGTGGGCGGCGATGTAGGTCTGCACGTCGCCTACTGTCTCGAGCTTGTCGACCGCTTCGTCGGGGATGGTCAGCTCGAACACCTCTTCCAGGTCGGTGGCCAGCTCCACCAGTTCCAGAGAGTCAAAGTCCAGGTCCGCCACCAGGTGCTGGTCCGGTGTGATCTCGCTGGGGTCGCACTGGGCCGTCTCGGCGATGATGGTCAGGACGCTCTGGTTGATGTCCGTTGTGTTTCGATCGATGGTTTCGGTCATTGTCTGTTCTCCTCTGGTGGAACGTCTTACTCGTTGTGTTCGGTGGATTGCTCGAGGGTCCCGGCGATCGACTCGGTCGTCACGCCCAGCGCGGTCAGGATGTCGTATCCGGCGCCCTGGCCCGTGTGGAGTATGCCTGACAGGAGGTGTTCGGTCCCGACTGCATCGGCGCCGGCGTCGGCGGCCAGTTTGGCGCCCGCGCGCATGGCGGCCTTCGCCAGCGGCGTGCGCGCGACGCGCTTCGGCGGGGGGGTATCGCCAGGCGGGATGCGCGATTCGACCTCCCGGCGGATCCGCTCGCCGGTGACACCGGCCTCCGAAAGGGCCCTCGCCGCGCGACAGTCCCGCTGGGAAACCATCGCCAGCAGCAGGTGTTCCTGTCCGAGGTAGTGGTGGCTGTAGCGACGCGCGTCGGCGTGGGCCTGGCGGATGACTTCCCGCGCCAGTGGCGACAGCGTGTTCATGCGCCCGACCGTGCGATCGGCCGACCGGGCCGCCTCGCGACGTGCGTGGGTCTGGCTTTCGGCCTGGCTGTGAAGCCACTCGGTCAACGCGGCCTCGGAAACCAGCCACTTGCGACCCAATTGCAGCGCCGGTATCGTCCCGTCCTGCAAATACTTATACACCGTGTTCTTGTCGATGCCCAGCCGCCGGGCCACCCATTCGGGCCCGCGAAAATCAAGCTTTACGTCGTCCGAAGTCATTCCAGGCTCCTTTAGTGCCATTTCAAATTAATCTAAACTACTTTAGTAATAAACTCGGCGGTTGGCAAGGGGAAACCTGAAGCTATTTGAAAAAAGTTTCGAGTCCGATGGCGTATGGCGGAATTTAGAAGGGTTCAGTCTCCGCCGGCGGGTTCTTCGCGGTAAGCAGAACGCCATGCCCCATCCTGAGCTTTAGATGAACGGAATCCTTCTCGGCGCCTATTAAGGAGAGCCAAACAAACCCTACTCGCAACTCCGATTTGACTCTATAATGACCCCTGACATCAGATGGGCGTAGTTAACCTGCTGTCTGAGGATACGTACGATGAAAATCCAATCGAACCTGACAGGGCGGTTTACGTTGGCGGCGATCACCGTTTGGAGCGTTATGATTCCGCTGACTGGCGCCGAGGGCGGAACGTTGCTGATTCCCGCCTGGTCATTTGCGCGCGGTAATGTGCGGATTGACGCCGATCCCAGCCGACTGGCCGACGCCGGACCTATAGTGGTCGGCGGAGGCGAGCAACCCTGGGGTTGGACTGTAGAATATGACATCGACATACCCGTTACCGCCGGATACACGCTCCAGATTTGTTATGCGTCCGCCGAGGCGCGACCGGTCAGAGTCTTCCTCGACGGACGGGGCATGGACCGCAACCTGGGCAGGGGCTGCGAAGGAGTTACTTACTGGACGCAGGGCGACAAGTCAGCATGGAACAGCAGCAAAGCCAGGTGGGAAGGATTCTACAGGCGAGGCTACAGCAGAAACAACAGGCATGAGCTTATCCGTATGTCGATGAGCAAGGGGGTCCATACGCTGAAGTTCGCCCGTAGCGGACCGCTGCCTCACCTGGTGGCGCTGCGTCTGGATACTCAGACGGAGTTTCCGAAAGATTGGAAG
Source organism: uncultured Planctomycetaceae bacterium (assembly GCA_964607575.1). Taxonomy (GTDB): domain Bacteria; phylum Planctomycetota; class Phycisphaerae; order SM23-33; family SM23-33; genus BS750m-G57. The sequence goes on along the minus strand of CAZSLS010000082.1, from coordinate 7,531 downwards.
CAGCCGGAGTACAAAGTGCGGGACATCAGCAGTGTTCCGGAGAAGTTTCGCAAGGCGTTGGAATCTCCCAGAGCAACCGAAGTCGCGGCGCAATCAGGTGGAGCCCCCCCGGCCCGGCCGGCAGGATCGTTCGATATTTCCGCCTGGACTTTCGATCGCGGAAATGCCCGGATCTATGCAAGCCCCGATCAATACGCCGACTGCGGACCTGTCGTTGGCAGCGATCCGAAGCAGACCGCCCCGGGAGTCATCGAATACGACATAGACTTGCCCGTGACCGCCGAATACATGCTTCAGATTCGTTACTCGGCAGCCGAAGCGAGACCTGTTGACGTCTTTATCGACGGAAAGCAGATTGGCAAGGGCTGCCATGGCGTGTCCTTCAGCACCACGCCTATGGAGCAGCCCGACCGGGTCACATGGAACAGCAACGCCGCGATGTGGGACAGCGTTTACGATCGATCCGGAAGGACCGCCCGGTTCTCGGTCGCCAAGGGCAAGCATACCGTCAAGTTGACCCGCAGCGGCGGGCTTCCCAACATCGAGGCCCTGCGTCTGTTGGCGTCGAAGGCTTTTCCCAAGGGTTGGCGTGCGCCGCGGCGCAGAGTCAAGCACCTTGCTTCCATTCCGCCGGAGCATCGCGCTACGGTTCTTCCGCCGGGCAGCGTTAACATTGCAGCGTTGCGGGTGGCCGTGCGCGACACGATGGCGCTGTTCGGGCGGCGCTATCCCGGCGGCGAGCAGTATCTCAAGCGGTTGTCTGAACTGGAGGCCCGCCAAGCCGCAGTCGAGAACGGTACGCCGGACCAACTGCGGGAGGTCCGGGACGCATTGGATGCGGTGCGCCGCGAAAGCATGCTGGCCCATCCGGCGCTCAAGTTCGACAAACTGCTGTTCCTCAAGCGGTCGGGGACTCTGTACGGACACACCTATGCCGACCAGGGCGCCACCGGTTCGAGCGGTAATCTTTGCATCCTTTCGCCGGTTGTCCCGGGCGGGAAGGTCACCACGCTCGTAGCGGAACTGGACGGCGGGCTGTTCGACCGGTTCGACCTGTCGTTCGATGCGAAGAAAGTGGTCTTTGGTTATAAGAAGAAGGGCGGAGCCTTCCGCATCCACGAGATCGACATTAACCCAAGGACGGGGCTGATGAAACCGGGATCTCTGCGTCAGTTGACTTTCGGAGGCGCCGAAGAGGCCCGGGCCATCCAGGGCCAGTTCTCGGGAGGGGGACAGCGATTTGAAGACATGGATCCGTGTTACTTGCCGAACGGTAAGATCGTTTTCACTTCCACGCGATCGACGCGGTACGTTTTCTGTTCGCCTGGTAACGCGGTCACGACGCTGCACATAATGGACTCAGACGGAAAGAATCTCCGCCGCCTTTCGGAGAGCCCGCTGAACGAAAGCTCCCCTTCAGTAATGAACGACGGGCGGGTGCTCTACACGCGATGGGAGTACATCGATAAGGGGCTGGGCAACGGGGCGGGCCTCTGGGCGATGCGCCCGGACGGCAGCGGTTCGGACCACGTGTACAAGAACAACACCGTCCGACCGGCGGGTATGAGCGGCGCCCGAAATATTCCGGGAACCCGGCGGATCGTGACCATCGGCGGACCGCACCATTTCACGGCTATCGGATCGGTGGTGCTCGTGGACCCTCGCCGCAGCCGTCGCGGTACCGATGCGATGACAAGCATAACGCCCGAGACCGGATATCCGTCCATGTTCCACTCCACAAACAAGTTCGGCTTTTTCATGGACCCTTACCCGTTTTCGAAAAAGTTCTTCCTGGTCTCGCACACTCCCGGCACCAACGCCCATTCCGCCGCGGCTTACGGGATCTACGCGCTTGACGCGTGGGGCAATCGAGCCGAACTGTATCGGGACCCGAAAATTTCCTGCTTCCAACCGTTCCCGCTTCGACCGCGCCGCAAGCCTCCGGTGATCGCCTCGATCGACCGTAAGAGTTCCGCGAAGAAGAAATCCGCCACGCTGTTCATTCAGGACGTATACGAAGGGATGACGGGCATCCAGCGCGGGAGGGTCAAGTACGTGAGGGTGATGGGAGCGCTGGAGTGGCCTTGGAGCCAGCGAGGCCTGGCGTTTCAACTCGGTATGAATGTCGATCCCCATCGCAAGAAGATCTATGGCGTTGCGAAGGTCGGACAGGATGGTTCGGCGTATTTCACCGTACCGGCCGAGCAGAACATCTTCTTCCACGCGCTTGACGAAAACTACATGGCGCTGCAGCAGATGCCCACGTTTATAAACCTCATGCCCGGTGAGACAAGGTCCTGCATCGGCTGCCACGAGTTGCGTAAAAAGGCGCCAAGCCTGTCCCGCGTCCGATCGCTGGCGATCAATCAGCCTCCGCAGAGCCTTGTGCCCCAGCCCGGCGATAAGGGTCCGCGCATGGTCCACTACGCCTCGGACGTTCAACCGACGCTGGACAAACATTGCATCGGTTGCCACAGCGGCGCCAAGCCCAAAGGACGCCTGGACCTTACCGGAACGCCAACGGCGAAATGGAACCGCTCCTACGAGAACTTGATCACCAGGGGGCTGGTCAGCTACGCCGACTGTCGCTCGGGAAGATCGCATTTCGAATCCGTACCGCCGCTGACGCTCGGTTCGCATCGTAGCAAGCTACCGGTGCAGATTCGCAAGGCGCCCTGCAAAACGAATCTCACGCAAGCCGAATTTGTGAGGATCGTCACCTGGATCGACGCCAACATTCCGTACTACGGTACGTACAGGGGCTCCCGGGACCTCAAGGACAAAGGGTCTCCGAACTTCCGCCTGCCGCCCCTGGTCGCCAAGTAGCGGGCTGTCGGACCCGGCGGACATCATAATAGTACGCTCATGTTGTGGTCTATTTGACCGTCGGTACGAAATGGAAGGGTCTTGTGGGCGGGGGTCAAACTCGCTGGTCCGCTACAGGGTTGTCAGCTAACAGCTTTTGAGCCATTCCACCTGGCGGGCTACTCCCTGGGCGAATGGTGTGGTCGGTTTGTAATCCAGCAGGCGTGCGGCTTTTTCAATGTCGGCGAATGTCCGGTTGACGTCGCCGGGCTGCATCGGTTTGGTATGGATTATCGGCTCGCGCCCGCAGGCGTCGGCTACTGTTGCTATCATGTCGGTCAGGGTGATCGGGTGCTTCGAGCCGAGGTTGATTATTTCGTAGCCGCTGCATCTGTCGATCGCGGCGCGTACGCCGGCGACGATGTCGTCGATGTAGGTGTAGTCGCGGCTGGTGGTTCCGTCGCCGAACATTTTGATCGGCCGGCCGGCGAGGATGAGTCTGGCGAACTTGTCTATCGCCAGGTCCGGCCGCTGCCTGGGCCCGAAGACCGTGAAGAATCGCAGGCACGTTACGGGCAGTTGGTAGAGGTGATGGTAAGTGTGGCAGATCAGTTCGCAGGCTTTCTTGGTGGCCGCGTACGGGCTGATCGGGTTGTCGACCGGGTCGCTCTCGCTGAACGGGACCTTGGGGTTATTACCGTAGACGCTCGAGCTTGAGGCGAAGATGAACTTAGGGACATTGTCTTGAGCGATAGCGGCCTGGAGGAGATTGAGCGTTCCGGTGATATTTACCTGCTCGTATCCGACGGGGTCTGCGATGCTCGGGCGGACACCGGCGCGTGCGGCGAGATGCAGCACGGCGTCGAGTGGTTCGTGCGAGGCGAAAAGCTCGCCCATGCGGTCGCGATCGCGGATGTCGGCTTCGACGAACTGGAAGTTGTCAGCGGTCAGGAGGCCTTGGAGGTTCGACTCCTTTGCCTTGCGGTCGTAGAACGGATCGAAGTTGTCGATGCCCAGCACGTGGTGTTCGTCGGCGATGAGGCCGGCGCAGGTATGCGAGCCGATGAACCCCGCCGCTCCGGTTACCAGGATCTTCATACTGCTGCTTTCTATTTCGGATTGACCGCGGGACGCCCGATGCTGTAATAGCGAAACGGCGTGTTGGCGATCCATTCCAGGTCGTAAAGATTCCTTCCGTCGAAGATGACGTTACCTGCCATCAGGCGGGCCATCCTCGCGAAGTCCGGCGTTCGGAACTCCTGCCACTCGGTGCAGACCACCAGTGCGTCGGCGTCATTGAGCGCGTCGTACATGTGGGGGCAGTATTCGATCTGCTTGTCGCCCAGGGCGCCCTTTGCGGTCTCCATGGCCTGGGGGTCGTGGACCGCCAGGGACGCTCCGGCCCCCACGAGCCGCTGGGCGATCGTGATCGCCGGAGACTCGCGTACATCGTCGGTACGGGCCTTGAACGCCAGACCCCACAAGGCGATCTTGCAGTCGCCCAGGCGGTTACCGAAGTAATGCTTTATGCGGTCGAACATGGCTTCCCGCTGCTCGATGTTGGCCAGGTGGACCGCCTCGACAACGCGCACCGGACGGTTGGCGGATCGGCCCATCGCGATCATTCCCTGGACGTCCTTGGGGAAGCAGCTTCCCCCGTAGCCCAGCGACGGGTAGAGGAAATCGGGCCCAATCCGGTGGTCTGTACCCATGCCTCTGCGGATGTGCGTTACGTCGGCCCCGAAGTGATCGCACATCTGCGACAGCTCGTTCATGAAGCTGATCCTGGTAGCCAGCATCGCGTTGCAGGCGTACTTCGTCAGTTCGGCGCTGGCGGGGTCCATTACAAGAATGCGGTCGCCCCGTCGCATGAACGGCGCGTAAAGGTGACGCATGACCTGCAACGGTCGGTCGCCGCTGAGGCCCAGGATGACGCGGTCGGGCTTCATGAAGTCGCCGACGGCGGCCCCTTCCTTCAGGAACTCGGGATTCGAGACGTAGTCGAACTCGACATCCGTCCGCGCCGCTATGATATCGCTCACGCGCTTGTGCGTGCCTACCGGTACGGTGCTCTTTGTGACTATGACGGTGTATCCGGTGATGGCGCCGGCGACCTGTTCGGCTGCCGCGTCCATCCACTGCATGTCGACCGTACCGTCCGGCGCCGAGGGCGTACCGACGGCGAGGATTACCACCTCGGCGTCGCCGGCGGCGGTTGGCAGATCCGAAGTAAACGTCAGCCTTCCTTCCGCCGCGTTCCGCCGGACGATCTCGCCGAGTCCGGGTTCGTATATGGGCAGTTTTCCCTCGCGGAGCATGTCGACCCTGGCCGGATCGATATCCACCATTGTCACGTCGTTGCCCGTATCGCTGAAGCAGGCTCCGGCTACCAGGCCCACATAGCCCGAACCAATCACGGCAAGCTTCATTGGCGTGTCTCCTGGTCAAGCGTTAACGATTCACCCAGCATGATACGCACCGGCGGGCAGAATGGAAGTGCGAACTGTTTTGGTCCGTGCGGGCGATTTCAACCGGTGTAGGGGTCGCTTGTCCGGAGGTTGTGCCCTGAGGAGTCGGACGATTCGCACTGCCTGGCCCCGATGCACAGGAGGTAGGGTATTACCGCCGCGACGCTGCCCGCGGCGTGGGCGCCCCAGTCGGACCATTCGACGGTCCGCCCGGTTGTGATCAGGTACTGGATTACCTCTCCGGCGCCCCCGGCGAGAGTCGCCAGAACTATCGCCAAGAGACCCCACCGAAGCTGTTTCGCACCCATCAACCACGCCAGCGTCAGCGATAACATCATCCCGAAGAAAGCGTGGAGCAATTTGTCGCTGCCCTCGCCGGCCCATAGGGAATCGGAGGCCCATCCTACCAGCCCGTTGGATCGCGCCACTCCTATCAGCAGCATAACCGCTATGAGGATCACGAGTACCGAGACACCGGGTCTGGGTCTGGAAGACCGTCCCGCCGCTTCGGCGACCAGGCCCCATGTGAATCCAACCGCCAGGGCGACCGCTGGTATGAACAGTCCACCAACACTCAGCATCGCCCCGGCGCAGAGCAGCGAGGCGACAGTCCACGCGACACACTTGGCCTTGTCGCCGGCGTGGTCGCGGCGCGCGCGAACGAGGAACATCAACAGGCATCCGCACAATCCCGCTACAGTCAGCATCGCCCCCGGGGTGCCTATGGTGCGGCAGATAATCTGAAGACCGCTGCTTTGCGCTGAAACCTCCTGCACAATCCGGTTGTCCTGCGTGACGATCTGCCCGAAAGCCTCCTCGCCCGAACCCAGCCACGGTCCGTCGACCGGCAGCGCCTCGGGCAGAACCCCGCCCAATATCGCGCCGCCCAGACCGCCGCCGATCGCCAATATCGCACCGGCCAGCAGAAGCCCTCTGCTATTGCGCGAGAATATCACCGCAGCCGCCACCAGCGTTACGCCCGCACCGACCGACGCGAGGACCGCCGCATGCGGTGAGCCCCACGCCAGCGTCCCGCTTGCCAGCACCGCCGCCGCCAGGGAGCATATTCGCCACTTATGATGATGCGCGGGGGGATTGAACCCCTGGTGGGCGCTTGAAATCGACAGGCGCCACAGCGGCGATAACCAGATGGCCACGCCGGCGTATCCCACCAGCGACATCGCCACCCGCACCGGCGCTGTATCGCTGCGGACCCCCGCAAGAATTCCCCCTCCGATCATCGCCGCGCCGCAGATATGCACCACGGCGGCGGACGTTATTGCTCTCGGGAGCAGACTCTGCGACAGCATCACCCCCAGCGTCAACATCGCCAGGTGGAACAGCATCGATGCATTCAGGGCTCCGCTGATCAGTGTCGGGTCATGGTTCGCTCCGCCTCCAAGCCCCGTGCGGGCGAGATGATAGGTCAATATCGCAGCGGGAACCAGCAGCACCAGGTAGATCGGATGCCCCGGAACGGTCCGATTGACAGATACCGTCTGCCAACACAACCACAGCAGCAAGGCGATCATCAACCCGCCGACCAGGGCGCCCCACGTGCTGTAGTCCGGCCACCACCACGTAAGCACACCGGCGAGTACCACCGTCAGGTACATCCATCTTACCAGTGCGCCAAGCTGACGCGATGTCGTGCCGATCGGTATAGCCATCTGTTCTCAAGTGTAAGCACTCGAAGGCCGCAACGTCAATGAGCGTTCCATTTGGCGGGATATTGAGCGGTGTCACATGTAGTTCACACCCGGCGCGCGGTCCGCCCGCCGCCCGCCGGCCCGCCGCGTCGCACCAGAGGCGGTTGTAGCAACGCTATCGTGCAGGTCGTCCAGGCGGTTAGCGATCAATGCTCATATCTATATCTATACATCGATCACGTTATACGCCGCCGCCACATGTCACACTCGCGAGAACTGTGTACCTCCGCCCAGCCCAATATACGCACCCCGCCGGCCCGTCGCGATGCCGTAACTGCCTGCGCCACACACTGTTATGATAGATTAGAATTATCACTTGTCAATTGCATGCTGTTGCGATATGTCACAGGCGATTAACATGTGATATTCCATATGGTTATGGTTGCCGAGCCTGTTTCCTTCACCCGCCGTCTCCACGCCGTCCAGCGAGGGAGGCTGATTCATCTGGCGGAGGCGGTGGCGGGCAGAGCGCAGTTGTCCCTTAACGGCTAATGGCGCTCTGACCTAATGGCACTAAGATAAGCCCTCCCGTGCTTTTTGGCGAGTGGT
>CAZSLS010000081.1:0-25916 GCA_964607575.1 uncultured Planctomycetaceae bacterium | reverse complement strand
GCCTTCTTACTCGGGGTGACTGGATTTGAACCAGCGACTTCCTGCTCCCAAAGCAGGCGCGCTACCAAGCTGCGCCACACCCCGCTGATTGCAGATTCTCTCAGATCTACCGCGAAATGTCAAGCCGCCTGCGTGCTGACTTTCGCGGGTTGGGTCGCCGGCGCCGCCGGGGCGAGCGACTTGATGTCCAACTTGCGGAAATACCTGATGAGATTCTTCCACATACCGTGAAAACCAAAACCGCCCTTGGTCCACTCGTCGATCGCCTGGTCCTTCGTCCATCCCTCAACCGCCACCCGGTACACCGCACACATCATGCCCGTCCGGTCCGAACCGTGCTTGCAATGGACGAACACAGGATGATTCTCCGGATCGGAAACGAGCTTCAGGAACTCGGCGACCTGCTCGTTCCGTGGGCTGAACGTATTGAACTTTATGCGTTGGTATTTCAACGGCAAGTCGCCGATTTCGTCGCTGTCGCCGTGGTACTGGCGAAGGCTTATTACCATCTTGATCCCCATACGCGACAGGTTCTTCAGGCCCTCCGCCGTCGGCTGCTCGCCGCGATAGAGCGTCGGCGAGACGCGATAAAAATTGCCCACGCCTTCGCACGTCAGCGGTTCGGCCCAGCGGCTTGCCGGTCCGGTGGTGGGCACTGCCCCGGTAATCCGCTCCCTGTTAGTCCCGCCGACAATCATGTCGCCGAAGAAATACCACACCCCGCACCCGCACCCGCCGAATGCGACGAGAGACACGCACACGATCAGTAACAGTTTCTTTCTGGTCATTGCAAGTTTTCCTGTAATGGCAACAGGATACATCAATTATCCCCCGTGCGCGACATTATTCTCATTAGAAATCAATGTGATTCACAGAGCGGGCGAGCAGTTGAACGGACCGGCAGGTGAAAACGGCAAGGGTGTTTTCTACCACGGATGACGACATAACGGTAATTGCCATGGCGTTGCGGTTATCTTCGGCGCGATGTTGCGCCTCGGCGAGAGTTGCGGAAACGGTTTTTGCGTTTCGGAGTTAGCGGTGGGGCGATGATCGTTGCCGTTGGGCAGAAGATCACCCCTTTGGCCGCCATTCTCCGCCTGGCCATTTCGGCGCTGGGGTCACCGAGGTCGGCAGCGGCGTCGTCGGCGAGGATCACGCTAAATTTCCGGCTTCGCAGTGTAACCGCCGCCTGGACAATTCCGCCTGCGACACCTGCCCCGCAGAGGATGAAAGTTCCGCTTCCGCTCAACTGGGTCAACAGTCGCTCAATGCGGAGATTGCTCAGGATGTTTAGGCTTCGCTTCTCGAAGATGACCTGGCTATAGCGATCGAGAATAGACTCCGGAAGGTCGGTAGTCCTTCTCGTACCGAAGGCGATATGATTTGGGAGTACTGTTCGGGGGACCCTCAACTCACCTTCAGTGCCCTCGATACAATATGTCAGGTGTTCGCGGCCTGGCGGACAGAGCGAAGCGCGGAGCAGCGTACTGATCACCGGGATGCGTTGGATCTTAGCCCATTTGAGCAATTCTTTGACGTGTTTGAGCACCTGTCCGTTGGCTTTGCTGTAGAACCTCCCCGAACGGCAGAAGAAGTCTTTCTGGATCTCCATATCCAACAATATACGCTCGTATCCCATCTCATCCTCCTGTCCATGGCACACCGAGACCACCCGTGCCCGTGGACAAGGCCCTCAAGTCCATTCCATTATATCCGACAACCCCGGTTCGCAGTGCAAAAAAACACCCCGAAAACATCTTTTTGTTAGTTGATTGTAAGTGTTGTAATCAGAATTGGTTATATTGAATCTTATGGCCAGTATTCATGGATTACCCACAGGCCTGCGCCCAGCGCGAAAAGTCCGGCGAGCATAAGGATAATCAGTGTGCCCGCCTGGCGAGGTAGTTGACGGAGATCGTGGACTCGAACGGTCTTGTAAATTATTGCTACTGAAGCACATAACGGCATGACCAGCCACAGGATCGTGTCGAACTGCAGTATATGAGGATGGACGAACAGTTTAGCGATCATTAGTGGTCATCCTCCTTGCTTGACGGTTCAGGGGTTGCGACGGTCCCGATCAGTGCGAGCATGAGTACGTCGAACATGCACATCAGGTTCAGCAGCCCGGCGACCCCCGCGTAGGCTCGCGCCACCGTAGCCATTGGCGCAACAAGCGCAAGGTTCTTCTGGGCAAGGACTTTCTCGATGTAGTTGTTACGCATGGAGTACATCTGTGAACGATACCCGTCCAAGGCATTCTTGATGTTGGTCTTTCCCTCCAGGAGTGTCTTACGGTCAGCTATCAGCGCACTTTCTTCCTCGGCGGTCGTCGCCGCCCTGATACTGCGCTCGATCTCGGCGATTTGTCTTTCGCATGTGGCATGTTCGTCCTGCCTCTCCCTGATGCTGCGTTCGAGCCGGCCCCTTTCCTCCGCCATATCCACCTGGATTTCGTCATTGAGTGCTTGCAGTTGCTTGCTCTCTCTCCGCCATCCGATCAGTCCGTGGATACCGGTAAGCATTTCCGCGGCGAACCACCATTTTTGTCTCTGGTGGTCTACGGTCATCACACCGCCCATGGCTATCCCGCCCCAGAACGTGGCGCCGATAACGACGAATATGATGATTCCGCGTCCAGGGCGCCCCACAAAGGCGTGTCCCGCGCCGGGCACTATCCACGCCAGAAGGAACCCCAGGATTGCTTTGGTGGGCTTGTCAATCTGTCTGTTGTCTTTGGAAGTCATTGGATCGCTATGCAATAAGTCGGTGCAATGTCGCCGACAGACCCCTCGCTGTCAAGATTAAAGGCCTGGCAGTTGGCAATTGGCGGTTGTGCAACACGCCCCATTGCCAATTGCCACGCCTTTATGTACTCTCTAGATTCCAGTTGTGTCATAGATTTTGTCTTAACTATCGGAAATTGTCATGATAGATATAAAACTCATTCGCGCCGACCCGGACAGATACATAAAGGCCGCCCGGGACAAGAACATCTCCGCCGATATTCCTGCGCTCCTGCAGGCCGACAGCGAACTGCTGAGCCTCACCCAGGGGCTCCAGGACGCCCGGACCGAGCAGAACGCGGCGGGAAGGCAGATCGCCGAACTGATCGGGCAGGACAAGGTCGATGCGATAATGGCCGTCAAATCCCTGAAGACAACCATCGCCGAACTCGAAGAGAAGATCGAGCAGATCGAACCGAAGTTTAACGAGTTGATGCTGCTGGTAGCCCAGCCCGCGGCGGACGACGTTCCGCTCGGCGCCGACGATACCGAGAACACCGAACTCCGCACCGTAGGCGAGATCCGTTCGTTTGACTTCGAGCCCAAAGACCACGTCCAACTCGGCGAAGACCTGAATATAGTCGACATCCCGCGCGGCGTGAAACTTGCCGGCAGCCGAAACTTCATACTCAAGGGCGCCGGGGCGATGATGCACCAGGCGGTGTTGAGGCTGGCTATCGATCAGATGATCGCCAAGGGATACCAACTGATGACCGTCCCGGTTCTGGTCAACGAGGATGTCATGTACGGTACGGGGTATTTCCCACTCGGAAGGGACCAGGCTTATCTCGCCGAGCGCGACGCCAAGAGCCTGGTGGGAACGGCGGAAGTTCCGCTGACGGCGTATCACAGCGACGAGATACTCGATCTCGTCGATCTGCCCAGGAAGTACATTGCGGTCAGCACGTGTTTCCGCCGTGAGGCCGGGGCGGCGGGCAAGGATACGCGAGGCCTGTACCGGATACACACTTTTGACAAGGTCGAGCAGGTAGTCATCGCCCCCAACGATCAAGCCCAGTCGATCGAGTATCACCAGGAAATACTCGCCAACGCCGAGGGCGTCATGCGGGCTCTGGAGCTGCCGTATCGCGTGGTGAACGTCTGCACCGGCGACCTCGGGCAGGGGCAGGTCCAGAAATTCGACATCGAGACGTGGATGCCAAGCCGCGAGGGCTACGGCGAGACGCATTCCGCCAGCCGGTTCTACGAGTTCCAGGCCCGCCGCCTGAATATCCGTTACCGCGACGAAGAGGGCAAGGTGCAATTCTGCCACACGCTCAACAACACGGTAATCGCATCCCCGCGCGTCCTGATCCCGCTGCTCGAACTCAACCAGAACGCTGACGGTTCGATAAATGTCCCGCGGGCGTTGAGACCCTACATGGGCGGTCTGGATAAGATCGAAGCGGCGTAATAATCTTCCGACTCGCGCAAGCGGCGATTGGGCGGCGTCGATTGGGTGCAGAGTTCTTGTAGAAGTACTCCCTTTTTGCCGAAATGAACAAAGTCAGCGAATCGATTGAGGTACGAGCAAAATGATTGTAGTAATGAAACCCGGCGCCAGTGATGAACAGATACGGCACGTGATTGATCTGGTGCGCGAGTACGGTTTGAAGGATCATCCAATCTACGGTACGGATCGTACGGTTATCGCGTGCATCGGTGACAAACGAGCCGTCGACAAGGGCGCGATCGAAACCGCGCCGATGGTCGAACGCGTCGTACCGATCCTCGCTCCGTACAAAATGGCCTCGACCGAGGTCAAGCAGACCCGCACGACTATCGAGATCGGTCCTGAGAAGTTCCCGGTGGGGGGGCACACGGTAGGCCTGATCGCCGGACCGTGCGCCGTGGAAAGCCGCGACCAACTCCTCCGCATCGCCGATGCGGTAAAAGCCGCCGGAGCCATAGGCCTCCGCGGAGGAGCCTACAAGCCCAGGACCTCGCCCTACAGCTTCCAGGGAATGCAGGAAGAGGGGCTCGAAATACTCGCCGAAGCCGGGCGAAATACCGGCTTGGCGATCGTCACAGAAGTCGTTGGCGTGGAGACCGTTGACGTGGTGGCTGAGCATGCTGATGTGCTGCAGATTGGCGCCCGGAACATGCAGCACTACCCGCTGCTTGAGGCCGTTGGCAAGGTCGGAAAGCCCGTTCTGCTGAAACGCGGACTATCGGCCCAGTTGGAGGAGTTTCTGCTGGCCGCTGAATACATCATCAACGCGGGCAACGAGCAGGTGATCCTGTGCGAGCGGGGTATCCGCACCTATGAGAAATACGTCCGCAACACCCTGCCGCTGGCCTCAGTACCCGAACTCAACGAGCGCAGCCACCTGCCGGTAGTTGTCGACCCATCGCACGGCACGGGGCACGCCCACCTGGTCCCCGCGATGTGCCGCGCCGCGGTCGCCGCCGGCGCCGACGCGCTGCTAATTGAATGTCACGCCGATCCCGAACACGCCCTGTCCGACGGCGCACAATGCCTCACCCCCGCGGTCCTGTCGAAACTGACTGCTTCTCTGAAGCGCATCGCCGAGGCCATCGGAAGAGACCTCTAGCAAGTAGTTGTCGTGGTCCTTGTCTGTTTAGCGGCAGGGCGGCACGCCCGCCTCGTCCCGACGCAGTCGGGAGCGGGCAAACAAAGAGTCCTGACCCCGTTGTTTCTCTCACTCCACCACCACGCGGAAGCCGACATTGTAGACTCCGAGCCACGGTTTGTACGCCAGGCGAAAAGTCGACGTCGCGCGTTTAGGGCGGTCGTACCACGATCCGCCACGGGCTACGCGGCGCTCGGAAGCGTTCGGTTTGTAGAGACCGCTGGTCCACTCGGCGACGTTACCGTGCATGTCGTGCAGACCCCATGGATTGGGCTTGAACCGTCCCACAGGCGACGAGACGCGGAACTTGTCGTCGACCTTTTCCGCCGCCGGTCGCCAGGGGGGGACGACGTTGGCGGCCTTGTCGTATCCGCCGTAATTAATGATACGCCTGAATGTGGCGTCGGCGAGATTAGCTGTGGATGCAAAGTCGGCGTCGCACTGTCCGAACCACATCGGCGTGTCCGACCCGGCGCGACAGGCCCATTCCCACTGGACCTCTGTGGGCAGGGAGACTTTTTGCCCGCTCTTTTTCGACAGCCACTTGCAGAACGCAACGGCCCGATTCCACGAGACCCGCGCGACCGGTTGTTCGGGTGAGTTCAGGGCGAAACCGCGCGCCGGCGCCTCGAAGTGCAGCGCGTCTCCGGGCTCCATGCGGCTGTCGTGCGATGCGTCGAAAGCTGCGTACTGTTTGTTGCTTATCTCGAAGCGCCCGATCCAGAATGGTTTGGCGATCTTCACGCGTGCTGCGCCCATCACAAACTCACCGCCCGGAATTCGGGTCAACTCGAGTTTCAGACCCTTATCCAGATCGATCGTGCGGGCCACCTTGCCGAGGGCCTTCTGTTTCGCGGCGGCCTGGGTCGCGTCGAAAGGCCAGTTAGGGCAGGTTATCTTTTTGGGCGGTGTATCGTCTTTGGGTTCCGGGACGATTGGTTTGATATTGCGAGTGGGCGTTTTCGCGACGGGCTCGGGGTCGTCGTCGCGCCCGGTGTAGAGCTTGAGAAGTTTGCGGCGTCGGTTGGCCTGGTGCAGCACGCGTTTCTCGCCGGCTATTGCTCGCCACGTTCCGTGTGCGGGCGCCTGGATGTCTATCCAGGTTATCAGGCGTTCCCACGCCTCGTCGCCGAGTTTAACGTTGTGGTGGCCTTTGGTGAGCATCTGGACGAGTTCGGTCGTGTCGGCGTGGAAGTCGCCGGTGGCCAGCATGTGCATGTCCGGTTCCATCGTGGGCGTGCGGATCAGGCGGCGGAGAGCCATGTACGACGGCGTGAAGTGTCCCGCGCGGTACTTGCTCTCTTTGGCGCGGCGAAGGTCGGGGATTGTCTTCCCGTCTTTCCGTTTTTCCCCGTTGTGGCAGGCGAGGCAATACTTGTCGAGTACGGGCTGAATTTCGCGATTGAAGCCAAAGCCCCGCCGCGGTCCGTAGAACGGTTTGATTTCTGACGGTTTGCGTCGCAGCGCCAGCGTCGCTCGGGCGGGCGAAACCGTGTTGGCGGGCTCGTGGCAGCCGACGCAACTGACGACCTCGCCGGGCATGCCCACCAGCCAACTCCGCATTAGTTGAACGGCTTTGCCTTCGGCGTCGAGCGGTTGGACCGCAATGGGCATGTTCGCCGGTATGCGGAAATTTGCCGAACCATCGGATTCCACCGGGACCGTTCCGAGCACCTGCTTGACGTCCCATGGTCCGTCGAGCCCGACGCGGTCGTACTGCCCGCCGAGGCCTTGGTAGCAGTAGTGCAGCGTGATCAGGCGGAGGCGTTTGATGGCGCCGCGCGGTACGCCGGCCAGCCCTCTCCCGCGATAGATGTCCGCCAGCACTACGGTCGCATCGGTGCGTTTCAGGTCGACTTTGTCGGGTATCACCGTTGGGCGGCGCGTCTTGCGAAATGGGATCGGCTCGAACAGGGCCCAGCCGTCCGCGTGGTGCAGACGGAGCATGTTGTCGAACACGTCGACGAGGTAGATGTCCCACGGAGAGGTGCTGTTGAGCTTGCAGGTTGTCAGAAAGTACTTGTCGCTGAGCGGGTAGGGGTGGGCGAATTTCGGCCAGGTGCGCGCGGTCAGTTTGTCCTGGATGAGCGGTTGGACCTTCTTACCGTAGCCGGGAATTCGCTGGACGACGCCGTCTGTTTCGCGGCGGCCTCGGGCAACGTCGAACAGGATAAGCTCGCCGGTGCGATAGCAGTCGTGATGTCCGGCGACGATGCCCGCGAACATCGTCGGCTTGCCCGGGATCCCGCGGGCAGAGTAGATACCGTTCGGCCAGTACGAACTGCCCCCGTACAGCGCCATCTGCCCCGTGCCGTCGGGATTCATCTGGAACATGATCCTGCTGAAGGTGTGCGGCAGGTCGGAGTATTCCCACCGGAGGTACATCACCCGCCCGTCTTCCTGGACGGATGGATGGAAGTTGTGGTCCTGGTCGAAGCAGAGTTGGCGGACGCCTTGCCCCATCGCGTTCATTCGGTACAGGAGTGCGACCTTGGATTTGTTGCAGGGCACGCCCTGGAAGCATGCCGTCGACGCGAAGATGATGTCGTTGTTGGGCAGGTAGCAGGGGTCGTGGTTATGCACGTCGATCTGTTCGCCGCGGCTGACTTGGCGCGGGGCTCCGCCCTTTGCGCTGATTTCGTGGATCTGGAAGTTGCCCCTGGCGTCGCGTTTGGTAAACAGCATGCGACTTCCGTCGAAATGCAGATCGACGTCGCCGACAAACATCGGTTCTTTCGGGCGGTACAGCGCCGTCAGCTTGCCGGTCGGAGTCACCGGCGAGAGGACCGAGATTTCGCCCTCGAGCGTACCGCGTTTGAGGCTGCTTTTACCGAAGGAACTTCGCGGGAAACCTATGTCCCACCCGCGGGCGCGGTCGGGGTTTCCGGGCTTGCCCTTCCTGTTTGGACGTCGCTTGATGACCAGCAATTTGTCGAAATCCAGCAGCGGGTTGGCCAGCAGCGCCTCGCGCCGCAGCGCATCGAACGCCTTGTGCCCCTCGCCCGCGGCGTCGGCGATGGCGTCGAGGCGCTTGAGGTACTTGGCGCCGTTGGGATAATGCGCCCCGAACGTCTCGGTCAGATCGGCGATCGCGCGTCGAAGCGCAGCGACATTTACTTGCGGTTTCGGATCGTTGCGGGACGGGGCAATCGCTTGGGCCCTGGCGCCGCCTTTGGGCATGGGCATGGTGCCCGAACCGCCGCCGGCCAGCACGAAGCCGTTGATCCAGATCTCGCCCGAGATACGCCTGAACTCGATCACGATATCCTTACCATCGGATTTTAGTGCGATCGGGGGCATGGCGGCTTTTTCCGCTCGCCCGCGGGGTACGCTGCCTTGTTTGCGCAGGACCGTTTTTCCGTTGACCAGCACGTCGAACTCGCCCTTGTTGCGAGACTCGTTCAACAGCAGGTCGCAGCTATAGAGTACCAGGCGGTAGTCGCCGGCGGTCAGGCCCTTGAAGGTCAGGCGGATGTTGTCGACGCTTGTTTTATACCCGTCGCGAACCACGCGCTCGAATCGCGGCGAGCCGCTCTTGTCGCCGCGGTCGCGCCAGTCGAGTCCTCCGTTCAGCTCGGCGACAAAATCCTTATCGAAGCCCGTCCCAAGGCGCATCGCGCGGGTTTGCGTCCAGGCGACCCATCCGGGCTCTACCGGACCGCCCGCACCGCCAATGTCCACGCCGATCACATTGGCGGTCACCTTCACCGCGGTCGGTGCTTTCGTCGGGCCGGGCGTTATCTTGAAGGCGAACGGCGCTTTGCCCGTGATGTCCGACGACGTGATGGTCCCGCAGACGTAGGTCTCGATATAATCGACGATGAGCCCCGTGCCCTTGAAGTGCGAGACGTAAGGTTTGCGGCGGGAGTTGTACATCGTATCGGTGAGGTCGCGCACCAGCACGACGTTCTTGCCCGCCCGCTTGAGGTTCCGCAGACCGAACGGGCGCCCGATGACGCACATGTTCGTGTGGACGCCCATGACGATTACGTTGTCGATACCGCGCTTGCTCAGCAGGTTCCACGTCTCGACGCCGGAATCGGTTATCGCGTCGCTGTCGGCGATTTCGAGCGTATCGATCTGGCGCTTCCAGGCGCGCCGGGATCTGCACTTGGGCTCGCAGTCGCACCCGCCGTCTGACTGGTCGATAGGCCAGACCGCGCCCTTTTCGCTGGCGAGTTTGCTGGCCCATCCGGCGATCCAGGGCGGGATGTTGGCGGCTTTGGGGGCCGATTGTGCGCGCTTGCGGGCGGGATGATCCTTGTAGGCGCCGATGCAACTGCTCGGGGAATGGATAATCAACATACCACGTTTGCGGGCGGCCGCTATCGTGCGGTTCATAGGACCGGACATCTCCGCAACGCGGCGGGTGGCGCCTTTGCACCAGTGCTTGTCCCACATGTCGCAGACGAGAACTGCCGTTTTCGCGACATCCCATTTCGCCGGCGACACCTTCGCCCCGGTCTTGTCACGCTGCTGCACGCGGACATCGAGACTCCCGGGCGGGGCGGCCGATGAAACCGCCACGCATACTGATACGATTAGCACGGTGAGAATTGTCTTCTTCACGGTTTGCTCCTGACCGGTAAGTTGCGGTGGCGCTGCGAAGAATCGCCCCTTGAGTATAGCGCTCCGGAGCTGAGGGTGTCAACAACCGCTCGCCGGGGAGGTAATCTTGACTTGCCTGGCGAAGGTCGATAAACTTTGTGGCTCGGATGCCCGATAGTAACCTACAGGCACTGGTAAGTCGCCGACGTAGCTCAACGGTAGAGCACAGCTTTCGTAAAGCTGAGGTTGTGAGTTCGATTCTCACCGTCGGCCTTTTTTATGCGCCGAATCAGCGGGAGACAATATGCGAAAGTTAGCGGTTTTCTTCACGTTACTGTTGGCTCTGGCGACTTGTGCCCAAGCCGCCGACGGTGTGTACGTTCGCTTCAAGCTCGTCGCGCCGGCGAAGGGCTCCTGGTATGTTCGTCTGGGCGGATACATCCACAAGAGCCCGTGGTATCTGCCCAAAGGCATCTGGCCGGCCGGGGCCGACAAGAACAAATCCGCTCGCATTGCATCCGGTGAGTGTACCGCGTGGATGGACTTCGCGGCGTTCGCGGGCAAGCGGTTTCACGGACGGATGAATCGCGCCGGCGGCGTGGCGGAATTCCCCAACGTTACAGCCGACTTCATCACCGACGCTCCGTCCGACAAACGGAGCGTCGTGATTGAGATAGCTACCAGACCGTCGGCCGATGCGGTAGTCAAGCGATTGACCGAGTCGTACACCGGATCGCTGACGAGCTTTCTGATTTCACCGGATCCGAAAACCGATGCGGCGAGTTACGAGACCGCCTCGCAAATGACCGCCCGACGCCTGGCCTGGGCGAAAAAGGCCACCGGAGGCAAGCGCATCTCGCCCAAGAATCTCATTATCCAGACCAGCTTCTGGTCGCCTCAGAGGCCCGAGCTGAATCTCAAGGAGGCCGAAGTCCTCTGGCTTCTGGGCTTCAACGTTGTGGGCAACCAGCGCCCGGAAATGACCGAGAAGTTCGCCTTGCGAAAGCCCGCCCACACGCATCGAGTCTTGCTCGGCCCGGCGGCCACTCGCGATAAAATCAACGAGTCGATTAAGGCCCAGGCCGAGCGGAGCAAGGAAGAATTCGCGCCGGGCGTCCCGTTTGGGTTTTCAGACGAGATCGTATGTCGCCCGCCGATCGGAAACGACGTCCAGGCGTTGGCACATTTCCACAAATGGCTGGCGATCAATAAGATTCGACCTGCCGACCTGGGCGTAAGCAAACTCGGCGACGTTGTTCCAATCGAGACACCCAAGGCCCTCGCCGCCGCCCGCAAGACAAATGACCGCGCCGCGCGCCGCGTGTTCTACTACACTTCCCGCTTTCGTCAGCACGCAGCAACCGAGCGGTTGAAGTGGAATAGCGAGGCGGTACACAAGTATTTTGGCCAGGAGTTGCTGACCTCGACGCTGGTGGCGGATCATCCGTATTTCTCCGGCTCGGGTCTGGGCATGGGTATGACGCCCAATCCCACGTGGGGCGGGTCGCCGCTGGCGGCTGACTGGTTCGATATCGCACGCTGCGGTGCGGTCGATCTGATCGGTATTGAAGACTGGATGGGCCTGCAATACATGTACGGACCGAACGCGACTTGGGAGGGCTTCCAGCTCATGGGCTTCCAGGCGGCGATCTTCCGCAGCGGTAGTCGCGGGCGTGCCAGTGCGATACCCACCATCGCATGGATCACGCCGAGCGACGAAACGAACCTCCGCCTCAAGACCGCCTCGGCGCTCTGTCAGGGCGCCAAGCATTTTTTCTACTGGACCTACGGACCGACGGCCACCAGCACGGAGAACTACTGGTCGGACCTGCGAAGCGCCTACGACGGTGTGGCGAACGTAACGCGCCAACTTGCAGCCGCCGAGCATATCATCGCACCGGGCAAGCAGCGTCGCACAAAGGTCGCGCTGCTCTACAGCATTTCGTCGGACCTGTGGCAGCCGTTTGGATACATACACATGCTAGAACGGCGCCTTACGTACCTCTCGCTGATCCACGATCAGTTCCTGGTGGATATGGTCACCGAGGAAGACGTCGCAACCGGGCGGCTTGGCGAGTACCAGGTGCTTTACGTGACCGACCCGTGCATCAGCGGACGGGCTGTGTCGAAGATAGTCGAATGGGTCGTTCGCGGCGGACACATATACGGATCGTGCGCCGCCGGCAGCCGAAACGAATTCGATGAACCGGTTACCGGACTCGAAAAGATCTTCGGTATTCGTCCGAAAGGCAAAGTAACCGTTCAGCCCGGGCGGTATCACATCCGCGGCGCGCTCAACGGCTTGAAGTTCATCGACAAGGTGCAGATGAAACCCAAAGGCTCCTTCGGTGCAATCGGGATCAAGACGCCGATCGAGCTGTCACCGCAAGTCACCGTCACGGGTAAGTTCGCCGACGGTTCGCCGGCCGTCGTGCGGAACCGCTTCGGGCGGGGCCAGGCGGTCTATACCGCAACGTGCCCGGCGATTTCGTACGCCAAGGACGCGAAATTCGTGCCCGCCGAACTCAAAGAGAAGTGGCCCGCTGTTCAACGTGAATTCATCAACCTCGAAGCTGCTCGCGCCAAGGCGCCCAGACTCGTCGAACTATCCCATCCGGTAGTCGAAGCGGGAATCTACGACGCCAACGCGGGGACAGCGCTGGTCCTGGCGAACTTTACCTACCAGCGGATCAAGAATCTCAAGGTAACGCTGCAGTTTTCGGGCCCGCACCCGCCGAAGACAGTCAGATCGGTCACATCGGGTCAGTTGAAGTTCACCTCCGTCAAGCCGCCAACGGCTGGGTCGCTGCCGCAGTATCCCCACAAGGTCACGTTCACGATGAACCTTGGTCTTACCGACATCATCCTGATAGAATAGCAGTCCAACGACGATTCAGGAGATTCGTATGAACCGCACTCGACTTGTGATTATTGCTCTACTCGTTTCATTGGTTGCTTCCGCAGCCTCCGCGGGGAGGATCCATTCGGTGGTCGACATCTCCCACCAGTTCTCGTTCTACTTCGACGGTCGATTTGCGAAGAATTATCTCGCGGGCAAGGGCAATGCCAGCGTGCAGAATTGGGGTACGCTGCACAAGTTCGACTTCGACACCGTGAACCTCGTTGTCCTGCAGTCGGGCGCATCATCCTGCAAGTACACGCCAAGAGACGTCGCAGCGATCAAGGCTTTCCTCGACTCCGGCGGCGGTGTGATCGTGCTGGGCGACCACGCGCTGTTCCGCGAGGAGAAAACCTATACGCTTAACGCACTGGCAAAAGTGTTCGGCGCCGAGTTCGTTAACCAGGGCGCCAAGCGTCCGGTAGTCGGGCTCGGAGAACTGAAGGGCAAAGCGATAAAGAACTATGGCGGCAAGACGATCAGTCTCGCCGGCGCCAGGACGTGGGATGTTTTGATAAAGGATGCGTCCGGGCGGATCGTGATGGCCCGCACGAAAGTTGGCAAGGGTAAGCTGTTGCTCACCACTCGCGGGATATCCGGCCGGAATCCCAACGCGAAGGACCCCATCAACGCCGAATGGCTCTCTCCGCTGCTTGCCGATCTGGCGAGCGGTAAAACCGTCGACCCGAAGCGCCGCCCCAGGCATCAACGTGCTGAGATGATTGTCAAACACGGTGGGCTCGAGATCCGCTGCAGCGAGTACATGCAGCCGATGGCCGACGAGATATTCAAGATCTACCGCAAGTGTCTCCCGGTGCAGGAGCGGATCCTCGGCGTGCCTCCGTCCAAAGGCATGCTTGCGACCCTGATCCTCCTGCCAACCGGCGGGGGGGGCTTCTCCAGCGGGCGGGCGATCGGCCTGGGTACGTGGTGGGGCGGTTTCCCCAAGAAGCGATACGGTATGGTCGAGTTGATCGGACACGAGGCCACCCACTCGTGGGTCCACCCGTTCACCGAGCCGATGTGGAACGAGGGCATCGCGACGTACGTGGGCATTCAACTGGGCCGCGAACTGGGCTACAAGACCCAGGCCGACAAGACGCTGGCCGGATGGATCAAAGGCGCCCGCCGCCACGATCCGGACATGAAGAAATATGACCTCGCCGCCGGTAGGAACCTCCCCCACGTGGTGAGGATGGCCAAACCCATGTGGATCTGGGAGCAACTCCGAAAGGAAAAGCCCGACATCCTCGCGTGCTACTTCCGGGCCAAACGGAAACTCGCCGACCCGAAAAAACTCAAACGCTATACCGCCCACGACAGCGCAGCGGTTCTCAGCGTCGCGGCCGGAAGAGACCTCTTCAAGTGGCTCCAATCCCTGGGCATCTCCGTAGACCGAACCAAGACAACAATCCCCGTCCCTGGGAAAAAATAGTGGAAAGGGGGCCGGCAATGATGAAGGTTACTCGTCCTTGTTGAACTCCGTGACCACGTTCATGAACTCTCCGATCAGCTTGCCCAGGGTGGCAAAGGGTATCTCGCTACTACCGGCGACGCGGACCTTTACGTCGGGCCATTTCGGGGCGGACAGCTTCATTGCGGATTTCCGCCCGTAGCGGATATTTCGCGTCTGGAAACTGTCCGTACGGATACCGGTCAGGACATTAGCGTCACCGACGTGGAATTCGATATCGTTCGTCTCGGGCTTGTCGATTCCGAAGGTGGTCCATTTCAATACGGTGGTCTTGCCCTTTGTGGTAATAGACACAGGCATGCGTCCGCCGCGGACGGCTTCGGAGCAGAGGTAATCCAGGAGGCCCGCCTTCGTCGTCAGGTACGGTGAGTTCCATGCCTTCTCGTTGGCTTTGACGCCCTGCTGTAGCGACTTGCCGACGTGGAATAAAAAGCTGGTATTGAAAGCCCCATTGGGCTTGCGGGTTATGCTGAACGTGAACACCGGCGCCAGTTGGGTGCCCGGGAAGTGGACGATTTCCTTCGACGATGGGGAATAGATACGCAGGCCGTCGGGAGCGCTCCTGTAGGCCAGCATGACCGAATCCTTCCGGAGCAGGACGATCTCGATGATCTCGTCAGCCATCACCATACCGAGATAGAGTCGATAGGGCGTCTTGGACTTACCGGCCTCCGCCCCCACCTCCAGTTCGATGACCTCGGCCTCGGCGCGAAACTTTCGCGACAGGGTCAGGATCGTATCCGCGCTGGCGAGCATGTTCTTTCCGTAGCCCTTGATGCAGGTTGCAAGTTTTGCTGAAGTGTCCCGCCACGGGCTCTTGGGCCAGGTTTTCTGCGCCAGGGTCAGGGCTTTGATGGCTTCGGGTCGCTTGTCTTCGGCGAGGAGACACATGGCCTTCCAGTAGAGGATTTGTGGATCGAGTTCCCCGCCGGTCAGTGTGTTGATGGTTTTCAGGGCCTGGGCGAAGCGTTTGGCGTAGATGTCTACATGGATACCGATCCGCACGATCCTCGGGTCGCTGCGTTGGGCCTCGCTCAACCGATGCAGGTAATATCCAATGATCGACGGGACGTCTTTGTCTCCGATCGTTTCATTGAGCTTCAGGATGCGATCGGTGATCGTCAGGTCGGTCCGCAGGCAGAGTTCGAGGGTCGTTTCCTGGGCGGTCGCTTTGTCCTTTCCGAGTTTCTTGGCGATATCCAGGGCGATACCGGCGTCGCCGGCCTGGCGGGCGACCAGGAGGCACTTCAACGCGAATCCGCCTTCAAGGAATTTGTCTCCGAACCGCGCCGTGGCGAGCCGAATGGTCTCGACGAAGTTCCGGGCCGTTTCGTCGGACATATTGTGGAATTCACCGTCGAGTACATTGGCGAGGAACTTCCCATATGCTTCCCCGTCGGGAAAACTTCTCAGCACGTACACGCCGTATGGGGTGTTTGCACACTTCAGGATCAGCAAGCTCTTGCAGTTGTCGGCGAGTCCGGTCTTCCCTCCGAGGGTTGCCAGCATGTATATGTCGAACAGCAAGCGCGGTGTGTGGGGCGACCCGGGATTGTCCTGGATGAACTTCCAGGCGTCATTCATGAAGTCCCCGAGCTGCTTGGCGCCCGTGTAGTTCTCCATCAGCGGGAAGGGTGCGGTGTTCTCCGCCCGGGCAGGCGGGGGCGATGCACACAGCGTCAATGCGGATACGAGCGTGCAGAGGGCGTACTTCATGGCGTTTCTCCCGGGCAGGTGATGCGGAATCCCACGTTGAATACCCGGCGCCATAACGGGTAGCTCACGCGATATGCCGAGCGAGAAGTGGCGGGGCGGTCGTGGAAACTTCCGCCGCGGACGACTTTTCGGCCTTCTATCGTCGGGTCGTTGCGCCCGTCGCCGGCTCGATATGGGTATGGCTTGTACGTCGATCGCGTCCATTCGGCGGCGTTACCGTGCATGTCGTGCAGGCCCCAGGCGTTGGGCAGATATCGTCCGACCACGGCGCTGACGATCTCGCCATCGGCGCCCTTGTCGCTGAAGACCGGGCGGACGAGCGTTTGGAGCACAGAGGTGGTGCGGTGCAGTGATTTCCGCCGCAGGGCGAAACAGGCTTTGGCAAGGGTCCCGTCGGCGAGGCTGGCGGTTTTGGAGAAGTCCGCGTCGGGTCCGCCGTACCACAAGGGCGTGTCCGTTCCGGCGCGACAGGCGTATTCCCACTGTGCTTCGGTCGGCAGGGTAAAGGCCTGTCCGGTCTTCTTGGACAGCCACTTGCAGAACTCCATCGAGCGCCGCCACGACACCCGCACTACGGGCTGTTGCGGGCCATTGACCCTCCAACCCCTGTCGGCGCTGGAGTATTGCAGTCCGGGTCCCTTGATCCACCTGCTGTTGTGCCTGGCGTCAAACTTGGCGAACTGTTGGTTGGTCACCTCGAACTTACCGATCCAGAACGGCTTGTCGATGCTGACGCTCGCCGGCGGGCTCTCGTCGCTGGCGCCAGTCGCATCGCCCATGATGAACTTCCCAGCCGGGATGTAGACCATCGTGAGCTTGACGCCGTCGTCGAGGATGATATTGCGCTGGACCTTTGAAGCAACGGACTGTCGGCGCTTGGCTTCTTTGGCGTCGAAAGGCCACCCGGCGAGCATCGGCGGTTTGGCGGCCGCGGGCGGAGCCTTGGGGATGATCGCAGCGGGCGCGGGTTTCGTGAGTTCATCGAAGGCTTCGGGATCGTAGTCGATATTGGCATAGAGTTTAAGCATCTTCCGGCGCCGCTCGCTGGCATGCTTGACCGTTTTCCAACCCGCAAGCTCGTTCCACGTTCCGTAGAACGGCGCGCACAGATCGATCCACGTGATGATTCGATCCCACGCCTCGCCGGGCAGCTTGACACCGTGGTGTCCCTTGCGAAGCATCTGGACCAGTTCGCTGTTGTCGGCGTGGAAATCGCCCGGTACGAGCATGTGCATATCGCTTTCCAGCGTGGGCGTTCGAGTGTAACCGTAGAGCGTCCTGTACGACCGCGAGTACGATCCGTCCGGGGCTGGGTTCTCTTCGCGGCGGAGGTCGGGCGGTTTCTTACCGTCTTTGCGCGGTTTACCGTTGTGGCATCCGACACAGTACTTTTGCACGACGGGTTGCACTTCGCGCCGAAAGCTGAAGCCCCGCGACGGTCCGTACCAGGGCGTGATTTCCGACGGTTTGCGGGAGACGGACGTCGAGACGGCCACCGGTGAGGCGTCTTTGGTTGATTCGTGGCATCCGACGCAGGAGATATTTTCGCCCGGCATGGCGGTCAGCCAACTTCGCATTAACTGCAGAGCGGCGCCCTGCTCGTCGAGCGGTTGGATCGAAATCGGCGTATTGGCCGGTATGCGGAACGACGCCGAACCGTCCGGAGCGACAGGAACCGTGCCCAGCACGCGCAGCGGTTCCCATGGCCCGTCGCCGCCGACAGAGTTCCTGATGTTCGGCGACATACCGATGTACTGGAAGTGATACGTGAACAGTCGAAGCCGCTTCACCGCGCCTCGCGGAACGCCGGCGAGACCCTTACCACGGTAAATGTCGCCCAGGAACACCAGCGCATCTTTGCGCTTGGGGTCAACCCTGCTCGGTATCGCAGGCGGTTTTGCGGTCTTGACCAGCGGTATCGGTTCGAGCAGTGCGCTGCCGGGTTCCTCCTGCAGGACAACCATATTATCGAACACGTCGACGAGATAGATTCCCCACAGCGACCTGGCGGTCGGTTTGCATGCCGTGATGAAGTATTTATCGCTGAGGGGCCAGGGATGCAGGAATTTCGGCCAGGAGTTTCTGGCGATTGTGTCGGCGATAATGGGAACAACTTTCTTCCCGCGATCGGTGATCCGCTGTACGACGCCGTCGGCTTCGAACGTACTCTTGTTGCGGTCGAAGAGGATCAACTCGCCCATGCGCGGTACGTCGTGATTACCGCTGACGACACCGGTGAACATACCCGTATGACCGGGAACGGCGCGGGCGAAGAACACGCAGTTAGGCCAGTGCGAGTTGCTCCCGTAATACGCTGTCTGACCCGTACCGTCGGGGTTCATCTGAAACAGGATCCGGGAAGCGCCGTGCGGGATGCCCGAGTATTCCCAGCGAAGGTACATTACTCGCCCGTCGGGAAGGACGGTGGGATTCCAGTTATGGTCCTGGTCGAAGGTGAGTTGGCGGATGCTTTTCTCGTTACCATCGGCGTCCATGCGATACAGAAGCGTAATCGAGGTTTGCATCGTGCTTCTGCAGGGGACGCGCTGAAACGAACGGGTCGATCCGAAAATGATTCCTCCGTCGGGCAGATAGCATGCGTCGTAGTTGTCGACGTCTTTGTGAACTCCGGGCGTTACCTGGCGAGGGTCTCCGCCGGCGGTTCCGGTCTCAAAGATCTGCCACCGCCCTTTGGCGTCGAGTGAGGAAAAGAGCATCTTCCGGGCATCCCAGTGCAGATCGACATCGCCCACGAAAACTTTCTCCCGCGGTTTGTAAACGGTTTTGATCTGTCGGTCTGAGATTACCGCGATCTCGTTGTCGAAGCCCTTGCGGGGCAGGATGGTGTTGCCCGAACCGGTGTCGGGGATACCGAGCGAGCGGCTGTTGAAACCCCACATTCCGCCGTCGAAGCGGGTGGCGTGCTTACCGATGCGGCGCCTGACGATCAGAAGGCGCTCAAAGTCCAGCAGCGGATTTCCCAGCAGCGCCTCGCGCTTCAGTGCGTCGAATTCGGCGGGCGTCGGTTTGGCCATTTCGTCCAACCGCGCCAGGAACGCTGCGCCGCCCTTATACTTGTCGGGAAATGTCTTGATCAGATCCTCGATCGCCATTCGAAGGGCAGCGAGCTCGCTCTTGCTGATACCAATTTGACGTTTGGGAGATGGCTTGCGGACAGGCCTGCGCCCGGTAACTTCGCGCGGAGCGAAAAGCTTCTTCGCTGCGGCGTCCTTTACCGCCACGAGTTTCCCCAAAGCCGAGAATTCGTAAACACGGACATCTGCTCGCCATGGGCGGATGGCGAGGGCGGGAATCGCACCGAGGCGGTATTTGGCCTGGTGGACCTGTTGCCCGTCGATCGAGAACGTAAACGTATCGCCTTTCCGGACAACTTCGGCGGCGAACGGTTTGCCCGGACGAATCAGTTTGGTCGCATCGCCCAGCAGGCGGGTCTTTCCGAACTGGTCGCCCTCGACAAAGAGTTTTCTGCCCTGCCCGTCGAATCCGAAATGGTTGGCGCCGATCATCAGCGAAGCGGCCGTACCGTCCAAGCTCGCCAGGCTCAGGCGCACGCGAACCCGGAAGTCCCCGTCGGCGAGCGTCTTGATGCCAACGAGGTAGTTGTTGACTCCACTACCGTCGAGGTGCCCGCCGGTCTGCTTCCACTTGGCGCCGACTTGAGTGACACCGCGGGGCGATCCTTTTTCGACAAATGCGGAATTCTCCGCGGCATGGGCATTGCTCTGCAGGCAAACGAGGAAACCCAGGGCGGCCAGACACCTGCACGCCACGCGCGCCGGGGATACTCGCTGCCTGAACTTATTCATGCCTGTGTTCACGCTCATCAAGATACCTTCGTTTATACGATTCAACGCATCGAGGTGTCTTTGACATCCAGTATCTGGATTCCCACCGGATCGAACAGGCGCTTGTGCATTGCAGCCTTCCAGACCACCTTCTTGTCGGGCGTCACTTCGAAGAACGGCGTGCTGTCTTTCCGGCGTTTGTGGATGAACCAGTTTCCGACCACCGTGTTACCGTTGGGCAGACGCTGGATACCGCATATCCAGTACAACTTCACGTTCGGCACGTCCTTCTGCGTCAGGTGCCAAACGATCTTATCCTTCGGATCCACCTCTACGACTCCGCCCCGGTATCCGATCACCGTGTTCCCGTTTTTCAACCGAACCGCGCTGAACGCCAGATCGGGTACTTTCATCTCACGTATCATCTTGCCCGACGGGTCGTATTCACGAACCGCCTTGTCGGTGAGAAGGGCGACCAGGTAGTTCCCGCTCGCCAGCTTGCGGGCATAGCGCATTCCCATGTGCTTGTTGCCGCCGGACTTGATCGGTATGGTCTTGACAATCTTGCCCTTGGGGTCGACTTCGAGCAAGCGTCTGGCCGAACCTTCAGCCACCAGCGTATTCCCATCGGCAAGGCGCTGACAGCCCCAGACCTCGCTGGTGGTAAGGTATTCCCAGACGACTTTCTTGTCGGGCGAGACCTCCCGGGCTCCGCGTTTCTTGCCCGTGAAGCTCATCAGGACATTGCCGTTCTTGAGCAACCAGACATCCGTGCATTGGTCGGCGGGATATTCCCACTCGATCTTTCCCTCCGCCGATATCTTGAAGACGCGCTTGGCTCCGACATCGCCGCAGAGATAAGCGTGCTTCACCGTTTGCTTCGGTTCTTTTTTGGGGTTGGCGGCGTATGACCAGACGACCATTGACAGCAATATCGCCGTTACGATTACAGATGTAATGCTTTTCATTGTTCTCACCTTTCTTATTGGCAACAAACCACGTGTCCGTCCATCGTGACGATAAACAGTTTTCCATCGGCCGCCGCCAGACCGTCGAAGACCGGTGAAGCGTCCAGTTTCAATTCACCGAGCTTTTTACCGCTGTCGGTCGAAACGCTCAAGAGCATCGCGGCGCCTTTGCCTTTGATCGCGGAGACCTGTTTGGCGGCTTTGGCGGCGATTTCCTTATCGAACGGTTTGGCGAAGATTTCCTCTTCGTCCACTACATCCAGCGGTCCGGCGACCAGCAGCGTCTTGCCCGCCAGCGCCATCGCCCGCGCCTGGATCGGCGGGTTCTCACTCCGCCAGTTGAACTCGATGGCCGAGATGTTGGACAGGGGATGGGCTCCGTACATTTTGCGGTCGAAAGTAATAATATGTCCCTGCTTGCCTTCCTGCTGCCTGTTGGCGGCCGCGACGCGTTTGATGGATTCGGGCTTCATTGCCCGATCGGCGGAGTAAAGCTGATACTCAAGCGCGCTGGACCATACATACATGTTGGGTTTGCGACCGTACCCGAATACCGAGTCCTTGTCGAACACCAGCATCCGCCCCGCTGGTGCGAAACGCCCGGCGCGGAACCAACCGTTGTGCCCCGTCCCGTATCCGTGTCCGAACACCCAATAGGCTCGGTGGAACCACGTGTCGTCGAGGTATCCGCTCGAGCAAACCAGGTGCGCTTCTTCGCCGGCCTGGTCCATTGGTCCCGAGGCGCGAATGTCAGTCCGTTTCCCATCGAGGCCGATGCTCTGCGAACGCATGTAGAGACGCTTTCCGTCGCTGGAGAGGATGTCAGGCAGGGCGACGGGCATGTCCAAACTGCGCGCCGTTGTGTGGAGGGGCTTGTTGCCGCCGGGCAGCGTGTCGCCCATGATCTCTTCAAACTGCAGCTTGCCTGTCGTCGCGTCGAGTTTCAGCAGGTGCAAACCGCCGTCGAGGAACATCGATCGCCCCGCGACGCAATACACCGATCCGTCCTGGACCAACACCGCCCCGCTTACCGGCCAGGTCGACTCGATTTGATCGTACGAAACGATTGTGCGCTCTTGCACCACGGCGCGATATCGCCATGAGAGCTTACCGTCGGCGGCGCTCAGGCAGTAGATCCACCCGTCGCGCGAGCCAAAGATGCAAAGTCCGCCGGCGATTGTGGGCGGTGTGTCGACTCGCCCGCCGGCGATGTATTTCCACGCGACCTCGCCTGTTTTGGCGTCCAATGCGTAGACAGTGTGCCTGTCGACCGCGGCTACGAAAACTTTCCCGTCAGCCACAGTCACCGGCGAGAGCTTTCCGCCGAGTCTTGTTTTCCAGCCTGTCTTCAACTTCGCCGGAACGGCGGTATTGCTCGCTCCGCTCCGCATGTTGTCGGCGCGGTAGGTGCGCCATCCGCCCTTACCGGGCGCCTTTACCGATTTTTTATTGTACGCCGGTCCGGTTTCCAACCTGGCCCGTGGCGTGGTTTCCCGGGGCTCGGTGGCGCCGACAAGCGCGTTGAACCCGTTGAGCTTCGATTCGATATAGCACGCGCACGGATGCGGTGGGGCGTATGTGAGCCCGTTTGCGGGCATTATTCCGTAGAGGCAGGCGCCGCGCACCCACGGGTTCGGCTGCCACTTGCCGGTCTTTACGTCAACGTACTCGATACCCGTTCGCGACATGATAAGGTACTGGTTGGTTCCCCGTCCGCGATGGCAGCGATGATGGAACCAGTCGCTCCTTCCGGGCGGGTGTATTCGCTTGGTTTCACCAGTTATCGGATCGCGCCCGAAGAATGTCCATCCCGGTCGCCTGACGACTTTTGCTTTGGGGCCTTTTGTGTTTTTCTTTGGTCGCCTTCTATTTCTACCGGTTATCGACCAGACCAGCCCGTCGGACACCAGCAGGTCATAGGTGGACTGGTGCCCGGTCGGTCCGTGGAAATCGGACCAGAGAGTCTTACCGTCCTTGATCGAGAGCGACGAGACCTGGCCCGGTCCGGCGGAGAACAGGACAACCTCATTATAAATCACCAGATTCGGAGCCGATTTGACCTGGACCCGGACCTTCGTTGGACGTTCGGCGATCCAAAGCTCGTCGCCCGATTTGCGATCCAGGCAGACCACGTTGGCTCCGTTGTGATAGACAACTCGCTGTTTGTCGGCAGCCAGTGTGATCGGTGCGACGGTGGTGTCCTTCGTCCACGCCACCTTGCCTGATGCGATATCGATGGCGATGATCTTCTTGGGGTCCTTCATCTCCCATTTCCAGGGGCGAGAATTGTTGGAACGCCTGGTCTCGGTCCAGCATTGAGGCGTTTTCAATTTCCATTTCCCCTCGGACGGCGCTTTGGCGTGGGCGGTCACGAACAGTTCACCGCCGTCGACGATTATCTCTTCGGTGTGCTCGGTGCCTTCGAAGGTCTTGAGCGTTTCGCCGGTGGCCGCGTCGAGCATGGTTACTGGGGCGTGCAGGCTTAGCGTCGCGAATACCTTGTCGCCAATCGCCACCAGTCGCCGGGGCAGTTGTGCGGGCCCCGCCTTTGCCGGCCAGACGTCCGTGTGCCACTTGGCGATGGTACGCTTCCAAAGCAGCTTCCCGTTAAATGCGTCGCGCGCGACCAGGCGCCACTGGGCGGGGTACTGGATCGAGGCTTTGGGGCCTTCGTCGAGAATGGAGAAAATCCTGCCGTTAGCGGTCACCACGGCGCTGATGCTGCTCATGTGATCGTGATGCCTGGACCAGCGCGGTCCGCTGACCCACTGCATGCTCGTCGGCGTGGAGACCTTCTTGTCGTCCGAGACGGCGTTGTTCTTGGCGTCGTAGAGGTAGTGCGACCATTCGGCGATGTCGGAGGGGACAGGCTTTACGGTCTTCTTCCCGCCGATTATCGACACGCCCCGCGGTGCCAGTACTCGTGTGACCTCGCTAGCCGGAACGCTCCCCCCGATCAGCAGGTTAACGAGATTGTCGGCGTAGGGCAGCGTCTTTCCGTCGAACGCCGATACGCTTACGCGGCCGTAACTGTCGAGCTTACCAAGCGCATCGCGCAGCTTCGCAACTTTCGCCGAATCCGTATCGAGCGCCTGGACGAGGAACTTGTCGCTCCTGGCGAGCTGGGCGATCGTCTTGGCGTCGTCGCATCCGACCACAACGATCAGCCCGCCGGTGACGCCGCTGTCTTCAAGCGGACCGCCCTGTGCGCAGGCGGCAAGGATCAGTATTACAAGCAGTGAAATCTTCCTCATCGTTCGTCCTCTCTGTCGTGACGCAATCATTGCGTCGACATCGCTCTTATGGTTTTTCTCCGAAGCCCCGACCTGTATTGGGGCCGCGGAGCATTAGCGACAATTGTATCCGATGCGGTGCGTCGGGGAAACCGAATCTACGTTATGCCTCAGGGCAATCGCATCTGGATCCCTGAAAAACTTTCCGTTTCGACCAACAAAATTTCTGAGAATCTTTGTTGTTCGCGATTTGCGGCGATGTGTCAATGCGATTGGTATAACGTCTAAGCTCAGCGTTCTGAGAGTACAATAGGTCAACCTCATCGAGCGAATGCATTTCGCCAGGCTACAGCAATTGAGACAGGAATGTCCTAGCCGGAACTACGATCGGACCTCGCGGTTTGGCGAAACAGTCCGCATCGACGTAATCGGCGTTGACAACCACCTGGAACGCAAAGGGCGCCTCGGTCTGCTCCTGATAGTGCTTCAGCGCACTGCTGATGTTTTCGTCCTGCAACTTAACCTCGACGAGAAACCACGGCTTCCCATCCCGAATGACGATAAAATCCACCTCGCGGCGCCGCTTATCTCGCAGATACGCCAACTGGAACTTCCCGAAACCCATGTCATTCCACCCCTCAACGGCCTTGAGTAAATGGCATCCCACGAACGTTTCGGCCTTGGCGCCGGGGTCCTGGATACCCGCCCAGTCTCGCAGGAACCATTTGGGCTCCTTACGCAGGGCCCGCGATACGTTTTTGAACCACGGTCTGATCAGGAATCCGAGGTGAAAACTGCTCAATACATTGATCCAGCGGCGTATCGTGCCCACAGACACGCGTACGCTTCTCGCCAGGTTGCTGTATACGAGTTGACCGGACGATCGGTCAGCCAGAAGTTTCACCAGCATTTCCAACTGATCGATCTGCTGTATGTGCGTCATGTCGCGTATATCTTCCCGAAGTAACTGTTCGCTGCGTAAGGATTGCCAGCGGCGGCTGAAGCGAGGGTCGCGTTTGAGGAACGGTTCCGGATATCCGCCGTGTGTCCAGAGGGCATCGAAATCCTGCTTCTTGACCTTTCCGGGCGCCCGGACGATGCGTTTGGGATCGGGAATCTCTTTGTAGATCGTTTCGGCCAGAGAAAATGGATGCATTCGGTAGAGAAAGTATCGTCCCATGAGGCTGTCTCCGCCGCGACGGTACACGTCCAGGCGGCTTGAGCCTGTAACCATGATGTTAATCTGGTCTGCATAGGTGTCGAAGAGGCCTTTCAAGAATTGCTTCCATCGCGGATACTTGTGAAGTTCGTCAAGCAACATTACTGGTATGGTCTCTGACAGGCGGTTAAGACCGAAGTGATCGATAAGTTTCGCCGGACCGTCCAGAACCTGCTCCCGGTCGTCGATGTTGTCCCAGTTGATGTAGCTGTCGGCATGATTGCGGCAGGTGGTGGTCTTGCCAACCTGGCGAGGTCCCGTTACGAAAGCCATCTGCCGATGGGTCGCCAAATGCTCGCCCAGCATGGTGTCATAGATGCGTTTTATGGTTTTCATGTGGACCATTATCGCATGCATCGCAAAATGGTCAAGACTATTTTGCGATGCATGCGATAATGGTCACGCGCGTGGAAATGGCGGTTTGCGAATGACACCTCCCATTATCGCGCGAATGTATTTCGCCCCGCGTGATTACACCTGACACACGAACTGGTCACTTCAGTGAACCAGTTATCTTCTACAAGCGCCCTGGCAAACAAACCATCCGAACCAGCAAGCCTTTCGCCTTTCTCCATCCCCATATTTCACCGCCCAATCAAGTTCGATCGTCACTGTCCGCTTTTCGCCTTGCTCGTTTTCGTCATCCATTTAGTCAGCGTATCGAGTCCCGCGA
>CAZSLS010000080.1:0-26001 GCA_964607575.1 uncultured Planctomycetaceae bacterium | reverse complement strand
CGCTACTTAGCAAAAGCTATCCCAGGATTCATCCCGCTATGGGATGGCTGTGTAGAATTCCGTAAATCAAATACAACAGTCGGACAAATTACTATGCATATATCGGAAAGGAATTGGATAATGAAGGCGATTGCGATTTCAAAACGTGGCGTGCGGATGGTCCGGATTCTAGCTGTGGTACTGGCGATCGGCGCGATAGCTCCACGCATCGTCCATGCCGCACCGGCAGGAGCCAAAAAGGTTCCGGTTACCGTCGACCTGTTCGACGGGAAGAGCCTCGCCGGTTGGGAACACTATCTCGTCAAACCCGAGGTGAAGATGTCCGACGTGTGGTCCGTTCGCGACGGGCTGCTGGTCTGCAAGGGCACGCCGATGGGATACATCGCCACGAAGAAGGAGTACACCAGCTTCAAGCTGATCGTCGAGTGGCGCTGGCCGCCCGGGAAACCGGTCGGTAACAGCGGCGTACTGATGCGGATTACCGGTAAGCCGCGGGCCCTGCCAAAGTGCGTCGAGGCGCAGCTCAAGGCCGGAAGCGCCGGCGACATCTACGGTTTCCACGGATTCAACGTCAAGGGTTCGGCGCGTGTGATATCCGCCGAGAACAAGTTTGTCGGAAAGCTCTCGGGAGTGTCGAAGATCAAGGGCGCCGAGAAGAAACCAGGCGAGTGGAACAAGTACGAGATCACGTTCAATGGCGGCGATATTACGGTCATCCTCAACGGTCAGAAGATCAACGAGGCGACCGGTTGCGACGTAGTGGCCGGGAAGATCGGCCTGCAGTCAGAAGGTGGTGAAGTCCACTTCCGCACCGTACGGTTAACCCCGTTCGACAAGGGCGTCCCGCCGGTCAAGGCCCCGAAACCGGGCGTGCAGATCGCGACGTCCACCCAAGTCACACTCGGCTCGGGCAAGAAAGCAACCGTCCACTACCTGCAGTCCCTGCCAGAAACCTACGACAAGGCCGGCAAGCACCCGTTGATGATCTTTCTTCACGGTATGGGCGAACGGGGAAACGATCTGAATCGCGTAAAGTTCCACGGGCCCCCGAAACTCGTCCGCAAGAGCAACACGACTCCGTTTATCATCGTCTCACCCCAGTGCCCGAAGACTGAACGTTGGAAGGTCGACAAACTCAGCAAACTGCTCGACCACATTCTCGCCTCAACCAAAGCCGACCCCCAGCGTGTCTATCTTACCGGTCTGAGCATGGGCGGTTACGGTACGTGGGCCTGGTCCGCAAAAGAGCCCGGGCGTTTCGCCGCGGCGATACCCATCTGCGGCGGCGGCGATCCAAAGACCGCCGCGAAACTCGTCAAGTTGCCCATCTGGGCGTTTCACGGTGGCAAGGACAAGGTCGTACCACCTTCCAAAAGCCAAACCATGGTCGACGCGATCAAGAAGGCCGGCGGAACCAACGCCAAGCTGACGATCTACCCCGGTTTCGGCCACAACTCGTGGAAGAAAACCTACAGCAACCCCGAAATCTACAAATGGTTCCTCTCCCACAAGCGAGCCAAGTGACCAACCCCAATGGACCCTTCACTAATACGCACCAGCAAGTTCCTGAGCTTAATCCTGCGCCACAAACCGGCGACTCTTGGGCTTACACTTGATGACGCCGGATGGATCGGGATTTCCGACTTGATCGACGCAGCTAACGCATACGGAAAGAAACTCGATCTCGATCTGCTGCTCCGCGTCGTTCACGAGAATGACAAACAGCGATTTGCGATCAGCGAAGACGGCGAGATGATCCGCGCCAACCAGGGGCATTCGATCGATGTCGATCTGGAACTGGCGCCAATCCAGCCGCCAACGCAGTTGTTCCACGGAACAGTCGAACGGTTCCTGCGCGGAATCCGGGAGAAAGGCCTGATACCCGGTAATCGACAACATGTCCATTTGTCGACCGACGCGCAAACGGCTGAAATCGTCGGGCGGCGTCGAGGCAAGCCTGTCGTACTCGTTATAGAAGCAGAACGGATGGCAAGCGACGCTATCGACTTCTATCTGTCGCAAAACGGCGTCTGGCTGACCGCTCACGTACCGGTTAACTACATCGAATTCCCATGACCCGCATAACAACGAATCCCGAAGATGCTCCTCGTCCAATACATAACTTGCATCACGTAACGTGGGAACTATTTCGCGACATGCTCCATTCAGGACAACAATATGAATAAGCGCGTTAAGGGTTAGTATCCCTTCATATCGGAAGGGTGTCAACTGCTTCTGGGGCGCCCGAATGTCCCTTCGGGCGCCATCCGCTTCCTGTCGGATCAAGGGGAAGGAAGGCTTCCATCGTCCCGGCTTAAGGACTAAAATACTCCGCGATAGAACAACCCCCGGAAGATGGTGGTTTTCCTTTTCCCGTTGACCCACCATCGAATAGTCCTTCAAGGAGTTTCTTGATGACGTTCCAACGTAAGTTGGTAGTGGTAATCCTGGTGATTGTGTTTGTCCTGCTCATACCTTACTTCATGTGGCACGAGCAGATGGATGCATACTTTGCTTCCGAAAGCTACCAGCAATGGCTGCTATCGGCCCGTCCTTATGCGTGGATCGTCGGTATCGCTCTGATCGTCGCCGACCTGTTCCTGCCAATTCCCGCGGCTCCCATAATGGCGGCTATGGGAAGTCTTTATGGGACAATTATCGGTGGTCTCATTGCGACGATCGGATCGATCCTCGCAGGCCTGTGCGCGTACGGTCTATCTCGCCTGCTGGGCGTGAAGGCTGCTCGCTTCCTGGCCGGCGAAAGCGAACTTGCCGACCTGCAGCGATTTTTCGATTCATGGGGCGCCGCCGGTATCATCGCATCGAGGGCGTTGCCCGTGGTCCCCGAAGTCATGACGATCCTGGCCGGTTTGGCGAAGATGCATTTTGGGCGATTCATGCTGGCGCTGTCCCTCGGTTCGATTCCCGTGGGTTTCGCCCTTGCCTGGGTAGGCCAGACAACGGGGATATCATCGTCGCTCTTGCTGGTATTGACGCTCGTTCCGGCGGTCGGATGGTGCATCTACGTGGTAGCGACCACCCGGCGCCGACGCTTGCGGTAGAGTCCCCCGCAGTCCTCGCGCTTGGCGCAGGACTAGTGCCCCCCCCGCTTACCGAAATACCCTGTCTCGCAGCATGGGGCGGCTTTGGCGCCTAGCATGTCCATGCGCGGGCGATCTTTCAACAGCTTATCGGTAAATTCAAATGTCTTGAGTATCGCCTTGTAATCGGGGTCATCAACGGATTTGTACACTTCCGCATCACAAGCTCCGGTTCCTCCCGCCTTTTTTGACAGGGGCGCCAGAAGAAAGTAGTTCAGGTGCGGGTTCTCAATTCGCAGGCCCACTTCGCCCCACTTGTTCCGCGAACCGGGCGGTTGCCACGGTTTCTGCAACTTCACTTTCTTCGCAGCATGGCAGCCCGCGCAGCGTCTCTTGTAGACGTCATCCATCACACTCTTGAGTTTCGGGGGCGTCACCCTGCGACAGGCGGGCAGTTCCGGATGCGCGGTGTCAGCCGTCGCGTAATACGGTACGTTCAGGTCTATCCATGCCAGTATCCTCCGCTTGGCGGCCTGGTCCATCGTAACGCGCGGTTTTCCGTCCTTGTCCGGATGCCCGCTGAGTATCTGGTCGGCCAGCTTGCTCACCGGAGAGCCCCACTTCTTCGGGGTCACTTCCAGTATGTTCCATTCATGCCCGTTGTAGCTGGGTATCCAGCTTATGTAAGGGCTACCGGTTCTCCCCTGGTTCTTTCGAGCCAGCATCTCATAGGAGATGTTGAATAACTCTGTCCGATCGCCCGAAAGGTCCAGGCCCTTGGGCCTTTTCTTGGCGTTGTGGCATTTCACGCAGTTCTTGTCCAGCACGGGCTGGACTATCGAAGCGTAGTCGAACGAGACCTCGCCCCATTCGGGCGGTACGAGGTCCTGCGGCTGGCGGAGCAGGGCGACGGCGCGCTTGCTGCGATTGGGGGGCGTGGCGTAATTGCGATTGGCGTGGCATCCGACACAGCTCTGCTTCTCGCCGGGCATCAGGTGAGTGAAGGATCTCATTCTCTGAACGGCGCGCCCTTTGGCGTCGAGAGCCATGAAGTAGATAGGCTCTTCCGCGGGCACCTTGAAACTGGCCGAACCGTCTTCCTCGACCTTGGCGTATCCCATCAATCTCTTTGGCACGTAGGTTGCGCCGCAGGATACCAGAACCCTCTGAAAATCAAAATGTGGCCTGTAGATACCCGGGCTCGATATCAGGCTTCGCCGTATCTCCTTGACGACGGCGATCTGTTTGACTTCTCCGCGTTTCACGTGGGGTTCGAGACCGTTATACACGTCCTGCATGTAGACATAGGCCCACTTTCCGTCCGGTTTCTTCGGCAGGTTGGACGGGGGTGTCGGAGGCCTGTGTCTTTGGCGCAGAGGGCGCGGATTGTAGAATCCAAGCCCGTCTGGTTTGAGGACTATGGTCTGCTCCGTCCTGTCGTAGTCGCGGAGCAGGAGCGTTCCGTCATAGGAGACCATGAAGTATTTTTCATCGATCGGAAATGGCGTCTGGTAAGGACCTCGCGGACCGTTTGAGCTGACCCTGACACCGCGGAGCCTGATTTCCGGCGTGAGATTCTTGATCGCTTCCTGTGCATTGCTTCCGTGGTCGGGGTTGATAATGCCTATGGCGCCGCGGCAGGATCCGTTATGACCTGTAAGCGTGCAGAGGATGTTCTTTGAACCGGGAATGGCCTGCGGCTCGATGAAGGAAGCCGGATCGAGCACGCGATTCCCGAAATAGCCCTGCAGCATTGTCCCATCGGGGTTGATCGTCCACAGGCCCTGTATGGGAATCGCCGGTCGGTCCACATATTCCCAGCGCCCGTATACGATCCTGCCGTCATTCATGACCGCGGGCGTGAAATCGTTCAGGTAGTTCGACGAGATCTTCTTCTGATTCGAACCGTCGGCGTTCATCGTGAAAAGTATTCCCACCGGAGTGAAGAAGCAGTACGCCGCCTGGGTCACTCGGGTCGAAAGGAAGACTATCCGGTCATCCGGCATCCACGATGCATCGTAGTTGTAATGGTTTCCCTCAGTGAGCTTCTTGAGATTCGAGCCATCGGCCCCGATCGTGTAGAGCTGGTAGAACTTTGATTCCTTCTTTCGCCAACTGAAAAGAATTGTTTTCCCATCGTACGAGAGATCGGCGCCGAGGATCTGTCCGTCGGCGGTGTCCAGAAGCTTGGTCTTCTCGCCGCTGGCCACGTCGTAAATGAACAGCCCTCCCCCATCCTTCTGCCCCTCGCAGTGGTAGGTGTAGACGTGGGTGCAGCGAATATGGTGTCGCTGGACGACCATCATTTTGGTGAACCCGAGTTTGCCCGCCTTCAGCTTCCCGGCAAGTGCGGCCGATTCCTCTATCACCGGCACGGGCGCTGCACCAGGCCCTACGGGCCGCGGCTTGGTGAACTTGCCCAACAGCTTGTCGGGAGGAGTTTGCGAGTAGACCTGTATCTCGGACGCTCCGGGATTCGGACCGCCATGGGAACTCTTGAAAAGCAATATCAGACTGGAGGCCTGACCCGGCTTGGCAAGTTTGATTCTCTGTGGTCCGTGGCCCTTGACTAACTTGCCCTTGGCGACATGAACCTTGGAATCGTCGAGGTAGACTTCGTAATCCTTCCAGTTCTCATGCCAGGCGAAACCGGTCCGACCGTAATAGACCACTTCGGCGATGGTGACCGGTTTGTCCCACTCCAGTTTGAAGGTGATTCCCTTGGGGTGATTGTTTCCCTTGGCTACCCATGCCTGGTTGAGATCGTTCTTGCCGCCGGCCGCAGGAATCTTCCCATCGCAGGCGAACTTTGCAAGATATGAGTTGTTGTATGAGGAACTGACGGTTGCTTTTGCCTTGAGAGCGAGGTTCTCCGGCTTTGCCTTTGGCGCCGCAACGGAACCTGCAGGAATACTCATCGCGGCGATGACGCCGGCCGCAACCAATACTCCCATAAGGGTGCAGTGACGTCTTGATATCTTTGATCCCATATGAATTGCATTTCTCATTTCACATCCCTTTCTTTTCCGGTAACCGTTCGGTCCATAGAATACACGCTCCGCGGCGGTTTACGAACACCTTCTTCCCCCGATCCTGTTCGCCCGCTCGTATTGCGACGCGAATTGGCCGCCATCCCCCTCGCTCATTGGGGCTGCGTCGCGGTAAGAGATCAGTCGATCGCTAGTGGATGTGCCTTATCGTAGACTTCCTTGAGGCGCTTGGTCGTCAGGTGCGTGTAGACTTGCGTGGTCGAGAGGCTCGAATGGCCTAGCAGTTCCTGGACGCTTCGCAGGTCCGCTCCGGCGTTGAGCATATGGGTCGCGAAGCTGTGCCTCAGCGTGTGCGGGCTGACACCGGGGTCAATCCCCGCGGCCAGCAGATACTTGTCGAGCTTGCGTCGGACGCTCCTTGCCGATATCCGCGAACCGTGCTTGTTGACGAATAACGGACCGGACTTCCCGCCTCTGCGCATGCGGAGGTAGTGTCCTATTGCCTCGATTGCCATCGATCCCAGCGGGCAGAGGCGTTCTTTCTTGCCCTTGCCCTCGATCCGCACGACCTCTGAAAACTCGTCGAGATCTTCGATGTTCAGGGCGACGGCCTCGCTGACCCGCAGGCCCGCAGCGTAGATCGTTTCTATTATGGCCCGGTCGCGCGCTCCCAGCAGCGTCCCGATATCCGGAGCGGCAAGGAGGGCTTCGACCTGCTGGATGTCGAGGCACTTGGGCAGGCGCTTGTCCTGTCGGGGTGTCCGGACCACCGAAACCGGCGAGGCCTCCAATTTACCGATCTTGACCAGGAACCTGTAGAAACTTCTTATTGCAGCGAGTTTTCGCGCGATTGTCGACTTAGACAGACCGCTGTTTCTCAGCACCGCGAGCATCGCCCGCACCTCCAGCGGTCCCGCCGAGGCGATCCTGCGGACCATCTCCTTGTGCGGCGGGAAGTCCTCGGGCAGAGGCAGTTCGTCTGCCGAAAGCTCGCTGGTAGAGCCCTCGGCGGCGAGAAAGCGGCAGTATCCGAGCAGGTCGCTGTGGTAGCTTCGGACGGTGTGGGCAGAGAAACTCCTCTCGACGTCGAGGTATTCAGTGAAGCGTGAAATGAGAGCGATATCAGCCATCTGCCTTCCCTGGCAATGTTCTTATTATTGTTGCTCAGCAGCCGCGTCCGTGGCGTGCCTGAAAATCGGTTATTTGTGTGGCGTTGACTGCGTGACTATGTCGCCGTCGCCGGCTGCGGCGTGTTGGGCGATCTGAAAACTCAACGTTGCCGCATCCAGCCAGTCGACGTTGTATTCGCTACTCTCAGCCATATCCATTATATGGTCGATCATTTCGTCCTGCATATCGTGTCTGTAACGAAAGAGATAGTACTGTCCATCCTTCGCGAATCTCAAGGTCTTGGTCGTCATTTTTCCGGGTCCTGTCTACTCGGGCCGGACCCGCCAGGCGAGCCTCCTCGCCCTGCTGCCAGCCCTCCACTGCTATTATCGGACGTACGGGCGGTAAACTGGAGTTGGCTCTCACCGTGACCTGAAAATTCTCGTAAAAGCTTGCCCGCGGGCGCAATTCGGCGATCTGCTTGCTGTATTATCGCTCTTGTAGTGTGTAGAATAATCCGGCGATGTTGAGTATACTGACCATGTCGACCCTGCTTTGCGCCGCTGCGCCCGGATATTACGGAGTGCTGCTCTGGGGCTCGACAGGCGTTGTAATGGTCCTGTTGCTGGGCTTTGGGCTGTTGTGGTTTCGCAAGAAGTACCACCCCGACAGCCTATCAGACGACAACAAGACATCGACCTTCTCGATGCAGAGTATCGAGGAAATGCGGGCCGGCGGAATAATAAGCGACGATGAATTCCGCCGCCTGCGGGCCAGTTCCCTCGGGCTGGATGCCCCGATGGCCGATAACAGTAATTCTACCTTAAGTACGCCCGCTGATGTTGACGATGGCACAGAGGAGCTTGATTCAAGCAACGAGCCGCAAGACCACAAGGAAAGCAAATGAGTTCATCCCGTTCAGGTTCAGGGCCTAAAGGTGTCGGAGGCGACG
This sequence comes from uncultured Planctomycetaceae bacterium, assembly GCA_964607575.1. GTDB lineage: Bacteria > Planctomycetota > Phycisphaerae > SM23-33 > SM23-33 > BS750m-G57. The sequence continues at coordinate 17,908 of CAZSLS010000080.1, read as the reverse complement.
ACGGCGGTCGGCGAGGGCACAAGTGCAGCTTCTGCCACCGCAACACAGACGAAGTCGGACCGATCGTCGAGGGACCCAACGGCGTCTACATCTGCGCCAATTGCGTGGATCTCTGTCAGAACATCATCCGCCAGGAGCAGCGCCGCACCACCGAAGCGGCACCGATGTTCACCTCCATCCCCACGCCCAGACAAATTCACGACTTCCTCGAGCAGTACGTCATCGGCCAGGATTACGCAAAGAAGGTACTCGCCGTCGCGGTCCACAACCACTACAAACGCCTGACGCACGCGGACCTCGAAGACGCAAGCGATGTCGAGATAGAAAAATCCAACATACTCGTGATAGGGCCCACCGGATGCGGAAAGACGCTTCTGGCAAGAACCCTGGCGAGAGTCCTCAACGTACCGTTCGCCATCGGCGACGCGACAACGCTCACCGAAGCGGGATACGTTGGTGAAGATGTCGAGAACATCCTGCTGAAACTTCTGCAGGCCGCCGACTACGACCTCGAAGCCGCCGAACGCGGGATCATCTACATCGACGAGATCGACAAGATCGGCAAGACCAGCCAGAATGTTTCGATCACGCGCGACGTCAGCGGAGAGGGCGTCCAGCAGTCGCTGCTGAAACTGCTGGAAGGCACGACCGCAAACATCCCGCCCCAGGGCGGAAGGAAGCACCCCGAGCAGCAGTATATCCAACTCGACACCAGGCAGATCCTGTTCATTTGCGGCGGTACGTTCGACGGTCTGGAAGACATCATCAAGAAACGCCTCGGAAGGCAGTTGATAGGGTTCGAGTCAGAGGAGATCGGCGACGAGACACTCGCCCAGCACAGCGATTGCCTCGCCCAGACCGTGCCCGAAGACCTGGTGCATTACGGTATGATCCCCGAACTGATCGGGCGCCTGCCGTGTATTACCACGCTCGGCGGTCTCGATGAGGACGCGATGGTTAATATCCTGACCCAGCCGCGAAACGCACTGGTCAAGCAGTATCAGCGCCTGTTCGAGATGGAAGATGCCGGTCTGGAATTCACCGACGGAGCGCTGAAAGAGATCGTGCGACTTGCACTCGAGCGTAAGGTTGGCGCCAGGGCGCTGCGAAGCGTTCTGGAAACCCTGATGCTCGACCTGATGTATGACCTGCCCGAAACGAAGAAGTCCAACGACGCCTTCGTGATCACCGCGGACATGGTCGCCGGTCGGACCGAAACGACACTCGCAACGGCGCGGAAGAAGACCAAAAAGTCCAAAAAGGAAAGCGCGTAAGATCGCGAAACCGCAAGCGGGGCGGTGGCGCGTTTCTTACTCCATAGTCGGTTTGACTACTTCGCCTTTTGCCTGGGCTTCGAGGTTTTCGTAGGATCCGAAGAAATCGGAGTTGCTGTCGAGCCACAACGTTATGCGATGCATGTCTTCGGGCGGGAGCTTCAGCTTGTTGTGTCCCTTGGCGAGCATCTGGTAAAGCTTCGAGGCGCGCGCTCCAAACTTCCCGGGAATAGTCCGCGGCGTGGTGTAGACGGCGTTGTCGAAGAAGAACGCGTGCTTTCGCAGATTCTTGTAGGAGTTGAAGAACCTGGCTCCGATTGTTCCCTTGCTGAGGTCCGGGCATTTCTTCTTCTTGTCCTTTGCCTTCTCCTCGGTGTGACACTTGATGCAGTGTTTCTCCAGCACGGGCTGGACGAGTATTGGAAAGCTGAACGGTTTCGTGCCAGCGACCTCCGGCTTGATGTCCGAGGGCTTTCGTCTCATCGCCTTCGGGAAGCTGCTCATCGGCGCGCGTGCTTTTGCTCGCGGTTCGTGGCAACCCTGGCAGATGAGTTTCTCGCCCGGCTGGATGTACGTTGCCGACCTCATCGACTGCACGGCGAGGCCTCGATCGTCAATTGCCTGGAAATATACCGGGATGTTTACCGGCAGGTTGAAGTAAGCGCTTCCGTCCTTCTCGATCGGTACGGTTCCCAGGATTGCGCGGGCAGACTTCTGGTTACCGAAACCAATCGCCGGGCGGTTGGCGTACGGCGTGGTTTTGGGCAGAATCTGAATGATACGGAGGTCCTTGATCTTGACGCCCTCGGGGAACGGCTTGAGGCTTTCGTGCACGTTGATCAGACCTACCAGGGCGGTCTTGGGGAGCGTCTTTGGGTCGACGGGCACGTATTTCTTACCGGGCGCCAGCGGTTTTCCGACCAGCGTACCGTGCGGGACTATGCGGGGTACGCTCCGCGGGCGGAACGGGATCGGATCCAGACACGAGATTTCCTCATCGCGATAGAGCAGTTCCTTATTACCGAATGCGTCGAGCAGGTAGATACCATAGTTGTTAGCCGTCCCGGCGTTCGAGCGGCTGTCCGGATCATAGACGCACAGATAGAAGTATTCGCTCAGAGGCCAGGCGCCGGCGTAGTTTGCGGGAGGGCCGTGCGTTCCGATCTCCGACTCGGGGAACAACTGGTCGGGCGTGATGCGCTTGAGAGGCGCCATCGCGTCGTCGTCGGGTATCTTGGGGTCGATCAGCACGAGCGATCCGTAGGCCTGTCCGTGGTGGCAGGCGGCGGTGGCGGTGAGTTTGTGAGAACCGGGAATCGACCGGATGGTGATTTCAAAGTGCGGGCGAGTTCGCGCCGAGGGGGCGAAGTTACCGTGGATCACCCTGGCGTCGCGCCCGTCGGGGGCGGTCAGCCACGGATGGTGGGCCTGGTTGAATCCGCGGTCGACGTAGTCCCATCGCGTGTAAACGATCATACCGTTGTTATCGACGCTGGGCTGCCACTCGTTGGTCTCGTGGTGGGAGAGCCTTACAATGTCGGTTCCGTCACCGTTCATCGAGTGCAGCGTGAAGCTGGGTACCGGGCGCCCGTGGCAGCGGCCGTATCCGCCGCGGCGTTCGGTAATGAAGACAATCCGCCCGCTCGGAAGGAAGCACGGGTCGAAGTCGTTTACTGTTCCGTCGGTCAGTTGCTTGAGGTCCGTACCGTCGGAATTGACGCGGAAGATCTTCCACGTGTTGTTTTCGGTCCATTTTCTGTAACGCAGGCGGTCTCTTTCGTTTTCGGCGATCTCGGTCCAGGCGAAGAGAATTTCCTTACCGTCGTATGACAAATCCGGCGAGAGAAATCCTCCGTCGCTGGTGAGCTTCTTGCCCTTGAACCGCCCATTGGAGCAAACGGATTTCTCAAGCACATTGGTTACTTTGGGGCTGTCGGAGAAGGCGTTGTTCAGGACGAACATCCCGCCGCCCCTGATCGCGTTAAACCCGAAGTACTGGTCGCACATATGGTTACCGGTCTTCTCGGAGTTCGGATTGAAGTGGCGCTTAATGAAGAGGATCTTGTCGAAGTCCAGGAGCGGGTTGGAGAATGCGACTTTGCGGCGGAGTTTCACCGCCAGGTCCATCAGGGTTTTTCGCCCGTCGGCGTCGGTGATTTCCACTTTCTTCGCCGAAGCGATTAGTTTTTTCAGCACCGCTCGTTCGGCGGTAAGCTGCGGAGCTTTCGGCATTTTGGAGATGTATTCCAGCAGGGCGCCGGTACGTCGAATGACCGCGTCGAGTTCGTCGCGATCGGTTTCAGCCGGAAGCGAATGAACGTTGAGCACCTGGTTCGCGGCGGGCCACCTGTGGGCCTTCTTACTGCGGCGAGTTCCGCCCTTGGCGCGAACCGAGCCGGGGGCTTTGACGGCCTTGGGGGAAGCGCCGAGTACTTCAAATTTCGCATCGGCCCAGTCGGTGTGATCGTTACCGAAACCATCGCCGCCCACAGTCACCACCAGGTCCACCATCTTCACGCCGGTGAGCTTCGCTTCGATCAGTCTAGCCGGTTGCCCGCCTTTCATGATACCGCTCTTGGCGATGACCTTCTTGTTGACGACCACCTGGAACTCGGCGGTGCCCCTGTTCCCGGATTCTGAATCGATACCAACCATCGCGGTAAATTTGGAGGTCTTCCCGTCGAGCTTTACGCGGATCACTCCGGGCGGGTGCGTTCCGACGCCTCGCTTGAACGCTTTTCCGGCGATCTTTATCGGACGACCGTCGATCGACTTGTTCTTCCTCGAACGCCCCCATCCGGTGCTCGATAGTCTGAGGTCCAATTCGTCGAGGTAGACGATTTTTGCTTTCGGAGCCGCGGTCGCCGGTGTTATCGACAGACCGACGAGAACGGTCACAAGTACGGTAAGTGCAATAACGGTCTTATTCATTTTCAGGATCCTGTTACTGTTTCCGCGATTTCGGTTACTTCCGCCACGAGCGCCTCGGCGGCGCTGGTGTCGGGCGCTTCTGCCATTATACGGATGATCGGTTCGGTGTTCGACGCACGCACCGAGACCCACGCATCGTCGAAATCGATGCGCAGCCCGTCGGAGTCATTCAGCCTGGCCTCAAGCTGGTATGAAAACGCCTCCCGGGTCGCGTCGATTATTTTCTCAATCGCCCCTTCCGGGCAGGGCTGCTTGGTCTTCAGCATCACGTAGGCTGGAATCTTATCCACCAGCCCACTAAGACTAATGCCCGTCTCAACCATGTATTGCAGCACGTATGCTATCGCCACGAAGCTGTCGCGGACCGGTACCACCAGCGGTTCTATCACTCCGCCCCCGCCTTCGCCGGCGAGAATGCAGTTTCCCGCGAGCATACCGGATATCACGTTGGCTTCTCCGGTGGGCGTGCGGACGACTTTGCAACCGGCGCGAGCGGCTAGATCGTCGACCATTCGCGAGGTCGAGAGATTCGTTGCGATGTCGCCTTTTCGCTTCGACAGCACGAACGCGGCGGCCAGTGCGAGGGTGTATTCCTCGCCGATGAACCGCCCGTTTTCGTCGACTATCGCCAGGCGATCGGCGTCGGCGTCCTGTGCGAACCCGACCGCCGCTCCGCTCTGGCGTACCGCGTCGCAGAGTTCGGTGAGATTCTCTTCGATCGGTTCGGGATTGTGCGCGAAGTTCCCGTCCGGTTCGGGGTTGAGGTGGACAAGTTCGCAACCGAGTTTTTCCATCAACGCCGGTGTGGCTATGCATCCGGCTCCGTTGATGGAGTCGAGGACCACTTTGAAGCGTTTGGACGCGATGGTTTCAATGTCGCAGATCGCCAGCACATCGTCGAGGTGGCGTTGCGGGGCGGTATCGTCGTGCGATTGGCTGCCCCGGGCATCGTCATTGGCCATCGCGAACTGACCGGATTCCCATATCGCCTTGAGCTTCATCGCATCTTCCGCCGTCAGCCCCGTACCGGTCGGCTGGAGGAATTTGATACCGTTATACTGGCCCGGGTTATGGCTGGCGGTAACAATCACCCCGCCGTCGGCGGCGAGTTTGCTGGTCATCAGGGCAACGGCGGGGGTCGAGGCGATCCCCAGCGACGTCACGTGTACGCCGGTGGCCAGCAGGCCTTCGGTGATCGCCTGTTGCAAGTCGGGCCCGGACTGGCGGGAGTCCCTGCCGATAACAACGCTCTTGCCCGCTGAGAGCATGGTCCCGAACGCATATCCGAAGTCGCGGGCGACCTGCGGTGTCATCGTCGAACCGACAATACCGCGAACGCCCGAGACCGTTACCATCAATCTATCCATTGACACAGCTCCTGAACTTGAAAATCGGACTGCGCATTATACAGAATTGTCGCGAATTGGGAAAACTGTTCGCATACGTTATGCTATTGGTGATGCAGCGTCGGATCATACATGCTGACATGGACGAGTTTTTCGCGTCCGTCGAAAAGCTCGATAACCCTGCGCTGCGGGGCAAGCCTCTGCTGGTCGGCGGCGATCCGACCGGGCGCGGAGTGGTCTCCACCGCGAGCTACGAGGCCAGAGCCTTCGGCTGCCATTCGGCCATGCCGATGGCGCGGGCGATAAAGCTGTGTCCCGATGCGATCGTCCTGCCGGTTCGCGGAAAACGCTATCGCCAAGTAAGCGAAGAGATATTCGAGATAATGGGCGAGTTCACGCCCCTGCTCGAACGGTTGAGCATCGACGAGGCGTTCCTGGACATCACAGGCACGGAGCGACTGCTCGGTCCGGCGCCGCGGGTGGCTGCCGACGTCAAGTCCAGGATCAAATCGCGCACGGGCCTTACCGTGAGCGTCGGGGTCGCGCCGAACAAGTTCCTCGCCAAGCTCGCCAGCGACCTCGAGAAGCCCGACGGGTTGACGATTATCGAACCCGATCGCATTCATGAAGTACTCGACCCGCTGGGTATCCGCAAGCTATGGGGCGTCGGACCGGCGGCGGCGAAACGGTTCGAAAAGCTCAATATCCACACTATCGGCCAGCTGCGAACCGCCTCGCCGGAGATGATTGGCGACCAGATGGGACCCGTCGGCGAGCACCTTCAGCGGTTGGCGGCAGGGCTGGACGATCGACCGGTCACCCCGGACTCACGCGCCAAAAGCATCGGGCAGGAACAGACGTTCGGCGCCGACATCGACGACCTGACCGAACTGACCCGCGTACTGCTCGACCAGACCCAACAGGTAGCCCGCCGCCTGAGGCAAAACCAGCTCAAGGCCCGAACCGTCACCCTCAAACTGCGATACGGGGACTTCACGACTCTCACCAGGTCAACCACCTTTGATGCACCCACCGACGTTACCGAACTGCTGTGGCTGGAGGCTCGCGGGCTGCTGGACGACTGGTCCGCGAGTCAGCATCGCCCGCTCCGCCTGCTGGGTGTGACTGCCTCACAACTCACCGGATCAGCCGGGATCCAGGGCTCGCTCTTCGGCGACCCCGCGGAAGACAAACAGCATCGCCTCGATCGGGCGGTCGACGAAATTGCCAATCGCTTCGGCGACGGTGCGATCAATCGCGGCGGACCCAAGTAACCGAAATCCGCGGGCGCCGCATTGGGCAAATGGCGGAATATCTCTGTTTCTTGATCAACTCGCCCCCCTGTTCATCCGAACAGACATCTGACTGGCAAGACCTTCCGGCTTGACGGAACGCTGATGAGCGGAGTTGTAAACCGCTTCGCTCCCGACACGTCGTTGCTGTCGCCCCAAGCCGCTTCGTTCGACGCCTATATTGACAATACCTCGCCCTTCATTCCAGGCGCCGATCCGGTCGACTTTTCTCGTTCACCGGACTGACCCCGGGCGTGCCGTTTCAAGCCGAAATCGTCTCCGGCGACTTCGAGACCGTGCTGGGACGGTTCGATGCTTCCGGCGAACTGATCGAAATCAATGACGACAAAAGCCGCACGTCTTTGCTGTCGGAACTCAGCGGAACCGTTCCCGCCGACGGTGAACTTATCTTCGCGTTGACCGGTTTCCTGGACGGAACCAATGTGGACGCCCTACCGTTTGATGGTCACCATAGCGAGACCGGAAGCTACAGCTTAGCGCTGAACCTCAATCCCGAACCGGCGACGCTTCTGTTCCTGACCGCCGGCCTGCCGGTGCTGCTGAAGCGACGCAGACGCACTGAGTAGCAGCGTCACTTTCCAATGCAGTACAGGTTCTTTGTACCGCGGATGAAGATCTTTCCGTTCGATATCGCCGGCGAGGCGCGGCAGGGTTCTTCCAGGGCGTTTTTCGTTATCAGGCGGAACTGCGGGGCTGCATCTATGACGAACGTCACCCCGTCGTCGTCGAGGAAGTAGAGTTTTCCATTGGCCGATACGGGGCTGGAACTGTGATGGCGGCCTAGCTTCTTGCTCCACATCACCTTGCCCGTCTTGGCCTCCAGGCAACTTGCCCGCCCCTTGTCGCCGACGACAAAAAAGTACTTGCCCGCGGCGATTGGCGAGGGCACGTAGCTCGATTCCTTCCGCCTGTGCCACAGAACCTTTCCGTCGGGGCGTATTCCCAGCGTATGAAGCGTCGGGAAACCGCCGGTAATCAGAAACACATCATCGGTGTAGACCATCGAGGCGACGAACTGCTCGGTCGGACCTTTGATTATCCAGTGTCGCTTGCCCGTTTTCGGGTCGTACGATGCGGTGCAGACCGAGCCGGACAGGACCATCTGGTCCTTCCCGCCGGCATTGAACACCACCGGCGGAACATACGATCGCACGCGGTTAGGCCGGTCGATCCGCCAGCGTTCCTTGCCCGTGGCCTTATCGAGCGCGACGATGTACGCGGTGTCCTTGCCTTTGGCGTCCTGGTCGCCATTGACTATCACCAGGTCCTTATATAGCAGCAGCGAGGCGCAATATCCGTGCTTGGCGGTGAACCGCCCCGGCGCAGCCCGCCAGATTTCCTTACCGCCGAAATCGTAGCAGACCACGAGCATCTCCTCGACGTTAAGGAACGTGACCCACACGTGCTTTCCGTCCGCCGCCGGCGTGCTCGACGCCAGAGAGTTCAGGCGGTTGATCTTCTCTGGCGGGGCTTTCAGGACCGTGCGCGTCCAAAGCACCTTGCCCGTTTTCGCGTCGAGCGACAGCAGGAGGCGAGCGTTTCCCTTACCCGCCGACGTTACAAATACCCTCCCCGCCGAGACGATCGGCGAAGAATGCCCCTTGCCCGGGATCGACGTCTTCCATGCGATGTTATCGTCGGAGGACCACTTGACCGGCACGTTGGTCTCGGTGCTGATCCCGTCGCCGGTGAGCCCGCGCCAGACAGGCCAATCGGCGCCCGAACAAACCGCCGCGAGCAAGACCGCCGTCAAAATAATACATGTAATTTGCTTCATTATAGTTTCTCCGTGTTACCCCGCTCCATGCGCAGCTTCCAAACGCTTCGAGCCGCCCAGCAGGTGAAAATCCAATCCTTCAGCCGCAAACTCATCGTCGATTAGTGCTCGAAGGAGATGCTCTTCACCTCGACACCTTCGATCTGCTTGAGATCGTTCTCGAATTGCGCGATGCGGTCGCCCGGGGGAATCACGTCCAGCAGAAGCAGCCCGCTGGCTCCGCCGGCGTCGATTTCGTGAAGACCCAGACGGGTCTTGATGATATCGCCGTACTTCGTCAGTACTCTCTGGATATCGACGGCTTCCTTGATGCGATCGGTGATATGGACCGCCACAATCGTGTGTGTATCCTGATCGGCCATGGTCGTGCCCTTTGTTTCTTCCGCAAATGAACTCGCGCCCGCGACCGCCGCGGACTTCTGCGATGATTCTATCGCGGTCTGGCCCGCGGTCAAGCTATCTCCGGTCTTGGCTGGACCGACCTGTTCTCAGGTTGTATGATGTCCGCGAAGGAAAGGAAGCTCTGAGGAGCAATTCTATATGGAACTACCCTGTCGCGGGCGTGGCGATGAGTTACTCAAGCCGGGCGAACTGGCGGACGTTCGCACGCGCCTGCGGAACATCGCGTCAAAGCACGACTTGACGACCGTTATCGCCTGCGCGTTCGACCATCGCACGCGGATGCTTCCGTTCATCTACGCCGACATGCGAATCGTCCCCGCCGGTGTGCGGGCTATCGGATCGGCGATGGTCGCCGCCGGATTCGAAAAGACGCGGATCGTTCTACAGCAGTGGAACCGCAACTTTCGCCCGTCGCAGATGCGCCTCGACGGGAGAATACCCGACATTTTCATGGTCTCCAGCGTGCAGCTTCATTCGGCCCAGTGCAAGGCGATGATCCAGGACGCCTGTCGGATCGACCCGGCAAACCGGCCTCTGATCATCGTCGGTGGACCGCTGGTCATTTACGAACCATGGGAAGTCTTCAGCGCCGAGGCGGAGAACCCCTGGTCCGCCGACGCGGCGGTCACGGGCGAAGAATACGTCCTTATGAATTTGCTTGAAGTGGTTCTTTCGGTTCGCGGAAGCAGCGAGTCGATGCGGTCGGCGTTCGCCCGCGCTCGCGACAGCGGATTGCTCGACAAGATTCCGGGCCTGGTCTATGCGCACGGTCGTCGCGACGGGGTGGCCGACGAACTGGTCGATACGGGCATCCAGCGTTTGGTGGGCGATCTTGATGAGTTGCCCGACCCTGTTCTGGGATACAGTCTTCTCGAACCGCCCAGCCGTGGCGGCGCGCTGGGATCTTTAGCCATTCCCGCCAATCGGGTCAGCAAGTACGGTCCGGTCGGGTCGCTTGTCCTGACATTGGGCTGTCGGTTCACTTGTCCGTACTGTCCGATTCCTGCGTACAATCAGCGTCAATATCGCACCAAGAGCGGCGATCGGATCGCCGAGGAGGTCGAGCGCCTCTACAGCGAATATCGCATCCGCCTCTTCTTCGGGGCGGACGACAATTTTTTCAATGACGAGCAACGGACGCTCGATATCGCCGAGACTTTGGCGAGCAAGGTGGACGCCGGATCGAGGCCTCACTGCAAAATCCGCCTGGGCACCGAAGCGACGATACACGATACACTGAAAATGAAGGATCATCTCCCGCTGATCAGGCGTGCGGGTTTGTGGGCGCTGTGGTTGGGCGTCGAAGATATGTCCGGTACGCTGGTCAGGAAGGGCCAAACCGCCGACAAGACCCTCGAGGCATTCGCCCTGCTGCGGGAAAGCGGTATCTTCCCGGTCCCCATGATGATGCACCACGACGCCCAACCGCTGTATACGCGCAACGATCAGAGCGGGCTGCTAAATCAGGTCCGCCTGCTTCGCAAGGCCGGAGCCCTCTACATGCAAGTGTTGATGCTCTCGCCTTCGCCAGGCTCGAAACTGTACGTCGAGACCTACACCTCGGGGCTCGCTTACAAGAGCGCCGACGGTATAGCGGTCGAGCCGTATATCGGCGACGGGAATTACGTTATCGCCTCCCGCAATCCAACTCCGTGGAAGAATCAGTTGAACATTCTGGCCGCGTACCTTTACTTCTATAATCCATTGAGTTTTCTGCTGGCCTTGATCCGCCCCAAGAGCAAGATTCCCCTTGCCGATGTTGACACCAGCCCGGTTTCGCCGGGCTCGCGGCACCGGAGCAGGCCTTTCCGGCTGGTATCGCGGAAGATAGCTGCGTACCTGGCCGATGCGGCCGTGCAGGTATTCGGTATGTGGGGGTTGGCTCACACTATACGCCGCACATTTGTCTGGGCGTTACACCTCATGCGAGGGAACATCGAGCGCCATACCCGCGTCCCGGCCAGTCAAATCCCGATGCGAGGGGTCGACGGAGCCCCGGCAAGCCACGCCCTGCCCGGCGTTCCAACGTCGCAAAGCCCACCGTCTCTATCGAATGCGCCCCGGCCCGAAAGCTGATTGCATCACATGTTCTGTCAGGGTAACATACTATAAGTTGCGGTCTTGGTATCAGTGCCATCATGGCGCGAGTGTCGAGACGGTGTGAGTGAACACTATGACAGCGAACAAGTCGCCAAGTCATGTCCTCGTAATTGACGATGATCCGGTAGTTCGACGGAGTGTTGCGGTGTTTCTCGAGGAGACGGGGTACATTGTTACTCAGGCCGCTGACGGAAGCGAGGGCCTGGAAGCCTTCCGGAGAAGACCGCCGGATATCGTTCTGGTGGACCTTCGCATGCCGAACGTTGACGGTCTGCAGGTCATCACCGCGGTCAACGCCGAGTCGCCTGACACGCCGCTGATCGTAGTTTCAGGGACGGGCGTTGTTGCCGACGCGGTCGAAGCAGTCCGCAAGGGGGCCTGGGACTATGTGACCAAACCGATTCACGACATGGCTGTCCTGGAACTGACGGTTCGACGGGCGTTGGAGAAGGGCCTCTTGATCCAGGAGAACCGTCTCTATCAGGAGAGTCTTGAGCAGCTGGTGGCAGAGAGGACGCGCCAACTTCGTGAGGAACTGGCTGCTCGCAAGGAGGCCGAGGACAAGCGGGCCGAGGCCGAGCAGCGGTTTCGAGAAGCACAGAAGATGGAAGCGGTCGGCCAGCTTGCCAGTGGTATCGCGCACGATTTCAACAACATTCTGACGGCGATACAGGGCAACGCCCAACTTTGGCTTATGGCTGCAAAGGACCAGGGCGAATCGAAGCACAACGCCGAGGAAATAGTCAAGGCCTCCCAGCGAGGGGCGGACCTCACGAAGCAACTGCTGTCCTTTGCACGCCGGGGCAAGCAGCAGACCGCCGACTTCGATCTTCACGAAACCATAAACGAGGTAACACACTTGCTGAGGCACGGTGTAGACCGGCGGATCGAGATTGTGCATGATCTGCAGGCTTCACCGCCGGTGATCTCGGGCGACCCGACGGAGCTTCACAGCGCATTGTTGAATCTCGGCGTAAACGCCCGCGACGCTATGACCGAAGGCGGAACGCTGCTGTTCGCTACGCGGTGCGTGACTGTTCCGGACGGAGATTCGGCGCAGAGGTTCTGGCGCCTTGCCCCTGGCGAGTATATCGAGATTACCGTGTCCGACACGGGTGTCGGGATGGACGAGCATACCCAGGCACGTGTTTTCGAGCCGTTCTTCACGACCAAGGCGCCGGGCAAGGGTACGGGGCTGGGTCTGGCGGCGGTCTACGGGTGCATCGAGAGTCACAGTGGCGGTATCGGGGTCCGGAGCGAACCGGGAAAAGGAACTGTCTTCGAGATATTGCTACCCATTCGACCAGTCGGGCACCAGGTGGTGGCCGTACCGAAGGACGAGGCGACAGTGACCGGGAGCGGTCAAATCCTCGTCGTCGATGACGAGGAAATCATTCGCAACCTCGCCACCGCCGCCCTGCGGAGCTTCGGATATGATGTGCTCGTTGCCGCCGACGGCGTCGAGGCCATGGCCTGTCTGCGGGAGCATCCCGGCGAAATCGACTTGATCATCCTCGACGTTATCATGCCGAAGATGAGCGCCTCGGAAACTCTCGCCGGACTACAGGAGATCGACCCGGCCGTAAGAATCCTCGTGTCTTCCGGTTTCAGCGGCGGCGACATCTTGACCGAACTGGTCGAGCAGGGCGCGGTGGGGATCCTGAGCAAGCCGTTCGGGATTGCCGAACTGTCGCAGAGAGTGCATCAGGCGATGAGTTGAGCGCCTCTGGTCACCAGTGGTCATCGGGCCGAACGGTGTTACGACCTGCAACCGTTGCTCGGAGAAACCAGCGTCTCGTGGAAACAAACGATGAAGAAAGACACATCCAGGACACAGGCCGAGTTGATTGAGAAACTCCAACAGCAGGTCAGATCCCTTGAGCAACTTCAACAGGAGGCGGCCGAAAGGCAACAACTTGGCGCCGAAGCGCTGCGCATATCTGAAGAGAAGTTCGCCAAGGTCTTCAGCGCAAGCCCCGACTCGATAATCGTCTCTTCTCTCGACGACGGTCGGCTTCTTGAGGTGAACGAAGGTTTTGAGAATATTTCGGGATATTCACGCGATGAAGCCATTGGCAAAACATCGACGGAACTGAACTTGTGGGTTAGACCCGAGGATCGCGAGTGGTTCGTGAGCGTCCTGAAGGGCAAGCGATCGATCCATGACGTAGAGATGGACTTCCGCCGCAAATCGGGCGAACTGTTCATGGCTCTGGTGTCGATGCAACCCTTTGAACTCAACGGCGAACAGTGCCTCGTGTCCGTCGTCAGGGACATCACCAAGCACAAGCGGGCCGAGGAGGCGCTGCGGGACAGCGAGCAGCAATCTCGATCACTTATCGAGACGGCGCCGAACATCATCCTGTGCCTGGCACCGGATCATAAGATTCTGGAGTTCAACCCGGAGGCCGAAAGGGTGTTCGGTCGGACGCGGGGAGAGGTCCTGGGTATGGACTACCTGGAGTCGTTCATCCCCGAGGCCGAACGCGCCGACGTCGCCGCCGACATTCAGATAGTATTGGCCGGCAAGCCGACACGGGGGTACGAGAACACCCTGATGGGGGCCGACGGCACCGAGCACCTCTACTCGTGGAACGTCAACCGACTGATAGATGCCCAAGGCCAACCGTCGGGAATCATCGCCATCGGACAGGACATCACCGAGCGTAAGCGGGCCGAAGAGGCGGTGCGTCAGGCCCGTGACGAACTCGAGCAGCGGGTGATCGAGCGGACGGCGGAGTTGGCGCTGTTCCGCCAATTCGTCGAGACCTCCGGCGAAGGGATGGGCTGGGCGGACGTAGACGGTATGGTGAGGTACATGAACCCTACACTGCTGAAGATGGTGGGGGTAAGGGACGCTCAAGAGGCCTACGGTAGGCCCGTATCGGACCACTACTCGGGGCCCAACAGGCAGCGACTTCAAGACGAAATCCTCCCTGCTGTTTTGCGCGACGGAGCATGGACCGGAGAACTGCCCCTCCAACCAACGACGGGCGAACCCCTGCCCGCAAGCCACAGCCTGTTTCTCCTGCGAAACGAACAAGGCGAACCGGTCTGTTTCGCCAACGTTCTGACCGACCTGAGCAAACTCCGGGAGGGAGAAAGGGCCCTTCAGCAAGCGCACGATGAACTGAGGCAGTTCAACGCCGAACTCGAGCAGCGCGTGCGAGATCGCACCAGGGACGTAGAAGCCGTCAACCGCGAACTGCGCGAATCGGAGGCCAAGTACTCCTCCCTGGTCGAAATGGCCAACGACGGCGTGGTCATCATTCAGGACGGATTGTGCAAGTTCGCCAACGCCGCCTGGGCGCGAGTCACGGGTTACTCCGTCGAGGAGTTGATCGGTATGCCCATGTTGACGGCCGTCATGCCCGAGTACCATGACATCGTGACCCAGCGGTACGAGGCTCGTGTGGCGGGAGAGGACTCTCCGTCAGTTTACGAGATCAAAATCCAGGCGAAGGACGGGCAGGTAAGGCACGTGGAACTGTCGACCGGCGTACTCGAATACGAGGGGCGTACCGCCTCCATGGCCGTCATCCGCGACATGACCGACCGCAAGGAGGCCGAAGCCGAACGTATCCGCCTGACGGCCATTCTCGAATCCACGAGTGACATGGTCTCGACCGCGGGACCGGACGGGCGAATAACCTATATCAACCGGGCAGGCCGGGAACTGCTCGGCTGGACTGACGACGTCGTCGAGACCGGTAAACCGATTCCCGACGTGCATCCGCAATGGGCGAGAGACATCGTTCTCAACGAGGGCCTTCCAGCGGCTGCTCGCGGCGGGCTCTGGGAAGGTGAGACGGCTTTGCTGGCGTCCGACGGTACGGAAATCCCCACTTCGCAAGTCATCATGGCACACACGTCCCCAACCGGCGAGATCGTCTACTACTCTACCATCATCCGCGACATCTCCGATCGCAAACAGGCAGAGGAAGCGCTGGCCAAGAGCGAAGCGACCGCTCGGGCCCTGCTCGATGCGCCCGACGACGTGGCCTTGCTGGTTGAGCCGGACGGAAAGATTCTTGCCCTGAACGAGACTGCCGTCCAGAGACTCGGTGGCAGTGAGAAGGATCTGGTAGGCGTCTGCGCGTTCGACCTGTTTCCGCCGGAAGTCGCCGCGAACCGAAGGGCCAAAGCAGAACAGGTGATCCGCACGGCCCGAGCAGTGCGTTTCGAGGATGAGAGAGCCGGTCGGTGGTTCGATGTCAACCTGTTTCCCGTTCTGGACGAAGAGGGGGGCGTCGCCCAGATCGCCGTCACGGCACGCGACATTACCGAGCCCAGGCGGGCGGAGGAGGCGTTGAGGCAGAGTCGGGAGCAACTGCAGGCCGTGACGGATTCCTCTCCGGTCGCTATTGCCTGGGCCGATATGCAGGGGGATATCCTCTACAGCAACAACAAGTTCCGCACAACCTTCGGATACACGCTCGATGACATGCCTACTACCGATCACTGGTTTCGCCTGGCTTATCCGAATCCGGAGTACCGTCAGGACGTTACCGCCAAGTGGCAGGCGGCCGTTGATCAGGCAATGCAGAGTGATCAGCAGATCTCGCCCATCGAAGTGAATATTGTCTGCAAGGATGGCTCGACGCGCTATGTTGAGGTCTCCGGTGCGCTGCTGCCCGACCGGGTCCTGGCTATTTTCAACGACCTTACCGCACGGAAACAGGCCGAAGAGGCGCTGCGTTCGGAGAAGGACTTTTCGACGACGTTGGTTCAGGCGTCGCCGGCCTTCATTGTGGCCATTGCGCCTGACGGGAAGACAATGCTGATGAACGAGTCGATGCGCCGTGAACTTGGATACAGTGAGGCCGAGGTCGTAGGGACCGATTACCTGACCACATTTGTGCCCGAAGCGGACCGGGAGCATCTGGGCGACGTGTTCCGTCAGCTCGTCGATGAGGAAGAACCCACGACCAACGAAAACCGCGTACTGGCCCGTGACGGGCGGGAACTCCTCGTCGAATGGCACGGTCAGCAGGTCTTCGACTCCGACGGGCGCGTCGAGTATTTCATTGGGGTCGGAGTCGACATCACCGACCGTAGACGGGCCGAGGATGCACTGCGGCAAAGCGAATTGAAGTACCGTCAATTGTTCGAGGAGGCCAACGACGGCATCATCATACTAACTCCTGGTGGCATCACGGATTGTAACAGCCGGACACTGGAGATGCTTGGTCGCCCCCGGGACCAGATTGTTGGCCGGATGCCGGACGATTTCTCCCCCCCCGCGCAACCGGATGGTGCGGATTCCAGAAAGAGGGCGATCGAATACCTGGAGGACGTCCTCGCCGGCCAGACGAAGGTGTTTGAATGGCTTCACAGCGCCGCTGACGGCTCGCCCGTGCAGGTTGAGGTGAGTCTTACGAGGCTGGAGGCCGAGGGTGAGCCACGCGTACTGGCTATCGTACGCGACATCACTGAACGCAAGCACCTGCAACAGATGATGATCCAGACAGAGAAGATGAAGACCGTCGGCGGGCTGGCGGCGGGGGTCGCCCACGAGATCAACAACCCCCTTGCCGGTATCGTCCAGGGCATCCAGAACGTGCTGATGCTGACCGACCCGGGCAGGCCCAGGAACCGGGAGATTGCCGAGGAACTCGGCGTGAACCTGGATGCGACGCACTTGTACCTGGACAAGCGCGGCGTCGTCGAGTTCCTGGAGGAAATTCGCGCCGCAGGCAGGCGGGCCTCCCAGGTTGTCAGGAATATGCTGCAATTCAGCAGAATACGGTCTGAGATGCGTGTATCGGTGGATCTGGCCCAGGTTCTCGATCGGGCTGTCGAACTGGCGGCCCACGACTATGACCTGAAGAAGAAGTTGAACTTCCGCGACATCAAAATCCGGCGCGATTACGATCCGCAAATGCCCGCCGTACCATGCACCGCCGCGGAGATCCAGCAGGTGGTGATGAACCTGCTGGCCAACGCGTCCCATTCGCTGGCTGACGCGTCCCACGAGGCGCCCTGCATCACGCTGCGGATCGCCCGGGAGCAGGACACCGCCCGAATCGAGGTTGCAGACAACGGTCCCGGAATGGATGAAGAGGTCCGGCGACGGGTCTTCGAACCGTTCTTCTCGACCAAGGATGTCGGCGAGGGCACGGGGCTGGGGCTGTTCGTATCCTACTACATTATCACGAACAACCACGGCGGTCAGATAGCAGTTGAATCCACGCTCGGCAAGGGCGCAAAGTTCATCATTCGAATTCCCCTGGTAGAAGGATAGCGTATGGAACGCGGACCGATACGAGTATTGGTTGTCGACGATGACAAGTTGCTCTGCAAGACTATATCTGTTTACCTCGAGGAGCAGGGCATGGTCTGCTACCGGGCACACGACGGGGCCGATGGTCTGGAACTGTTCCGTCGCGAGCGGCCGGACCTGGTCCTGCTGGACATAAGAATGCCCGGAATGCCCGGTCCGGAGATGCTGGAGATTCTCGTGAAGGAATCGCCCGAGACACCCGTGGTGGTCATGTCCGCCACCGCCGACATGATCGACGTCGTCGCCGTCCTTCGCCTCGGCGCCTGGGACTACCTCATCAAGCCCATCGCGAAGATGAGTTTTCTCGAACACACGATCCAAAAGGCTCTGGAACGTGCCCGTCTCATCCGAGATAACCGCAGATACCGCCAGCACTTGGAGACCGAAGTGCTCAACAGAACGCGCGAATTACAGCAGGCCAATGAGGCGCTAGGAGTCTGTCGGACTTTTGGCGCGCATTTTCGCGCACCGGTCGGTATTCT
>CAZSLS010000079.1:0-26079 GCA_964607575.1 uncultured Planctomycetaceae bacterium | reverse complement strand
GCTGCGCTGCCCCGCCAGATAAGCATCACAGGTCCGAATGGGCCTGAACGGTTACATTTAATCCTAGGCGCGCCGAATGATTTCGTCGCAAAATAATGCCCATTTTTCGGATAAATCAGACTTCTACGCGAGTGAGTTTGAGGTGTGATTTTGAGGGTTTGAAGTATGCTTTGGCGTCCCCGGCGAGCACGGTTACGCCTTCGTCGGATTCCTGGATGTCTACGATTCCGTCGATCGGTCGCCCGGCGAACACGCTGACCAGCAGCACTTTGCCCATTGCTCCTCCGGTCAGGTGCAGGAACCGCTCGCTGCAGTGGGAATCGATGCTGGCCGACTTGAGGTCCAGAGATGTTTTTACCGTGGCGGCCAGCGCCAGATGCATCTGGTTGCGAACTCCGGTGATAATTCCCCTCTGTGTCTTCGGGTCCAAGTCGACCTTGCCCCGCGTGTGCCAGAACAGCTCGAATTTTTCCGGGGCGCCGTTGGTGAGTTCGTCCAGGACGATGACGGCGAGGCCTTCGTGGAGGTCCGGATCGACGGTCATTACCACGTGACGGATGAATTGCGTGTTTTCGCCGCAGGCGCCCCCGGCGCTGCACGCGACCCAGCGGTAGTTTTTGGTACTCTTTGATTCGAGTATGGAGCCTTGGGCGTCGATCTGGTGATCGCGCTGGGCGGTGCATATCGTGTTATGAGCCCGCGCGGTTACTTCGTAGAACCGGTTCTGTGCCGCCGTCCCGAACTGCTGGTTTTGCGGGCCTCTGGGGAAGTCCACGAGCATCATTTCGCCGCCGAATTGAAGCTGGATGGAGTTCATATTGCTCTTTGCGTGGTTTACCGCCATATCGCCGGTCTTCGCGGCTACGTACAGTTTCGGTCGGGGCCATTGATCGGCCATTGCGGCCCATCCGATTTGCGGGAAGGTCTTTACCTCCTCGAGTTTCGGTGCGTCGTGGACCTTGAGACTCTCGGGTCGGAAGAGCATCGCCAGGCCCGCGGCGGACCATCCGTTGGTGGTCGCGTCCCGTCCCAGCGAGTACGTGTCGAGCCACCATGCGACCTCTTTGAGACCGAACCGTTTCGCCAGCAGGTATATCGTTCCGTGCAGCGGTTCTGTGGGCATATCGCCGAAGCTTGCGGCGTGCCCGTTAGGCGTGAAGTAGACCGGGAACAGGCCCGTCGCCTCCATTCCGCGCGAGTGGTATATGCCCATGTCATCGCGGAGGTTCTTGTCGGCCTCTGCCAGCAGGAGGAGGTATCTGATCGTCAGGCCCCAGTATCCGGTCCCTTCGTCCCAGCTTCCGTCGGCCCCGAATGCGTCGAAAAAGTGCTTCAGACCCGCCCGGGCGGATTCCTCGACCTTGGCGGCTTGCGGGTCCTCGTCTTCCATCGCCATGCCCACCAGCGCCATCCCGGCGTTGACCACAGCGTTCCAGTGGTGATAGCAACCGTGCCACCAGACTTCCTCCTCGATGGCCTGGAGGTAGGGTTTGAGTGCCTTGTCGGAGACATTGCGAATTATCGCTTCGCGCTTTTCGGCGGAAATATCGTCCCACAACCAGTCCAGCCCGACAACGGTCGCCACTGCGGATTCCGAGGTGCAGATATCGGCGGCCATCTTGTTGTGGCATGGATCTACCCAGGTACTCCAGGAGCAGATGTTGTCGAGTTCCTCAACGGCGCGGTCGCGGTAGGCGCTGTTCGGATCTACGTGATGTGCGATCGCCAGGTCCATGATTCGTCCCTGTGTCGCCCGGGCGGCAAGGAGCGCCGAAGACCATTTGCCCCGTTCCCAGATTGCCCGCCACTGCGTTTCGGTGATCGGTCCGGTTTGAAGGATCAGTGCACATCGCCTCTGTAGTGCATCGAAGATCGCGTCGAACGGACTGACTGTCATCCGCTCGGACAGTGCGCTAAGTTGATCCTTGTCGGCAAGTATTCCGCGTCTCATAATTGAACGATACTCCTTTGGCGCGCGAAGTTCAAGAATTCTTGATTGCCACGCCGTTAGCAAATCAGCGGTTCGATTGTCGCAAAATGATTGTGAGGCGGTATAATCATCGGCGGCTCGAATGTAATGAAAGGACCCGCCGCGGCGTGAACCAGGTACCGGAACCTTCACAGATCAGCGACGCGATGCTTCTTCAGCGTCACCTTGACGGCGATAGCGAAGCGTTCGGTGCGCTGGTTCGGCGTCACCAGCAGGAACTCCTGGCGTTTCTGACGAGGTTCATGGGCAACCGTGCGATGGCCGAGGACGCCTTCCAGGAGGCGTTTCTGCAGTTGCACATATCGGCGGGCACGTTCGATACCACCAGGCGTTTGAAGCCGTGGTTGTTCACGATAGCCGCCAATAAGGCCCGCGATGCGCTTCGCAGCAGGTCGCGGAGATCGGCGGCGCCGCTGGACGCCAACATCGGCGGCGCCGAGGACCAGGACAGCTATGCGACGGTCATGCCCTCGTCGATCCCCCCCCCGGATGAAAATCTAGTGAACTTCGAGGTCCGATTAGCCGTAGAAAAGATTGTCGGCTCACTTCCGGAGACGCTCCGGGTGGTGCTGGTGCTGTGCTACTTCCACGATTTCGCATACAAGGAGATCGCGGACATGCTCGGCCTGCCGCTTGGGACGGTCAAAAGCCGGCTCCACGCGGCCGTCGGACGCTTTGCCGGGCTCTGGAAGGCCCGGATGGAATTAGACGATGACTGAACGACGCGAAAAAGATGAGACGCTGCTGATAGACTACCTGCTCGCCCGCTGCGACGAAGCGACCGGGCGCCGGGTAGAAATGCGCCTTGAGGAAGATACGGAGTTCCAGACGCTGCGGGAGGATCTGGTAAACGCGCTCGATGCGCTGAAACTTCTCGGCGCGCCCGAGGCGCCCGAGGACCTTGCGGACCGGACGCTTGCGAGGATCGCTTCGGCCAGGCAATCGACCGCGGCGACAGTACGGCGCCAGCTCTCCGGCGCGGGGCGAGCGACGTTCTCCCTCAGAGAACTCGGTACGCTTGCGGCGGCGGCTATCATCATGGCGCTGCTGTTTGTACCCTGGGCAAGGCAGGCAAAGAACAGGGGGCTTCAAAACAAGTGCGCCGCGAATGTCGGACAGATCGGTACGGGCATGAAGAACTACGCCCTGGACAACAAGGATTCCCTGCCCATGGCCCACGCATCGGAAGCCGCCTGGCTTCCGGTGAACGGGCGGAATCCAGTGAGCAACTCTGCGGGACTGTTTCACCTGGCGGGAGATCACTACGCGCCGCTCAGCGTCTTCCAGTGTCCCGCGGATTCCGATGCGGCGGGGGAGGTATTCGGCGTAAACTACGAAATGACCGATTTCCCGGCGGCGAAGTACGTCAGCTACTCCTACCAGCATGCCCTGGGCAACAGCGTCCAGTTACCGGTGGCCGGTGAAATGGCAGTCCTTTCCGATAAGACCCCCGTATTTGAAAACGGGCGGTTCCAGGCCGAGTTCCTCTCCGCACCCCGCTCCAGCAGCCGCAACCACGGGCAGAGAGGACACAACGTGCTGTATCCCGACTGGGGAGTCAAGTGGCGGAAGAAGGCGGATGTCGGCGTCAACGGGGACAATATCTTCCTCGTGCAGGGCAAGGAAGAATACGACGGGACCGAGACTCCCGCAAACGCGACGGATTCCTTCCTGCTTCCGGCATGGTCGGGCGAGACCGAAACGCAGAAATGACGCTTCGACCGCCGACTGCGACAACGACATTAGCCACGGATGAACACGGATAAATACGTATAGTAACGACAACGACTACGGCAACGGCTTGAGCCACGGATGGCATGGAAAAGGAATTGACCAGACAGGGTATTCCTTTTCAAGCCGAGAAGAAGTTATCGATTCTGTACAAGGGGGAGGCGCTCAACCCAGTCTACAAGCCGGATCTGATCTGTTATGACGAAACTCTTGTTGAATTAGAATCGTTGAAATCGCTTAGACCCGGACACTATACGCTCAAGTCATTAATTACCTGAAAGCAATCAACCTGCGCTTTGGCCTTCTGGTAAACTTCGGATTACATCCCAAAGCAACAATCGAAAGAATAATTCGCTAAACCCAGAAACGCTGCCATAGTCGTAGCCGTTACATCCGTGTAATCCGTGCTATCCGTGGCTCAAGCCGTTGTCGTCGCCGTAGCCGTTTCCATGTTCTTGCTATCCGTGTTTATCCGTGTTCATCCATGGCTCAAGCCGTTGTCGCTCACCGCGCGACATAACGGGCGGAACTTCCTTGAATCAACCTCGCGGCGATGGTAGTCTAGCCCATTGATCGTGAACTTCGGTTGACCCCATAGGAGACATATCATGAAACGCAAAGTGACGCGTCGCAGATTCCTGGAAGGCAGTACCGCCGCCGGTCTGGCGCTGGTCGCCGCCCCGGCGATTCTCAGTGGAAAGAACCTAAGCGAAAAAATCAACATCGCCTGCATCGGTGTCGGAGGGCGCGGCGGGTCGGACCTCGCCGGTGTTCGGAGCGAGAACATAGTCGCCTTGTGCGACGTCAATGCCAAGTGTCTCGCCCGTCCCGCCAAGAGGTATCCCAAAGCCAAGACGTACGTCGACTGGCGCAAATGCCTCGAACAGAAAGATATCGACGCGGTGGTCTGCGCGACCACCGATCACACCCACGCGTTTATCAACATGTGGGCGATGAACCGGGGCAAGCACGTCTATTGCGAAAAACCGTTCGCAAATTCCGTGGAGGAGACCCGCCTGGTTCGCCAGACGTACCTGAAGCACAAGGGCAAGATCGCCACCCAGCAGGGCACGCAGATCCACGCCACGGATAATTATCGGCGCGTCGTGGAGATGATTCGCGCCGGGGCCATCGGTACGCCCAAATCGGTGCGTGTCTGGTGCAACCGCAGGCCCAAGGGCGGAGACTATCTTCCCGCGGTCACACCCGTGCCCTCCCACCTCAACTGGGACCTGTGGGTCGGCCCGTCGGCGATGCATCCGTACAACCCGGGTTACATCGGCAGTTGTCTGAAGTGGAACCGTTTTTGGGACTTCGGCAGCGGTCAGATCGGCGACATGGGCAGCCACATGATGGACCTGGCGGCGTGGGGTTTCGATATCGGTCTGGCCAGCAGTTGTAAGGCGACCGGTTCACCCAAGAGCGACGCTACCGTTCCGACATGGTTGATGGCGGAGTGGGAGATCCCGGCTAATGACTGGCGTCCGGCCATCAAGGCCTACTGGTATGACGGAGACAAGAAACCGGGCATGCCCTCGGGCGTGTTCAATCGCGACAAGATGTCCAAGGGCGTGATATTCAAGGGCGACAAGGGCTCGATCGTAGCGGATTATTCGTACCGGATCATGATGATGACCGGCGACATGACTCACTACAAGTCGCCGGAGCCCAAGGATCTCATCCCCGCGTCGATCGGGCATCACAAGGAGTGGATCCTCGCTTGCAAGACAGGCAAGCCGACGACGTGCAACTTCGATTACGCCGGGAAGTTCATCGAGAACAACATGCTGGCGCTGGTGGCTTACCGCGTGGGCAAGAAGCTCAAGTGGGACCCCTCCGCCAAGAGCCTCCAGGCCCCCGGTTGCCCCGAAGCAGACCAGTACATCAAGAAGACTTACCGAAAAGGCTGGGTGCTGAACGGATAGAACGGCCCCCGCGCGAAAGGAAACACCATTACCATGACCGAACAATTTACGCGACGTGAGTTCCTGGCGGTTTCGGCTGGGTCCGGACTTGCGCTTGCCGGCGCCGCGTTGGCGGAAAAAGCGCCCGCCGGATTCAAAACGAAACTATACAAATCCCTCATCACCGGGAAGATCAGCGAGAAAACACTCGCGAAGATGAAGGAGGCGGGCTTTGACGGTGTCGAGTGCGGCGCGTGGAACGCCAAACCCGCTGATGCGGAGAAGGCCCGCGCCCTGGCTGAGAAAACCGGTATGAAGATCCACTCGGTGCTGCGGGGCTGGTTGGGCATGAACAACCCCAAGAGCGTCGACGGGTCCGTCAAGTCGCTCGAGACGGCGCTGAAAACCGCCGCCGGATACGGGGCGGACGCCGTCCTGGTCGTGCCCTGCCGCGTCGGGGGCAAGGGCCTGCCCAAACCGTGGGAGTTCGATATCGCCTTCGACGAGAAAACCGCCCTGGTCACCCGTGTGGTCAAGGGCGACAACGCGAAGTACAAGGACTACATCGACGCCCAGAACCTCGCGACCAAAATGTCGCGTGAGGCCCTGAAGCGGGCGGCTGCGGTCGCCGAAAAGTCCAAGGTCGTCATCGCGGTCGAGAACGTCTGGAACAACCTCTGGGTCAAACCGGGGCTTGCGGCGAGTTTCGTCCGTTCGATCGACAGCCCGTGGGTGCAGTTCTACTTCGATATAGGTAACCACGTGAAATACGCTCCGCCGGAAGAATGGATCCGGACGTTCGGTAAGACGATCGTCAAATGCCACGTCAAGGACTTCAAGCTCAAACCCGACGGGCATGGCGGAGGGTTCTGCAATATCCGCGACGGCAGCGTGAAATGGCCCCTGGTAAGGAAGGAACTCGACAAGGTCGGTTACAACGGATGGATGACCATCGAGGGCAGCGGCGGTTTGAGCCTGGCCGAGAAGTCCAAACGTCTCGACCTTATCATCGCCGGTAAGTAGAATGCATCGTGTGGAGATTGTTAATGAAGAGAGCGACCCTTGTTGCGACCGTGATGGTTCTTGCAGTGGCGTCTTTTGCGATACAGAAGTCGTCCGCGGCGGAACCTGCGCCCGCTACCCAGCCGACCACTAAACCGGCCAGCCCTCTGGCCATAGCAAAACAGAAGGCACTCGAGCAGTACAAGAAGATTCTGAACTGCTACATGCATTCGGATTTCATCGCTCTGAAGGTCGAGATGGCGCGCATGCGTTCGGCTGCGATGCTTCCAAAGGCGGACAAGAGCGACCTGGCTTATATCAGGAGAATGATTCCCGAGTACCGTCCGATCTGGTGGAAGCACTGCCGCAGCGCCTCGAACATCAGTTTCCGGGCGAAAATATGGGGCAGACCGTTCGTTGCCAATTTCATGCCCACCCAACCGCAGAGCAAACGCCAGGCAGTCCAGCTCGTTAACAACAAAATACAGGTGATCGCCCAGTGGCAACCGCACAGGATCGATAATCCCCAGCCCATAACGGGCGCCCTGGCGGTGGCACACGAGCTTACACAGGGGCATGTGGGGGAGGCTATCGTCTGGTACGAACTCGGACGCAACTACGTGCCTACCTTCCTCCCGGTAAAGCAGGCGGTGTTCCTGTATCAAAAAGAAGCCACCATGTTCTCGCACGTTCAGGAGTTCCTTGCGGGAATGTCGAGCCTGTATCACAGCAGTCCCAAGGCCCGTCTGGCCTCCCTGTTCATACAGATCGATTCCCTGAAGAAAAACGAGGGCGGGAGCGCCTATACCCGCGCCGGTCACGCCGTTGGTGCGATGATTCTGGCTAGGGTGCTAACCGAACCGGATCAATGGCCCGCATTCAAGCTACCGACCGAGGTCCCCAAGACTATGGTCGAAATCACCACCATCCTCCATATTTACAACCGCATCGATCCGGAATGGTCACTGGCTGAAGACAAATCCCTGCGGGACTTCGCCGGGAAGTTCATACTCACCAGAGGAAAGTCCATCCTGAAATCCAAGGGCACTATCGTCCTGCCCAGCAAGCTGTCGATGAAGTTGATGGCCACCCACGACCGCCAGAGCCAGGCTCTGCGCGACGCATGGGTTGCAAAGAAGCTGAAAGCGATTATCGAAGCGGACAAAAAGGATAAAGCCAAGGACAAGGATAAGGATAAGGCCGCTCCCGGGAAGAGGACACGGCCGGGAAAGAAGTAGCGCACCGGAAATCGGTCCATGAGGAAATTTGCTCTTATCACGATCGCGGTGCTGATAGCCTCTTCGGCGGCGCGAGGCGAGGTTGCGACTTCGAGGCCTGCTTCGAGGCCTTCGTTGGCGGGTCTGCTGACCGAATCGCGGAAGCACGAAGCGGCAGGACGGTACGCCCAAGCCACCAAATCCGCCCGGGCGGCGATGGCGGTAGTGGACGACGACGAAATGGAGCAGGTGTTCCGGATTCGCAATGACCTCAGGCGGTTGGCCCGGCGTGAGTCTTCGGCCCGGCGGTTGGACGCACTGGCTTCCGCCCTTACCGAGCGTCCGGGCGACCAGGCGATCCGAGAGCGGGCCATCAAGATTTGCATAGTCGAACTCGACAACCCTGCGCGGGCCGCGGTGTTCGTGAACGAAGACACCGACCAGGTTCTCCAGACGTACGTTCCGATGGCCGCCAAGAGCATCGACGAGGTCGCCGAAGCCGCATGCCGGGAACTGGCCGAATGGTACCTCGATAACATCAAGAAACTTTCCCGCTTTGGCAGGGCGGTGATGCTCGGGCGAGTGGCGGTTTACTACGGGCGTTTCCTGAAACTCCACAAGACCGCTGACGCCGAACGCCGCGACGCTGCCGAGAAGTACGAACAGACCGTCCGACAACTGTCCGAACTCGGCGAAAACCCCGCCAAAGCCCCGCTCTAGAACAGATCACCATGCCAGACGATCGTTTTGCGTTTTTCGATCCGGACAAATCCACCGCGGCGAATCTCTCGGCGCAGGAAGCTACCGAGCCCGCCTCTCCGAGCGCCATGTCGGTTTCCGCGCTGCTTGCCGGGGTCAAGGGGGCGCTGGCTGACGCGTTTCCCGGGCGGGTTACGGTTGTCGGGGAGATAAGCAACTTCAAGTTTCATTCCTCCGGTCATATGTACTTCCGCCTCAAGGACGCCAATTCCGCCGTCGACGTTGCGATGTTCAAGCACCGCGCCGCCAGGCTGAAATTCACGCCCGCCGACGGAATGGAAGTGATTATCGCCGGGCGGGTCGACGTCTACGAGGTACGCGGGCAACTGCAACTGTACGCCGACCGCATGACTCCCTGCGGACAGGGCGCCCTGGAGCTGGCCTTCAGGCAACTCTGCGACAAACTCCGGGCCGAAGGCCTGTTTGACCCGGCGGCGAGAAAACCGATCCCGAAATTTCCGCGCGGGATCGGGATTGTCACCTCGCCGAGCGGCGCGGCGATTCGCGACATACGGCGCACTCTGCGCCGCCGCTGGGGCGGGGTGAGGGTATACCTTCTCGGTGCGCTGGTCCAGGGACAAGGCGCCGCCGGCGAAGTGGCCCGAGCGGTGACGCTGCTCGACGCTAACGCCGAGGCGTATGAAATCGACGTGATAATCGTCGCCCGCGGGGGCGGGAGCCTCGAAGATCTCTGGGCGTTCAACGAGGAGGTAGTTGCCCGGGCGATATACCGCGCGCGAACGCCGATAATCTGCGGCGTGGGGCACGAGAGCGATACCACAGTCGCCGACATGGTTGCCGATGTGCGAGCGGCGACTCCGACGGCGGCGGCTGAGCTGGCGGTCCCCGACGCCGACCAGGTGCGGCGATACATCGACGACCTCGGCGCCAGGATTACCCGCCAACTGCGCGATAACATCTCGGCGGCGAGATCGTCCCTGACCGGCTTGGGGCGCAGCTCCGTGTTTCGAGATCCCCTTTCCGCCGTTCGGACCCGCATCCAGCAGCTTGACGAACTGTCCCTCCGCGGGCGCAGTGCCGTTGGCGAGATGCTCGCCGATGCCCGCCAGGGGCTGGGGGGACCGGCAAATCGCCTGGCGGCTTTGCATCCGGCCCGTCTGGCCACCAGCGCACGGGCGAGGTTGCAGCAGTTGCAGCACGCTTTGGCCTGGGCGCTGGGGCGAAGAGCCAAACTCACCGGAGACCGCCTCGGCGAGGCCTCCAGGCGCATGGAGGCGTCTTCGCCGCTCTACAGGATCGCGTTGGCATCCCAGGAAATCTCCGCCGCCGCCCGGCAACTGGAAGCCATGAGCTACCGCGCCGTACTCGGGCGCGGTTTCAGCGTTACCCGCGATGGCGACGGGCAGATACTGCGGTCGACGGACCAGACTTATCAAGGCCAGACAATCACCACCGAACTGCCCGACGGAAGATTCATTTCTATTGTCGGTCGGACCGGTGTGCGGCGGAAGAAGAAACCCCCGCCCGACGGTGACGGGAAATTGTTCGACTGAGGGCGGTTTACAATACACCCGTGCGATGCTACTGTGACAATTGCCCCGTTGCGATCCGCATCGGAAAAGGATAACGATAATGGCCAAGAAGAAAATGTCATTCGAGCAGGCGCTCGAGCGAATCGAGGAAATCGTTTCGGATATCGAAGACGGAAGCGTACCGCTGGAAGAATCCATCGACAAGTACGCCGAAGGCATAAAGCTGATCGAGCACTGCCGCACCGTCCTGGGCAACGCCGAGAAGAAGATCCAACTGCTCACCGAGGGGCAGGGGCAGAAACTCGCGCCGGCAGGGCAACTGCCCGAAGACGAACCCGAAGACGAACAGTAGCCCAAGGACCTTTCCGGGAGACACACCATGCATCGCCGACGAACGTACACGATAGTCATGGCCTGCCTGGTCGGAGCCGTAGCGTCCGGCTGCGGCGGGCCCGATGAATCCGGGGCCGAGACGCCCAAAAATACCAGACCCGACGAAGTGCGGACCAGCTACACCGCCGCACAGATCGCCAGGTGGGAGCAGCGCACCGTCGACGGTAAGGCGTGCATGGTTTCGCCGATGATCAACTTCGGTAAAGGCGTCGAACTGAACCACCACCGCGTCACGGTAACTTACGCCGGCGGTTCGGTGGAGATGAGTCTGGCCCATTCAACTTCGAGCAAACTTACCGTCGCGATCGAAAAAAAACACCTCCACAGCACGCTGCGGGCGGTAAAGAGCGGCGTCGCGAACAAGATCGTTTCAGCCTACAGGGGCGAGGGTTATGCGTGGGTGATCGTCCGTGCCGTCGGCGCCGCCAGGATCGGGAAAATCACCCACACGTGCTGGCGGGGCAAGGGCACGCTTTACGGGCACGCGCCGGGCGAGTTCAAGTTCGCCGGGGCGACCCTGCGGTTCAGGATGATGCTTCCCCGAAACTACGACCCGCGCAAGAAAAAGAAATACCCGCTGGTACTCTCGGTTTCGGGCTCCGGCGGGGTCGGTACGGACAACGTGCGAAACATGGAGAAGGTGATACTCGCGAAGAATCTGTTTACGACCTATCTCGACCAAGAGCAGTTCGAGTGTATCAGCATCGTCCCCCAGATCCCGTCGGCGGGGGCTATCCCCAAACCGTACTGGCCAAAGGGACCGCTGGGCAAGCCAACGGCCCTCTATCACCCCGACTGGCCGGCGGTCAACGAAAACGGCTGGTATACCCAGGCAACCATCGCGCTGATAAAGGACCTGGTCGCCGAAGGCGGTTTGGGTATCGATCCGGATCGCATCTACTTCACCGGGTTTTCCTACGGCGGAAAGGCATGCTGGGAATTCCTGCGGGCCGAAAGGAACCTGTTCGCCGGCGCCATCTGCGGAGCCGGTTGGCCGATCGGACGGGTGTTCGCCAACCCCGTCGGTCCGCTGCAGGCTCGCCTGAAACTCGAAGTCAGCCGGATCAAGCATGTCCCGGTGGCTATATTTGCGGGGCAGGAAGATCCGATGCGATTCGGTTCCAAAGCCGTCCACACGGAAATCGCCGCCCAGGGCGGGGTCAGCAGCTACGTGGAGTTCCCCAAAACCAATCACGTCGGGACGGCTGGAAGCATCTGGCGAAACCGAAAATACGTCGGGTGGTTGTTCAAGCAGAACCGCAAGAACAACCCCAGACCGGGTCCCGATCCGTATCCAAAGGGCGTCTACGACAAGTAGAGGTGTCACATGAAACTCCGGCAGGTCATGTTTGCATTGGTCCTGTTCGTCGGTCTGGCGGCTTGCGGGGAAGCGGCCGACAAGGCGCCGCCCGGGATCTACGTTGCGGTGATCGATTTCGAGACGATCGGCGCCAAGGGCGCCAGGCCGATCGGCCTGCAACTTGCCGACAGCGTTCGCCTGCGTCTGCGGCGCCACAAGGGCGGCGCCATCGGGGTCAAGGAGGTCATCGACAAGCTTACCACCAGGGAGTTTTCCGGACCGATATCCGTCAAGACCGACATCAAAAAAGTATCGGCGATACTGACCGGTAAAATGGCGGTGAACATGGGGATCTACGGTACGGTGCGGCAGAGTTCCGGAGCAGTCCGGGCCGAAATATGCTGCATCAACCTCATCGATCCGAAGAAACCCGCCGTCTGGACCAAGACGTTTACCGACGGCACCGAGCGCGCCCGCGGCGTGATCGCCCAGCAGATAGTCGAGGCCGCCCTGGGCGCCAAGGAATGGCGTCCGCCGGAATACGGCGATGAGGCCACTCCGAAGAAATTCGGTAAGGCGCTCAACGTGAACGGGGATTTCGAGATTCCAGGCGCCAAGGGCTGGGACGCTCCGGATAACGCGGGCACGTTCATCGAAGCCGACCCTCGCGGCAGGGGGAAAGTCTTGAGGCTCCAGACCGACCTGGAGCGCGACAAGTGGTACGAGTACCGTCGCAAGCTCCGCCTGGGTCTGGCGAGCCCGAAGAATCCGCCCAAACTGAAAAAGGACACCAGCTACGCCAGCGTGGCCGGGCTCGAGGGCATCCATTATAGAAGCACCTGGATCAAGGCGACGCCCGGGCAGCGGTACTGGCTTATCGCTGACATGAAAGGCAAGACGGCGGGCATTTTCTTCCCGAAGATTTTCGTCAAGGGCTACCTCGAATGGGCTCAGCACGCCGATGCCTTGAGCGAACTTTCGCTGGTCGAGTTGAAACTAACGCCCCGCGCCTTTGCCGCACTGCCCGCAGCCCAGCGGAAGAAACTCATCAAAGCAGACGCCGCCAAACACCCCGCACGCTACAGGCGGGAGTGTTTCCGCTGGTACCTGGCCTGTAGAAACACCGAGGGCACCTGGAAGCATTATGCGGCCCCGTTCCCGCCGAGGGGCGGGCTGCCCACTAACGTCAAGTGGTTTCAAATACAGATATACGCATACTGGCCGCCGGGGGCGTATCTCTTCGACAACGTACACATGTACGCCGATCCGCGCCAGAAGGCGCCGATGGACGAAGTAAAAGCGCGCACCAAAAATTTTGACCGAAGCGAAGAACTGGGCAAAGAAGAACTCCGCAAACGGGCCGAAGCGGAGAAATGATAACGGCGTGGCAGCTCCCAATTGCCAATTGCCAGTCGTTAAGACTTGTCATATGCTCTCCGAGAAGCGACAATACGAACTGGTTTTGGTATTTGCCGTCTGTGGGATAAGCCGGTCGGTCCTGGTTGGCCGCGGCGGCGATTTCAGTCGGATGGCTGTCTTTAGGAGTCAGTAGCATGAAAAATTGCTTGTTGATACTGGTCGTGGGGTTGATGTTGTGCGTTCCATTCGGTTGCGAGCGCGGAGTCGATGAAGACCCCGTGTCGTACGAACGCGACGTGGACGGTCCGCCGGTGGCGATCAGGACGCCCATGCCCGATTACGATATCATCGGCAACCCCAGCGCCGTCCGCAGGCGAAGGGAAGCCCTTCTGGCCGCCGGTGGCGATACTTCCACCGGTGCTGAATCAGGAGGCGGAGTGGATCTGAGTGGTCCGTCGTCCCCGGCGTCCGAGGATGAAATCGCCGAGGTCAAAGCCGTTATCGAAAACGTCCTCAAGACAAAGGATTCCGGAGACGATTCGGCGGCGATGGCGTTCTTCAGCGATGAAGCGGCGACCGCAATACAGGAAATAACCCAGGGCGTGAAGGATATACAGGCCAAGTCGCTGGAACTCCATTCGCTCATGGAAGACAAGTTCGCCGCGCAGTATCCCGATGCTCTCAAAGCAGAAAATGAGAAGATGCGGACCGAGCCCGCGGGCCCGTCGTCGGCGGCGGAAATACTGGGCGATGTCTCGATGGATCAGTTGGTCTTCACAAAGGTTGGCGCCAGGGTAGTGGCCACCGGACCCAAGAACGATAAGATCGTCTTCTCGAAGACAGAAGCCGGATGGAAAATCGAGTTCGACAAGGACTCCCGAGAGATGGTAGGGGTCCTCAGTGAACTCATGACGGGCACGACGAAGATGCTTGATGCCATAATGGAGGGTATCAAGGACGACAGCATTACCGCTGACAATGTCGAGGCCAAGACCACTGAATTGACCAAACAACATGTCGCGCCGGTGCAGAAGAAACTGATGGCGCTGATGATGAAGGCCATGGCCGGTGATGGCGATGGTGGTGCGGGTCCCGCTGATGGCGGTGCAGCTCCTGCCGATGGCGGTGCAGCTCCTGCCGATGACGGTGCAGCCCCTGCCGATGACGGTGCAGCCCCTGCCGATGACGGTGCTGCTCCTGCCGATGACGGTGCAGCTCCTGCTGACGGTGGTGCAGCTCCTGCTGATGGGGGTGCTGCCCCTGCCGATGGCGGTGCGGCGACGCCTCCGGCTGCGGGAAATGGGCTGTAATTGGCTATGATTCCAACTTCGATTACACAATATCTCAGCGACAATCGCGACAGGCATCTTGAATCACTCAAGGAGTATCTGCGATTTCCCAGCGTCGCCAACGTCGACGGCGGCGATGAAGACCCCTGCAAACTGTGCGCCCTATGGCTGGCGGATTATCTGGGGCAATTAGGCCTGCAGGCCGAAATCCTTCCCACGTCCGGCAAGCCAAACGTTCTTGCGTCGATGCACGTCAGCGACCACGCGCCAACGCTGCTCGTCTACGGGCACTACGACGTCCAACCGCCAGACCCGCTGGACCTGTGGGAATCCGATCCGTTCGAGGCGGAGATTCGCGATGGATATATCTATGCCCGCGGCGCCAACGACGACAAAGGACAACTCTTCACCCATCTTGCCGCCATCGAAGCATGGATGCAATGCGGCGGGCTTCCGGTCAACGTCAAAGTATTCGTCGAGGGCGAAGAAGAAACCGGCTCGCCCGACCTCGAACGGTTCATTACCGAACACGCCGAGGCGTTGTCGGCGGATACGATAGTGGTTTCCGATTCGGCGTTCTTTGCTGACGAAGTACCGTCGATCACCTACGCTCTCCGCGGCCTGACTTACGTTGAGCTTACGGTCACAGGCCCGTCGGTCGACGTACACAGCGGCGAACACGGCGGGGCGCTGGCCAATCCGATAAACGCACTTACGGCCATGGTCGCGGGCATGCACGACAGCGAAGGGCGGATAACCCTGCCCGGTTTCTACGACGATGTGACCGATCTGTGCGAAGAGGAGCGTCAGGGATGGGCCCGCCTGCCTTTCAACGCCGAGAGGTACGCCGAATCCATGGGCGTGGTTTCCCTCGGCGGCGGCGAGAGCGCCTTCAGCGACCTCGAGCGCCTCTGGAGCCGCCCGACGCTCGACTGCAACGGGATCGTCGGGGGTTATACCGGCGCTGGAAGCAAGACGATCATTCCGTCCAGCGCTTCGGTCAAGATATCGATGCGTCTGGTCCCTCACCAGCGTCCCGAGAAGATTGTAGAGTCGATACGCCAGTACGTAACCGAAAACACGCCGCCCGGCGTTACCTGCGAGATGGAAGTTTTCGCCGGAGCCCGCCCGGTGCTGATGGCCCGTGATTCCGCGCCCGTTCGCGCCGCGAGCGATGCTCTCGAAGAAGCGTTCGGAAAGCCCGCATCAATGATCCGTTGCGGAGCCTCGGTTCCGGTAACTGAATTGTTCCAGCGCATCCTGGGCATTGACGCGGTGATGATGGGGTTCGGTCTGCCCGGCGACCGCCTGCATTCGCCAAACGAGCGATTCGCCCTCAAGCAGTTCACCCGCGGTTCTATCGCGGCCGCGGCGTTCATAGGCAACCTCGCCGCCGCGGAGTGACCTCACGTCAACGGCGCTGCGGAGCCCGGACGCCTAGTTTTCGCGATTTCATCCAATCGAAGCAACGCTGGGGCCAACCCGCCACTGGATTGGCGCTCCTGCGCACGCCGTAACCGTGTCCGCCTTGTTCGTAGACGTGAAGTTCCGCCGGTACTTTCGCCTTCCGCAACGCCAGATAGAAGTTGATGCTGTTTTCGGCTTTCACGGGATCGTCGCTGGTGGAGACCAGGAATGTCGGCGGGGTATCTTTCGTTACCTGCAGCTCGTTGGAGTAGAGTTTCACGAGTTTCGGATCGGGCTTGTCGCCCAGGAGATTCTTCCGCGAGCTGCTGTGGCCGACCGTGTCGCTGAATGACACCACCGGGTAAATCAGGGCCATGAAATCCGGACGGGAGCTTAGCTTGTCGATCGGGTCGGTGGCCTTTGGAGATCCGCTGTCGAAGTGCGTCCCGGCGGTTGACGCCAGGTGCCCGCCGGCGGAAAAGCCCATTACGCCGATACGATCTGGTTTGAGCTTCCACTCCTTGGCGCGGCTTCGCACGGTGCGGATCGCGCGCTGGAGGTCCATCAGCGGGATCTTGTGCCCGTAGACGTGCCCTTCGGGGCGCGGGAGGCGATATTTCAGGACGATCCCCGCCGCTCCTATCGAGGTCAGCCACCGTGCGACGTCATTGCCCTCCTTGCCGATAACGCAGCGCCCGTATCCGCCGCCGGGACAGATAATCACCGCCGCGCCGGAGGCCTTGCTGTCAGTCGGAAGGTGGATGGTGAGCGTCGGTTTGTGAACGTTGACGGCGGCGAGGTCCGGACGCCCCTTGCCTTCGTTCCGGTCGACGATCTTTTCGTTGTCTTTTACGCCCTTGGAGCCCGGGGCGACGCCCGGGTAGAGGGGCTCGCTCCAGGACCGTTGCGGGGCGGGGGCTCGCAGGAGAATATGCTCCCACATCGAAAAGCGCCTGGGCGAGAGTTTCTTCAACTCTTTCAGTTGCTCGGGCCCCTTGTCCAGGCAAACGGCGTAGACCTTGGCGAACTCGGCGAGGTTTTCTGAGTCTGAGGTGTCGCCGTAGCCCGAGACGGATTGTTTGTCGGCTTTGCTGGCGGCGCCCCATTTCTCGATCAGCTTCGGGTCGGATTCCCGTGCGGCCTGTTCGAGGGTGTGCCCGACCTCGTGTGCGATCACCACCGCCGGTGCGTGGGGTACGGTGTTGATGTAACCCTTACCGCCATGGGCCATCGCTCCGCCCAGCTTGGCGTAGATACCCAACCCGTCCTCGCTTTCGTCGGAGACAACCACGCACGCCCGTATGTAGGACATTGGAAGTTGCTCGACGCGTTTGATTAGCGTCTCGAGCGGTAGCTTGGTCTTGTCCTCAATAGTCATCTTGAAGCGGTACTTCCCGCAGGTGGCGCGCCACATCTTGCCCGCAACCCGCCCGTTGCGCATCTTGACGGGCGTCGGCCCGGAGATGATCTTCACTTTATGGGTGTTGTTCTTCCCGAAGTCCTTGAACGACTCGCGGAAGATCTGGAACAGTTTCTTCTGCTTGGGTTCTTTCTTTGCAGCGGGTTTGGACTTGGCGTCTTTCTTGTCGGGCTTTTTCGCCCAGGCCCGCGGCGCGAGCGAGAGAGTGACGGAAAGTGCGACAACAATAGCGATAGCGGTATTCTTCATGTGAAAATTCCTGGTAAGTTTCTGCTCCGGATCGTCTTGAGGGTTTCGATAATTGTATCGTCACCGGGGCAGATCACAAGGGCTTTTCAATGCTCGCTGGGGCGGCCAGCCCCAGTTTCGGCGCCAGGACTTGCATGAGAAATCCGTTGACCATGCACCAGTCGTGCATGCCGAAGCTCCCGAGGATAACCATCCAAGGCCGCCAGCCTATTTCCTCCAACTTCTCGTGTTTGAAAGGTTGCCCCGAGTCGAAGTCATACGCTCCGAGGAAGCCCATCGCAGGTCCGCGTCGACGGTCGGCCGTTCCGAAGATAAACGTCGCTATCCCGTTTGCGGCGAAGTCCACCAGAGACGCCGATACGATCAGCTTGTTCTTCACCCGACGCAACGCCGGTGCCAGATCGTGTCGACAGTGAATTGTTCCCGCCAGCAGCGCCAGGTAGTCGACCTGGATGTCTTCATCCAGTAATTCGGTCGCCAGCAGGGCGACGTAGGCACCTGACGAGTTGCCCAGCAGGTAGATAGGCGCATCGGGGAATCGCTTCCGCTGATCGGTGATGATTCTCGCCAGTTCGGCGGCTTTGCGGGAGATGTTCTTGTGGTTCATCAACGCAGGCAGGACAAGCGTGCCTTCCAGGGCGTTGTGCCAGGAAAAGCTCATGTACCACCCGCGGAATCCCATTTTGCGCATGCACCAGCATACCGGTCTGCGGCCCCATCGACCGCCGAGGAATCGAATCGGCTCGCACCAGATCAGCAGTCCGTCTTCGCCGGCGCCGTCGGGGCGGAACGGAAGCCAGAAATGCGGACCGAACCAGAGCACAACGTAAAGCAGCATGAGCACCAGCCAGAGTATCGCTAGTATCAACAGGATAAGGGGCAAGAGATTCATTTTGCATTCAAAGCTATACTGGAATCCGCCTTACGATCTTCTTCATGTTTCCCACAAGGATTCTATGCCTCCCTTCACCGCTCATCAAGATCAAACAAAGAGTCCTGACCCCTGTGTTTCATCGCGGTTTGTTGGCGGTTGCTGTGTTTATTGGTATTATGGCGGTTGTGGATTGGCGAAGCGGAGACTGGGCCTGATACTCCAGGAGAATCCAATGACATCACGACGTGGTTTTCTCAAAACGATAGGCGCCGGGGCGGCGGGGTTTGTTGTGGGTGCGGCCGGGCGGATGTATGCCAAGGCTGATGCGGCGGGGCGGCCTAATGTTATCCTGGTGATGACCGACGATCAGGGCTATGGGGATTTGGGGTGTCACGGTAATACGATGATCCGCACGCCGGCGCTGGACAAGCTGCACGCAGGCAGCGTGCGCCTGACAGACTTTCACGTTTCACCGGTCTGCACGCCGACGCGGGCGTCTCTGATGACCGGGCAAGACTGCGTGCGAGTAGGCGCCTGGGCCACTACCTGGGGACGCTCGCTTCCGTACGCCGATGAGGTGATGATGCCCGCACTGTTCAAAGCGGGCGGATACCGCACTGGTATGTTCGGAAAGTGGCATCTCGGTGATAACTACCCGTTCCGCCCGCAGGACCGCGGGTTTGATCGAGTAGTTTATCACGGCGGCGGCGGCGTCGGCCAGACGCCCGACTACTGGGGAAACGATTACTTCGACGACACCTATTTCCATAACGGCGAGCCCAAGAAGCATACCGGTTACTGCACCGACATCTGGTTCGATGAGGCGATGAAGTTCATCACCGCAAACAAGGCTCGTCCGTTCTTCGCCTACATTTCGACCAACGCCCCGCACAGCCCGCTGAACGTCGCGAAGAAGTATGTCGAGCCGTATACCAGAAAGGGCGTCAACGGGAACATGGCCAGGTTCTACGGTATGATCGAGAACATCGACGAGAACATGGGTCGTCTGATCGCCCGTCTCGACAAGCTGGGCTTGGCGAACAACACGATCCTGATCTTCATGACCGACAACGGAACCGCTGGCGGGGGACGGGCAAGCACGGGCAAACGCTGGACGGGCTTCAACGCCGCCATGCGCGGTAAGAAGGGCAGCATTTACGACGGCGGGCACCGCGTACCGTGTCTCTGGCGCTGGCCCGCTGGAGGCCTGGGCGGCGGGCGAGACTTGGCGCCGCTGACGGCGCACATCGACATGGCCCCGACGCTGATCGATCTGTGCGGCCTGAAAAAACCCGAGAAGGTCAAATTCGACGGCGTCAGCCTGGCGCCGCTCCTGTTGGGGCAGGCCAAGACGCTGCCCGACCGCACTGTGACGGCGCAGTTTCGCCAGAACAACTCACCGCCGGGGAAGTGGAATTGCACGGTCATGTCCGACAAGTGGCGCCTGGTCGGCGGTAAGCAGTTGTACGACATCAAGACCGACCCGAGTCAGCGGAAGGACATCGCCGCCAAGCACCCCGAGATCGTCAAGAAACTCCGCGCCGCGGGCGAGCGTCGCTGGTTGGAAGTATCCAAACGCTTCGACGAGCCAAGCCGCATCGTGATCGGCTCGGATGCGGAGAACCCGGTGCGCCTGACGGGGTTCGACTGGTGCGCGGGGACACCGTGGAACCAATCGCACGTGCGAGGCGGTCAGGCGATCGCAAGCTTCTGGATGGTCCAGGTGGCGAAAGCGGGAACATACGAGATCGTCCTGCGCCGCTGGCCCGCCGAGGCCGACACGCCGATAAATGGTGCGGTGAAGGGGGGCAAGGCCATCCGCGTTAGCAAGGCAAGGCTCAAGATCGCTGATGTCGATCAGACCGTCGACGTCGCCCCGACCGACAAATCCGCCGTCTTCCGCGTGAAACTGCCCGCCGGTCCGGCGAAGCTCGAAACATGGTTCATCGACCCCAATGGCGCCGCCAGACACGGGGCGTACTACACGTATGTCAAACGCCTGACGCGCGGCGTATAAACGAAAGGAGTTCGTCATGACAGAATCCCTGACTCGCAGGCAATTCACGACGGCCGCGATGGCGGTTGCGGCAACAGGGGCGGTCCTGCGCGGGGCTCCCGGCGGCGCGGCGAAGGCGAAACCCGTGCGGGTTGGATTCGTCGGAACCGGCGGGCGCGGTACGGGCATGCTGCGCTACAGCTTGGGCATCAAGGGCGTGCAAGTACCTGCAGTCTGCGACGTCAACGCCGCCCGTGCCGCCAACGCCGCCAAAATGGTCGCACGCGCCGGGCAGAAGCGCCCCGAGACGTATGTCAAGGGCGACACAGACTTTAAGCGCATGATGGACCGCGACGACCTCGATGCGGTCTACATCGCCACGCCGTGGGAGTTCCATGCGCCGATGGCGATCTATGCCATGAAGCGCAAGCAGTACGTCGGCGTCGAGGTACCGTGCGCCATCACGCTCGACGAGTGTTGGCAACTCGTCAAGACCAGCGAAGAGACCGGTGTCCCATGCATGATGATGGAGAACTGGTCGTTCCGCCGGGACAACCTGGCGGTTCTGAACATGATCCGCAAGGGACTGTTCGGCGAAATCGTTCACTGCCACTGCGCCCACTCGCACAACTGTGTGAGCTGGTACACCGGGAAGAAATGGCCCGCCAAACATCTGCTCAAACGCTGCGCCGACCAGTATCCCACGCACTCCCTCGGCCCGGTGCTCAGTTGGATGGACATTAACTGCGGTGACCGGCTTGACACGGTTGTGTCCATGGCGACAAACCAGTGGGGTATCACCGATCAATTGTCCCGCCGACACGGAAAGGACCACCCCAGCGCGAAGCTCGACTGGAAGCAGGGCGACATCGTCACCACCATGATCCGGACGATCAAGGGCAAGACCATCGTTATCAACATGGACATGCAGTTACCGCGGCCGTACGACAACCGCTGGCTGATCCAGGGCACTCGCGGACTGTACAACGAGCAGCGTAACGCGGTGTACCTCGCCGGCGGGGGCAAGGGGCACGCCCCGGAGAAGTGGTCCCCGTTCGGCCCGCACCAGATTAAATACGAACACCAGTGGTGGCGGGGGAAGGACTCGCCCGGCGGGCGTTACGGGCTCAGCGGGCATGGCGGGGTCGATCCGCTCGAACTGACCCTGTTCTTCGAGGCGGTGCGCAACAAGACGCAGACGCCGATCGACGTGTACGACTCGGTCGTGATGAGCTGCATCTTTCCGCTTTCGGAGATGTCCATCGCCAAGGGCAGCCAACCGATCAAGTGCCCCGACTTCACCAGCGGCAAGTGGGAAACGACCAAGCCGAAGTTTGCTGTGGAGGGGAGTACGACCGGGTGAGTATGACACCGCGTCAGCGATGGTTGGCGTTGCTGGAAGGGCGCCGGGCGGATCGGATTCCCACCGACTATCAGGCCACCGCGGAGGTCACCGCGCGCCTGCTGCGCGATTTGGAGTGCGAGGATACCGACGCGCTGTGGCGGAGGCTGCACATCGACAAGCGTATGGAAGTGAGTCCGCGGTCAACGCGCTCCGACCGCGATGACGACCAGACGGACATGTGGGGTGTGGGCTACACGAACGTCGACTACGGTGGGGGGTGTTATCTCACGCCTGTGGATCATCCGCTGGCCGATGTCGAATCGCCCGATGACGTGTATCGGCACCGCTGGCCCGATCCGGGCGACTTCGACTACACCGCCGTAACCGAGGCAGTAAATGCCTCCGACGGGCACTACCCGATTCACGCCGGGCACTTCGAACCGTTCCTGCGGTACGCTTACATGCGCGGGCTCGAGAAGGCGTACATGGATCTGGCGATCCGCGAGGACATCGCCGATGCGATCCTGGCCCGCATCTTCGATTTTCACTACGAATACCACCGTCGTATCTTCGCCGCCGGCGCCGGGCGGATCGACACGATGTACGTCGCCGAGGACCTCGGTTCGCAGACCGGGGCGCTGATGTCCCTGGAGATGTACCGCCGATTCCTGCTGCCGAATCAGATAAGGATGGCCGACCTGGCCCGGTCGTTCGGTATCCACGTGATGTACCACACCGACGGCGCATCGCGCCGGTTCCTGGGCGACCTGATCGACCGCGTCGGAATCGAAATCCTCAACCCCATCCAGTGGCGATGTCCCGGTATGGAGCGCCAGGGCCTAGTGCGCGACTTCGGAGACCGGATCATCTTCCACGGTTCGATCGATAACCAGCAGACCCTCGCATTCGGTTCGGTCGATGACGTGATCTCCGAGGTGCGCGAGTCGATCGAGATTTACCGGCCCGCCCGATGGATATGCGCCCCGTGCCACAACATCCAGCCCATCAGCCCCACTGCTAACATCGTTGCAATGTACGATGCGATTCACGAGTACGGGTGCTGCTGATCTGACCGCGAATTGGTCCCGAGACGAGCTTTACCAGGGACCTCAACGCGGGTTGACGGGGCGAACGAACCGGCTTGTCACGAGGTATATGCTATAATGTATAGGGTGCAATGTACTGACCGACCGATAAGAAGCACATACATAGTGGCATCCATATTCTTGACGGTGCTTGTTTCCCGCTGAAAAGTCGCGTAAACATAGGCTGAAGGAGACGTGATGGGACGACAGGTAAGTGCGTTTGGCGTCACCGAGGGCGTGAAGGGCGTGAAGGGCGTGAAGGGCGTGAAGATCGGCGACCAGTTCAACAAGTACTTTGCAGCCCTGGCCAGAGCAAGACCGGGACGGGTGATCTTCACCAGTTGTGAAGGTTACGAAGTCAGCTGCGAGGCCAAGAAGTGGGGCGGCGGGCACGGTGTGTTCACCTGGGCCCTGCTCGACGGTCTGAAAGGCAAAGCCGACAAGGATAACAGTGGTATCGTTACGCTCGGTGAAATGCTGGACTACGTGGACATCACGGTCCGCCGCGAGACGGCCAACGAGCAGCACCCAACAAAGCCGGGCGTGCGTTTCGATCGGAAACTGCCAATGGGAGTTGCGAAATGAAAGCGGTTTTCGTCCTTGCGCTTGTCCCGGCTGTATGTGTGCTGGTCGGTTGTGGTCCGCCGCCAGGCCCATTCAACTATGAAGGCACAGGCGTTGTCCCGTTAACGAGCGGTCGGATAGAGGAAGATGAGTCGAAACAGCTTTCCCTGGATGCAAGGGTAACGTGGGCCGCCACGGGCGTTTCGATCGGCAGCGGCGACCGCGTCAAGATTTTCGCCAGCGGTGTCTGGAGCCCCGGTGGGGGATATATGGTAGGCCCCGGCGGGGGTCCGTTACCCGCTCACTGGATACTGCTGGAGAAAACAGTGCTTCCGGAGGCGACTTTCTTCGCCATGATAGGGCGGATAGGAAAAGACGGACCGCCCTTCCTCATTGGCTCCGGGATGACGTTCAGTTCCGAGAGAGAAGGGGATCTCTACTTGATGATAAACGAACTTCCCCGGTGGATGGGGGACAACAGCGGTGCGGTGTCTGTAAATATCGCGGTCGATCGCAGGTCCGCGGACCTCCCCCCGGTAGTCGTCAAACCCGGGCCCCCGATCAGCACGGCTGTGCGGTCGCAACACGCCGTAGTCATAGGGGTCTCGAAGTATGAGCATCGTGGTAAATGGAATCTGACAAACCTGCGATATGCCGCCGATGACGCCCGCTCGCTCGCTACGTATCTCAAGGGTTCGCGAGGTGACGCATTCGACAACGTGGTGCTCCTGACGGACAAAGACGCCACCACAAAGAACATCAAGGTCGCCATTCGCGAGAAACTCCGTGGTGTACAGAAGGACGATTTCGTTCTCCTCTTCTGGTCCGGTCACGGCGGACCTGACCCGAAGGACCCCAAGAACCTTTACCTGGTCACCCACGACACAGACCCCGAACACATGGCCTCCACCGCCTACTCCATGGAAGAGTTCAAGACCGATATCGCCAAACTGAAGGCCGGACGCGTGCTGGTGATCGCCGATGCATGCCACTCGGCCGGGATATCCGACCCGAAAATCGGCATCCGAGGCGCGAAAGACAACAAGATTGTCAAAGGCATACGTGGAGTCTACGTGGCGGATGAAAAAGCAAAATCGGATGGGCCGATGCGGATGATCTTCACCAGTTGCGAAACCGGCGAGGTGTCCCGCGAGTCCAGTGAACTCGGCGGCGGGCACGGCGTGTTTACCTGGTACCTGCTGCAGGCGCTCAAAGGCCACGCCGATAACCCGAAACACAAAACGGGGGGAAACGCCGATAAGAAAATCACACTCGGCGAGGTGATCGAATACACGCGAGACAAAGTCAAACGCCACACCGGCAACCAGCAGCACCCCGACACTGCCGGACGATTCGACAGGAACCTGATAATGGGACGGGTAAAATGAGGCGGTTTGGCCTGCTCAACGCGGCTGCAGCGATGCTGCTCCTCGCCGGTTGCACAGTGCAGTTGGAGGAGACCCGGTTGACCATCGAGCCGACCGGGGCGCCTGTCTCGCCGACAACAAGGCCCAAGCCGCCAGCGCTGACAGAGCGGCTTGACAAGGCGTGGAACCGTCTTGCCGAGCAACTGGCAGGGGATCTCGCCGGGAAAAAGCACGTGCTGGTTCTTCCATTCGTCGATTCTGACGGTGGCGTGACGCGGCTGGGAGGACTCGCTGGCGAGGGGA
Source organism: uncultured Planctomycetaceae bacterium (assembly GCA_964607575.1). GTDB lineage: Bacteria > Planctomycetota > Phycisphaerae > SM23-33 > SM23-33 > BS750m-G57. Next base: position 1,032 of record CAZSLS010000079.1, on the reverse strand, counting down.
TGGAACGTCATCTGCTGAAAGCCGGTATCAAGTTCGTCGATCGGACCCACGTGAACGAGCTGCTGAACGAGATTGACCTCCAGGGAGCAATCAAGGCCGACACGAAGGTTCTGGACCAGGCGGGAAGAATTTCCGGTGCCGATGCCATGATTGTCGGTAAGACGGTGGACGCCGGGCGGGAGGTGCTCCTGTCGGCCCGCGTTCTGGACGTGACGGGAAAGACCGGGCGCGTCCTGGCGGCTACGGGCAATGTGTCACTCCCCCGAGCGGATCTCGGTCAACTGATGTGGTACGTTCGACGTCCCTCAGCAGCGCCCGCATCCGGCGAACTGCCCCCACTGGCGCTGAGATACGAACTTGTCTCCCCGGGCGCCGCGGGAGACGTGCGCCTGGGAGACGGCTCGACGGTTCGCAGCGGACAGAGATTCAAAATCCGCCTCCAGCCCAACAGCGATTGCTTCCTGTACGTACTCCTCTACGACAGCAGCGGCAAGGCGAGCGTGCTGTTCCCTCACCGCAAAATCCGGATCGGCAACGAAGTGCGCGGGGCGGTGAGTTACGAAATTCCACAAGCCACGAAGTGGTACTGGTTCGACGAGAAACCCGGAACCGAAACGTTCTACATCGTCGCAAGCTACACGCCGATGCGGAGCCTTGATGCGATCGTAGCCAAAATGGAACAAGCCGGCGGGCAGCAGACACGCCTTGCCCGTTCCGCTCGAAAAGAGATCGACGAGGTGATCGTCAGGGGCATGTCGCCGACAGGTTCAAAGGGGTATCGGCCCAAGGGCTATGGTATCGCCAAGCGCGGTGTTGGCGGTGTTGTCGATGCGGGCTTCGGTAGCCAAAGGCGGACGGACACAAGCCGCGTCGATAACGTAGTAACGGGCCACGCCACTGTCGTGAAAAAAGTGACGCTCCTGCACCGGTAACAACCAGGTCTCCCGCCTTACCGTTTGGGCGGGGCGGTCTCTCGGACTACTGCGCCGAAGCCCTTGGCGGTTTTCGACTTCTCGCTTAGAATCAGGATCG
>CAZSLS010000078.1:0-26299 GCA_964607575.1 uncultured Planctomycetaceae bacterium | reverse complement strand
TGAACAAGCTTATACTGATCGTCGTATCTATTGCCGCATGGGTCCCGCAGGCCGAAGCAAAAGATTATTTCGAATTACGCAACGGTCTGCCAAACTCGAGACTCATTTTCGAACAGACAAGAAAGGGACGCGTCGCGTTCCTGGGCGGATCGATTACCCAGATGAACGGGTGGCGCGGGATGGTGGCCGTCGAACTGCGGCGCCGCTTTCCGAACACAAAATTCGATTTCATCAATGCCGGTATCAGTTCGACTGGCTCGACACCCGGAGCGTTTCGATTGACCCGCGATGTCTTCAAGAACGGACCGGTCGATCTGCTGTTTGAAGAGGCGGCGGTCAATGACCTCTACAATGGCAGATCCCAGGCCGAGCAGGTCCGCGCGATGGAGGGCATTGTGCGCCATGCGCGCAAACTCAATCCGAACATCGATATTGTAATCATGCATTTCGTCGACCCTCCGAAAATGACCGATTACAACAGCGGCAAGACGCCGGAAGTTATCCGAAACCACGAGAAGGTCGCCGTTCACTATAAGCTGCCGTCGATCGACCTGGCGAGGGAAGTAACCGAGCGGATCGGTCGCAAGGAATTCGCGTGGGCAAAATTCGGAGGCCTGCATCCCGCCAGATTCGGTCACGAACTTTACTGCAAGACCATCTCGCGACTATTCGACACCGCCTGGTCGCCCAAGACCGCCGCCGGAAAGCCCGCAGCCCATCGCCAGCCCGCAAAACTCGATAAATTCTGCTACAATACCGGGCAATTACTACCGCCGGACAAGGCGGAAGAACTCAAAGGATTCAAGCAGAATCCGAAATGGAAGAATACTGTCGGAGGCGGAACGAGGGGCGGCTTTGTCAACGTGCCGATGCTGGTGGGCGAAAAACCGGGAGACAGCTTTGAGCTTTCGTTCAAGGGAAGCGCCGTCGGCCTGTTTGTTGCAGCCGGGCCCGATGCCGGGACCATCGAGTATCGAATTGACGGCGGTAGGTGGAACAAGCAGGACCTTTTCACCAAATGGAGTGGCGGACTGCACATTCCATGGCTCTATGTACTCGACGGGGAATTGGAGCAGAAGAAAACGCACCGTCTGGAAGTTCGAATTGCCACCGAGAAGAACAGGAAGAGCAAAGGACACGCCTGCCGGATAGTCAACCTCGCGGTAAACGGTTGAAGAGAGGAATGTTTCGATAATTCCGGAAATATTTGCCGCTCCTCTTTCCGTATCGTACTTTGAGTATGGTGCAATGACTGGTTGGGAGCTTAGGATTCCCAACGGGGACTCGTTTGACACGTTTGGTATGTTCCAAGAAGGAGATATTCAAGATGATTGACTCAACTGCTGTGTCATCGGTGCATGCGATAGGTCCTCGCGGCATCACAGCAAACATGATGGAGAAAACTCACGGATCGGCGGAGCCCGCCGGCAAGACGGCCAGCAAGCCGCAACAGCCATCCGAACAGGACGTTAAGGCCAATACCAACCAAAGCCCGCACGGCGCCTTGACGGATTTTCGCCAAGGGGTGCGTGAGTTCACATTCGGGGTCCTGCGTCCTGAGAGCGGTCTCGTCGGCGAGAAAACCTATGAAACTTCGTTCTCGCAGACAATGGAGAACCTCAGCAAGGAGCACATCGGCGCCTTGACGGGATTCCATAACAAGATAAACGGTTTCGCTTTCGGCATTATGCGGCCTGAAACCGGGGTAATCGGCGAAACACTTTACGATAGCTCACATTCGATTACTATGGACAATCTCAGCAAGGAGCACATCGGCGCCGCCGCGGGCATCAAGAACACCCTCCGCCAATACGCCAGAGCGGCTGTGGAGAGCACGGGCCCTCCAGTGCAGACCACCGAACCGGTCGAGATCCTCCAGCACGGGGCCCCGGACGCATTCGCCGCCGCTATACCCCAGGACACTCAACGCATAGACACAACGATCTAGCCGGAGTTGAGAACCTGCGACGATGTATCCCAATGCTCATCGGGATCCATCGGGATTATGCCTTCTGTCTCACATCGTAAACGTATAAGAACTCACCATGTCTCACGTACATTCGCCCGTTGCAGATCACCAGGTGCGCCCAGGCTGCGCCCTTTCCACCTTTGGGCAGATTGAAGCTGCTAACCACTTCCAGGCGTTTTGGGGTTGGGCGGACGAGTGCTATCTGCCCCTGGTCGGTCATCACATAGAACATCCCGTCGGCGAAGGTCAGTGTGGACGTTCGCTTGCCCGCCAGGCGGGGCGTGGACCACATTGTCTTTCCGGTCTTGAAGTCCAGGCACATCATGCGGCGGTTCTTGTGGTTACCGTCGGCCTGCCCGTAGATGTAACCGTCGACCACGATTAGCCCGCCGTGCTCGTTGTCGAGCGCTTTGGTCCGCCAGAGTTCCTTAACGCCGCACGCCTTTCCGCTGACGTTCAGTTTCAGCAGTGAAGCCCCCCTGCCCCACGTACCGGAAAGCAGTATCTTACCCGACACGTGGACCGGCGTGACGCAGTTGGCCTCGTAGGGGACCTTGTGGGGATATTTCCACAGGAGTTCGCCCGTATCGAGCGATACGCCGACGGCGAAGTTGGCGATGATGGTGACCACCTGCCGCAAACCACCATGCTCGACGAGAATCGGCGTGGTGTAGGCGGCCTTGTCGCCGAGACCGGTACACGTCCAGATGGTCTTTCCGGTATCCTTGTCCATGGCTGCAAGGACGGTCTTCTCGCCTCCGGGCGTGCAGATGACATGCTTCCCGACAACGAGCAGCGACTCGCTGACGCCCCAGCGGCTCAACCGCCCGCCGAAGCGTTCGATCGTATCGACCGACCAGATGCGTTTGCCTGTCACCGCGTCGAGGCAGACTGCATGTCCGCTTCCGTTTATGTGATAGAGTCGCCCGCCCGATATCGTAGGCGTCCCCCGCGCGTCGGGGAAAGAGCCTTTGAACACCGCGGCGGTAGTCACCTGCCAGATTCGCTTGCCCGCCAGGTCCAGCGACGTAATCGCGGTCTTGCCATCGATAGCACCGGCGGTATATAGACGCCCGGCGACGATAGAGACCCCCGCCCACCCGTTTCCGATACCGCTCGCCTTCCAGATGAGTTTCGGACCACCGTCGCCCCAGCGTTTGAGCAGGTGAGTATCGGGCGACCTGTTGTCGCGTCGCGGTCCGTGGAACTCCGCCCAGTCATGCTGCCTGGTCGGCGGCTGGGCAAACGCAACGGCCAGCCCGGCGAGAAGAACACTCGCGGCGGCTGCGATCGTACGATATCTCGAAGGCATGTAAGCTCCTTAATGAGTCCAGCACCGTGCCCCGAACATTATACCTCTCGGCGTCGCGGTCGCCAAAGGTGCAATTGCTCAAACCCAGATTGCTCTTGCCCGACGCGCTGCATCGGATACAATCGCTACAGGAGCCCTGCGAAGCGAAATGCAGGCCAGGCAGGCCAAACCGTAACAACAGGAGAAACACCATGAGTCTTAATCGCCGAAACTTCCTGAAGACGACTACCACTATTGCAGCCGGAAGCGCCCTGGCTCTTCCCAATATCGCCCGCGGCGCCGAGAAGAAGAAACTCCGTGTCGCCATCATTGGCGTCGGCGGACGCGGTCGCCACGGTATTGGTATGGCCAAAGGCGAAAACATCACGACGATTTGCGACGTGGACGCCGGCAGGCTGGCAGGTTTGAAAAAGCATTACCCCGACGCCAAGGCGTACCAGGACTATCGCGAGATGTTCAAGAACCCCGACGACTACGACGCGGTGATCGTCTCCACGCCGGACCACCAGCATTATCCCATGGCCATCCGCGCCATCCGCGCCAAGAAGGCGGTATACTGCGAGAAACCGCTGGCATGGTCGATGTGGGAGGCGCTGCAGTTGGCGGCTGAGTCCGAGAAATACAAGGTCGCCACGCAGATGGGCAACCAGATGATGGGCGGCGGCGGTTGGCGGACAGCTTACAACTACGTCAAAGCCGGCGCGATCGGCGATATCAAGGAAGTCCACACATGGACGGGCACACACGGCGGATGGTTCAAAGACGGTATCCGCACGCCCGCCGGCGAGGATCCGACGCCCAAGGGCCTCGACTGGGACAAGTGGCTCGGACCGGCGCCGGTGCGACCGTACAAAAAGGGTATCTACCACCCCGCCAAATGGCGCGGATGGATCGATTTCGGTAACGGCGGTCTGGGCGACTGGTGCTGCCATTTGATGAATGCGTTCTACAAAGTCTACGAACCCGGTTTCCCGACAAGCGTCGAGTGCATCAGCCAAACCGGACCGGCGATCGACACCTACCCCAAGGGCAAGGCGGTCAAATGGGAGTTCGCAGCCGACGGTAAACGTCCGGCGTTTGACGCGTTCTGGTACGACGGCGTGACCAAGCCCCCCCGCATGCCCGGACTCGAAGAGAAGCGCAACATGGGTAGGGCAGGATCGTACTTCGTCGGGACCAAGGGAGTATGCTGGGTGATGGGCTCGCACAACAACAGCGCCACCCTCATCCCCGAAACCGCTCGCCAGAAATTCGGTAAGGTTCCGCAAGTGGCGCCCAAGTCGCGCGGACACGAAAGAGAATTCATCGCGGCCGCCAAGGGCGAGATCCCATACAACGCGCCGCTGTCGAACTTCGGATACGGCGGTAAACTCACAGCCGTCGCCCTGATGGCCAATATCGCCGCCCGCGTCAAAGGCAAACTGCTGTACGACGCCAAGGCCCAGAAGTTCACCAACAGCGAAGCAGCGAACAAGCTGATGAACCGCAAGCCGCGCGACGGATGGTACGTCGACTGATTGCAAAAGCGTGGCAATTGGCCTTTGGCAACAACGGCAACGGCAATAGACAAAACCGTTGCCGTTGTTTGTCCTTTGTGGCAAAGTCGTCGCCGTGGGGGTATCCAAGAACCGTGTAGACACGGGGTGTCTCTTGCTGTAGTATGCGGGCGATCATTAACCAGCGGGCGATCCGATGGATCGACAAGTTAACCTGCACGAGGAGCAAGAGATGAAGACTTGGCTTCTATTGGGGATGTTACTGGCGGGACTCTGTCTTTCGTCCTGCTCGAAGAACGACCGGACCGATCGGACCGACCGGGAGGATCGCCCGGACCCGGCGGAATCGACCGCGAAACCCGAGAAGAAGCCAGAGAAGCCCACTTACGCCAGGTCGATCTCCCTGGACCTCGGCAACGAGGTCAAGATGAAGCTGGTGCTGATACCGGCGGGCAAGTTCATGATGGGCAGCAAGTTCTCCGCGGACGAGGTGGCGAAGAAGTTTCTCAGGTACGGCGGACAGGCCGCGTACTACGCCGGCGAGCACCCGCAGCGAGAAGTGACGATAAGCAAACCGTTCTACATGGGCATATGGGAGGTCACCCGTCCGCAGTGGACCGCGGTGATGCGCGCCGCACCGTCGTGGAAGGGTAAAGCCTGCGACAGACCCAACACGGGCAATGTCGCCAACCACATCAGTTGGGACGATGCGAGCAAGTTCTGCGAGGAGCTGTCGAAGAAGACTCTCAAGAAGGTTTCCCTTCCCACCGAAGCGCAATGGGAATACGCCTGCCGCGCCAGGAGGAAGACGGAATTTTGCTTCGGCGACAGTGAAGCGAAACTGGTGGCCTACGCATGGTTCGCCGAAAATGCCCTGGGCATAAATGAACCGTACCCCCACACCGCCGGGCGGAAAACATCCAACGCCTGGGGATTGCACGACATGCACGGTAATGCATGGGAATGGTGCAGCGACTGGTACGACGAGAAGTTCTACGCAAGTGCGAAAAGCGTCGATCCCGAGAACACGACGGCCTCCAAGCAGCGCGTTCTCCGCGGCGGGGAATGGGGCCTCTACCCCGACTCCTGCCGCGCCGCATATCGCTTCAAAAACACCCCGACCACCCGCAAATGCAGCTACGGTTTCCGAGTGGTAGTCGCGATCGACACCGGCCAGGGCGCAACGACAAAACCGGACGGGAGTTGAAAGCGTTGACAGACTCCCGACGTGAAGGAATTCCGGCTCCGGATTCCGGGGGAATTCGTACGAAAACGTCGGAAAGGAGTTGGTAATGGCGGCATCCAAGAGAACCTCAATTTTGAAACCCGCCGCCGTGGCGGGCGTTGTGATTCTAGCTTTGGTCGGAGGCGTATCTGCGAAGGAGAATCCCGGCGTATCGAAAGCGCCGAAAGGGAGTGTTGTCGATATACACGGACGGCTGCGTGTCGAGGGGAATCGGATCGTCGACAAGAACGGGAAACCCGTCGCGCTGCACGGCATGTCGCTGTTCTGGAGCCAGTGGATCGGGCAATATTATAACGCGGCGGCCGTCAAATGGCTGCGGGACGACTGGGGCTGCACCGTCGTCCGGGCGGCGATGGCGGTCGAGCACGGCGGGTATCTGAAGAATCCAAAACGCGAGAAAGAGAAGGTCGTCGCGGTGATCCAGGCCGCGATCGACCTGGGAATCTACGTCATCGTCGACTGGCACGACCATAACGCACACAAACACACCCGCCAGGCCAAGGCGTTTTTCGCCGAACTGGCCAAGACCTACGGGAAATGCCCGAATGTGATCTACGAGACCTGGAACGAACCGCTCAACAAGCACGACTGGAGCAAAGTCATCAAGCCGTACCACCAGGCCGTAATCCCCGCCATCCGCGCCGGCGCACCCGACAGCCTCATCATCTGCGGAACGCAGACCTGGTCGCAGGACGTCGACAAAGCCGCACGCGATCCGCTGAAGTTCCGCAACGTGGCGTACTCGCTGCATTTCTACGCGGCCACCCACAAGCAATCCCTGCGAGACAAGGCGGCGGCCGCCCTGAAAGCCGGCGCAGCGCTGATGGTGACCGAATGGGGCACGAGCGAAGCCAGCGGAAGCGGTAAGCTGGATTACGCCGAAACGCAGAAGTGGCTGGAGTTCATGGACCGTCATAAGCTAACCTGGTGCAACTGGTCGATAGCCGACAAACGCGAAACCTCTGCCGCCCTCCAGCCGCGGGCAAGCGCCAAAGGCAACTGGACGGCGAAAAGCCTCTCCCGCTCCGGCACACTCCTGCGAAAAGAACTCCGCGCCAGGAATCCGATCCACACAAAGTAAGGATACCAGTGATATGACTACTGCGCGGAATACTGCGGTGCGGGTTTTTGTTCTTGCTGTAATCTTGGGCGTTTGCGACCGGACGTGTCTTGCCGGCGGAGTCGGGGGCGGGATTACTGCTTTCCCCGAGAGTCATAAAACATTTACCTTCATCGAGGGCGGGCAGACTTATATGGAATTGAACTTCGGCGGATGGGGTCCGAAGTGGTCGTGGCTGGGTATCCGCGGAAGCATTAAGGAAGTCGGCGGTAAGACTGTGGCGACTAACACCACTACCGTCAAAAGCTCCGGGGCTAAGGTAACGCTCGTTGCGACGGTTGCGAAGACCGGGCCGCGACAGCTTACGCTCGATATCGATCTGAGTACGTCGAAAGATACCGACCTTACGGGCATTATCGCCGGGATATCGGCTGGCGCGGGGCGGTTCAGCAAGGGGAAGCTCACAGCCACACTCGCTGACGGTAAGACAAAGACCGTCTCCCTACCGGTCGGTATCAAGGTGCTGGGAAAGAGCGTCAAGCAGCTGTCGCTGGTCGACGATTTGGGGCGGAAGACTGCTGTCACGCTTGCCCCCGCGTTGGGGGCCGGGTGCGATAAGGATATTCGCATAATCCTGGCCAGTCGCCTGGAGGCGGGCAAACCCGTGAAGGCGCGGATCACGATTGACCTGCCTGTCGATCTTGCTTATCACACCAGCGGGAGCAAGATAGCGGGCGACGATTCGGCCGATTGGTATACGTTCAGGCCCGGCGAGGATTACGTCAAGCCGGACGATATATCGCTGGCCGGCTGGCTCGACAAACCGGCGGGCAGGCACGGGCGAATCGTGCGTAAAGGCGATGAACTTATCTACAACGGTAAACCGATCAAACTGTGGGGCCTGAACGTCTGCTATTCGAGTTGCTCGCCGAAGAAGGAACTGGCTGACAAGCGGGCGGGGTTCTACGCGAAGTACGGCGTGAACTCGGTGCGGCTTCACAAGTATGCCGACGGACCGGGGTGGGCGGGGATTCAATCAGCGGAGAGTTTCGCCGAGCTCGACCCGGCCGGACTCGACCGCCTGGACTACTTCATCGCACAACTGAAGAAGAAGGGCATTTACGTCAAACTGTCGTCAACGTTCGGGGTGAAACTCGGCCCGGCCGATCGCAAAACCGTGCCCTACATGGACGAGTTCGGTAAGCTCAAAGGGGGCAAAAACGGGCGTGTGGCGACCGGGCACGGAAGCGTGTTCCTCTCGCCGGAACTCCAAGACCTCCAGATCCGACAGATCGTCAACATCCTCAAACACAAGAACCGCTACACGGGGCTTACGTACGCCAAAGATCCAACCGTGGCGGTAGTCGAACTGTTCAACGAGGACAGCGCCCTGTTCTACGGTACGCTGGGACGGTTGCAGAAGATCCCGACACTGCGGAAGATGGCGGCCGCACGGTTCTGCGACTGGCTCAAGGCGAAGTACGGCAGCAAGGATGCGTGCCTCAAGGCCTGGGGCAAAGGCGGGCTGAACTGCTACTCCAACGAGGGGTTCCGCAACGAGAGCTGGGAGAAAAAGACGATCGCCCCGGCGGGTAATCCGTGGTTCTGGGACCCGAAGCAGCTAGCCGGCTCGCAGAAAGCCAAACGTCAGCGATCGCTGGACACGATGCGGTTCCTGTACGATATCCAGAACGAGTTCTACGACCGCTACGTCAAGGCGATCCGCGCCGCGGGTTACGAAGGCGAAATCCTCTCATCCAACTGGCAGGCCGGGCGGGCATACAGCCACTACTACAACCTGCACTCCGACTGGCGGATCGGGCTGATCGACCGCCACAACTATTTCGGCGGGGGCGGCGGCGCGAAGATCAATAACGTTACCATGCTGCGGCTGCCCGGTTCGGGCCTGCTGAGTACGGGCATGCAACAGGCCGAAGATCGCCCGTTCATGTTGTCCGAATGGATACACGTCACGCCGAACGAATGGGGCGTCGAGGGACCGGCAATTCTCGGGGCCTACGGGATGGGGCTCAACGGATGGGACGTCTCGTACATGTTCCAGAACCGCGACGCGGGCAAGTTCAGCGAGCGGATCGGCAAGGAGCGTTGGGACGTAGCCGCTCCGAACGTAATGGGCGTATTCCCGGCGGTGGCGCGTCAGGTGCTCCGCGGGGATGTGACCGAATCACGCATAGTGGCCAGGCGGAACGTAGACATTGGCTCGCTGGGCGAAGGCAAGCTGGGGTTCGTCGACAAGGTCACCCAGCAGCACGACGTCAAGACGTTCGACAGCGACAAGGTCCCGGCAGCAGCTCTGGCGGTGGCTCGCTGCGTGGTGAAATTCACCGATCGCCCGAGTCCCACGCCGGCGTTCGACATCAGCAAGTACGTCCGAAACGGAGTATACACCTCGTCGACCGGGCAACTTCGCTGGACGCCCGGGAAGCGAAAGCTGGATGGATACTTCACGATCGACAGCCCCGCGACCAAAGCGCTTGTCGGCTTCGCGGGCGGGCGGGGTTGCAGGCTGGGCAACGTGACGATCGCCCCCTCAGCCAAAAGCCGCTTCGCCGCGATATATGTAACCGCCCGCGACGCCGGCAAGACAATCGCATCGGGCGACGACTTGCTGGTGGTGGCGGTCGCGCGGGCTCGCAACACGGGCATGAGAGTCTACCTCGACACCCGCATCCTCAACCGCGGCGACGGGCCGGTAGTAATGGAGCCGATCACCGCACGGATCGACATCCTCGGAAAAGGCACCCCAGTAGTCCACGTACTGGACCACGCCGGCCGCAAAACAGGACGGACACTACGGACCATCGACGAAACATTCGAGATCAACGGCGCCCGCGACAAGACATGCTACTACCTGGTCTCATACGGGAAATGACGCCAGGATCGCCTCGATTTCAGCATCGGTCATGTTCGTCCAGTGCCTGTAGGCCTGGGCGACGGCGAAGCTCGGTCCGCTGCGAATGTTGGGACAGTAGACCGCCGCGACGGATCCGCGACTGACGAACCAGTCGATCGACGATCGATGGGCGGTCGGGATCGCCATGATGACCTCGCCGGCGCGGGCCTGCTCGACGGCCTGGATCGCGCCGCGCATTGTGATTCCGGTGGCCAGCCCGTCGTCGACCACCACAACCGCCCGCCCCGCCAGGTCCGCCGGCGGTCCGTAGCGCCCGAAGAGTTCCAGGCGGCGATTGACTTTGGCGCGGGCCCGCTCGGTGCATTGCCCCAGTTGGGCCCGGTCGATCCCGGCTTGGGCGAGCGATGATTCGTCGATGACGACCGAGCCGTCGAACGCGACGGCGCCGAACCCCCACTCGCTGTTCCAGGGGGGCGTGATCTTGTTGACTATCGCGGCGCTCAGGCCCACGTCCAGGCGCCGGGCGATCGGCGCCCCTACCGCCACCCCCCCCGCCGCTATACCCAGTACAAATGCATCGCCGGCGAGCTGCCCGGCAAGCATGTCACCCAGCATCGCTCCCGCATCGGCCCGGTCGTCGAACAAGGCGACCCGCTCGCGCAGTTCGGCGATATCCATAATCTTCACAATTCGATCGTTCATATCCGCACCGATCTATTTTATACCACCGCCGGCGCCCGCGAGCGGTATATTTCTGCAAAGGGGCCTTGATGCTGTCAACCGGCGGGTCGTATAATGCGGGGCCCCGGTCCGCTCGTGCGGCGGGAACGCTTTTTCAACCGTTTACGACAGGAGAGCTATTAATGGCGGCCCCTCAGCTCCGTGGTTCACTCTACATTGACGGCCAGTGGTCCAAGACCGACTCCGGCCAGACAATCGACGTTATTAATCCCGCGACAGAAGAAACCGTCTGCCGGATAGACTACTGCGACCGATCCGACACCCAGCGAGCGATAGACGCCGCCGCCGGCGCCGCAGCCGCCTGGCGGGCGCTCACGCCATACGAACGTGAAATCCCCCTGCGGAAGGTGGCCCAGTTGATCCGCGAGCGAGTCGACGAGGTCGCGGTCGCCCTCACGCTGGAGCAGGGCAAACCGCTGGCCGAATCTCGCCTCGAAGTACTCGCCAACGCGACGTTCTTCGAGTGGTACGCCGAAGAGGGCACGCGCGTTTACGGCGAGATCGTACCGTCCCATTTTTCCCACAAACGCCTGTTCCACTTCCACCAGCCCATCGGCGTGTGCGCGATGATCTCGCCGTGGAACTTCCCGCTGTTCCTCCAGGGTCGCAAGATCGCCCCGGCCCTTGCCGCCGGATGCACCTGCATCTGCCGCCCGTCCACCCAAACGCCCCTGAGCCTGATAAAACTGTTCGAAATCATCGAAGATGCGGACATCCCCGCCGGCGTCGCCAACCTGGTGATCGGACCGGCCGCCGAGTGCATGGAAGCGTTCTACGGCGACACTCGCGTCCGCCAGATCAGCTTCTCCGGTTCGACGGAGATCGGTAAGGAGATCATGCAGCGCTCAGCCGATCACGTAAAGAAGATCGGTATCGAACTGGGCGGGCACGCGCCGTTCCTCGCGTTCGCCGATTACGGTGGAAAGGCCGCCGCCAAACTCGCCGCACTCAGCAAGTTCCGCAACTGCGGTCAATCGTGCATTTCCGCCAGCCGCTTCTACGTGCAGGAAGAAATTTACGATGAATTCTGCGCCCAGGCGGTGGCCGAAGCCGAGGCGATCGTTATCGGAAACGGGATGGACGAAGGTGTGACGATGGGCCCGGTCGCCGAGCCCAACCACCTCGAAAAGACACTCCGCCTGATCGAAGACGCCCGCGGTAAGGGCGCCGAAATTCTCACCGGCGGCGGTCGCCCCGATGGTTTCGACAAGGGCTACTTCGTACAACCGACGGTCATGACCAATATCACCAGTGACATGGAACTCATGCAGGAAGAGCCTTTCTGCCCGATCATGCCCATCATCCCGTTCAAAACGTACGACGAGGCGCTGGCGCTGGCCAACGATTCGGAATACGCACTTGCCGGTTATATCGCCACGCGCGACCTCACCACGGCGATTCGGGCGTCGGAAGAAATGGACGCAGGCATCATCTCGGTGGGCGACTTCTCACCGGCGACGGTGCTCAGCCCGTTTGGCGGACTGAAGCAGAGCGGTATCGGGCGCGAGGGTGGACGGGAAGGAATCCTGGAATATCTCGAGGCCAAATACGTTTCTCTGGCGATGGACGAGTAGATGCTCGCCGACCATCGAGATACGCAAAACAACGAAAAACTACTCTCGAATGGCCTCACGGATGAGTCAGTCAACGAGTTTCAAATAGCTATGGGTAATTCATAATAACGCGTTAAATAATGTTCAAAGGAGAACAACATGAAGAAACTTGTATTGCTCGTAATCGTGGGAATGCTTGTCGCGGGTTGCCAGAAACCCCCAGAGGAGCAAACGCAAAAGGAAAAGGAAAAGGAAAAAGCATGTGATTCCAACAAGGGAGCAAAGATGACTGATGTTGCAACTTCCGGTTCGCCGGATACGATCCAATTCGCGGTAGCCTGGTCGTCGTGCCCCGGCGGTGCGGCATCAGCGGCGGAAAAAGCCACAACCGCCGCCATCGAAGCAGTCGGCGGAAAAGCAAAAGCCGTAGTCTTCTACACCTACTACCAGGAAGCGGATTTCAAGCCCGACGAGAAGTCGCAGGCCACCGCATGCAAACCCGATGTGAAGGCCGAAGACCTCGTCGCGGCCACCGTCAACAAGACCTGCGCGGGCGTGCCCAACATCGGCTGCCGCGCCCGATGCCTGACCAACGGCGGAACGCTGCTGAAGAACGCCGTAGCCGTTCTGGCTGTCGGTGGCGCCAAGGCCTCGGTGGCTGCGGGCAAGGTTGCGATCCAGGACGATCGCCTGGCCACCGGTAAGGGTGTCGCCGCCGCGGTCAAGGACGTCAAGGACCTCAAGCTCATATTGGCGCTGGCGGAAATGCGCCTGAGCTTCGAGACCAAAGAAGGCGTCAGCGTCGAAGATTTCATCAAGGGCGCGCTGGGCGATTCGACCAAGGGCACGACGCTCTTCGGCGGAAACTCCATGCCTGACGACATGACCACAGGCGATCTGTGGGGCAAGCAGTTCTTCAACGGAGAGGCCCTTAAAGGGCACGTGGTAGCCCTGGGCATCGGCGGACCGATCGCCAACTTCGGAAACCACGCCAACGAGTTCACACCGTCGACGAAGACCGCCGAGGTGACGAAGGTCAGCGGTAAGTGGATAGTCGAACTCGACGGTAAGCCCGCAGAAGGAGTCTACCGCGAACTAACCGGTATGAAAGCCGAAGACGAACTCACCAGCGACTGGCTGCACCCGATCGGAGTCGATCTGGGCGGCGGGAAGAACTACACGCGAATGGTCCTGAACTGGGTCAAGGACGGAAAGGACAAGGACAAGAAGGATGTCGACGTCCCCGCCGGTTCACTCGCGTTCGTCGCGCCGATAGTCAAGGGCACGAAGATATTCTGCCTGGCCTGTGAGAAGAAGCCCGAGCCGATCATCGAATCGTCCAAGGGCGCCGTAACCGAATCGGTCGCCGCCGCCAAGGCCGCCTCCGCCGAACCGGCGCTGATGATGTTGAGCAACTGCTGCGCGCGTGGAATGCGTCTGAGAACGTTCCGCGAGGGCAACGACGACGAAGTCAAGGAAGCGATCCTTCCGGCGCTGGGCAAGGGCGTTCCGGTCTTCGGGTTCTACGCCTGGGGCGAACTAGGCCGCATCCAGGGCGACTACCAGGGCATGGACCACCAGTACCAGCAGCACACATTTGTATCGAACATGGTCGGCATCACGAAGTGACGCCGGCAGAACCAATCGTTTTTTGAAAGGACAGTATCATGAAGTTGAACAGAGTTTTAGTTGCATGCCTGTTGGCAGTAGCGATGGTGATGCTAGCCGTCCAATCCGCCGACGCCAAGTGCGGTTCGTGCGGCGCCGCGGGTAAAGCGGGCGCCAAGCACGCGCACGCGGTATCGGCGGGCACGGGCTACTCCGAACTCACCGACGGCGAGAAGGCGGGCGTCGAAGCGGCGAAAGCTGCCAAGAAATCCATCGGTAAGGTCAAGCCCAAGCTGGTGCTGGTCTTCGGAATGTCCCAGAAGTTCGACCAGGCCAAGGCCGTCGCGGGCGTAGCCTCGGTATTCGATCCGAAAATCATCCACGGGTGCGCCGGATACAACACCATAACCGAAGCAGGCAACGCCGGTACGGTGTCGGTCTTGGCGCTGGGCGGAGAAATCACCGTAACGCCCGTGCTAGCGGGAGAAAAGGATCTGGAGGCGTGCGGAAAGAAGATCGGTGAAGGACTCAAGAAGGCCTCGGAAGCAAAAGCCAGCGGTAAAGTAGTCGTGCTGATCGGTGACTGCCACGTGCCGTCAAACAACAAGGTCGTCAAAGGCATCTCCAGCGTTATCGGCGAGAAGATTCCGGTCGTCGGCGGAGCGGCAAATGGCGGAACGACGTACTTCGAAGGCAAGGTTGTCGGCAAGAAACAAAATGTCGGTATCCTGATCACCGGCAACTTCCTGGTCGGATGCTCGACACTGAACAAAGGCCCCGCCGACGTCCACGCCAACCCGATCGTCGCGGCGGCCGGTCAGGCGTTCAAGGACGCCGTCGGCAAGAACGTCGCCCACACGGCCATGGTCTTCGCGTTTGACTGTGGCGGAAGGCGTGGCAAGATGGGCAAGGATCGCCCCGAAGAGCTGAAAGTAATGCAAGCCGTCGTCGGCAAAAAGATGCCCCTCATCGGTTTCTACGGAAGCGGCGAAATGGGCCCCAAGGCGTGCGGACAGCCCTCGGCGGGCGTGGGATACCACATCTCCGCCTGCGCACTGATTAACAAATAGCGGCGCCGAACAACCGCTTAAATGACGCTCGAACCCTCAGCCCGCGGATTGCAATCCGCGGGCTGTCTTTTTGTGTGCGTTCCAGGATTCAGGCAGGCTTTGATCGGGATCGAACTATAGGTTACACTGCCCCATGCCCGGTGCCGAAAAGTAACGCCGAGGGAACAGTCGTTAGTCAAAGGACAGGACTATGAAGTCGAGCCAATTGCGAGAAGTTATTCTCACCGTATGCGTCGCATGCCTGCTGTCGGCGGTCCAACCAGCGGAAGCCAAGTGCGGCTCGTGCGGAGTCAAAGGCAAGACCGGGACCGAACACTCCCACGCGATAATCGCGGGCACGGGTTATTCCGAACTCACCGACGCCGCCAAGGCGGGCCTGGAAGCGGCGACTAAAGCCAAGAACGCCATCGGAAAGGTCACGCCCAAGCTGGTGCTGGTCTTCGCCCTGTCAAAGGATTTCGACCAAGCCAAGGCCCTTGCGGCGGTAACGTCCGTTTTCGATCCGGGCATAGTACACGGGTCAGCCGGATACAACTCCATAAGTGAAGAAGGCAATGCCGGTACGATATCGGTGTTGGCTTTGGGAGGCGACAAACTCGGCGTAACTCCCGTGATCGCCGACGTGCAGAACAAGAATTTCAAGGCATGCGGAAGGAAGATCGGAAAACGCCTGTCGTATCCGTCAAAAGTACACCACAGTGGTAAAGTGGTCATACTGCTGGGCGACTGCCACGTCCCCGCCAACGACAAGGTCGTCCGAGGAATCGCAAGCGTTATCGGAAACAAGATCCCCATCGTCGGCGGAGCGGCCACTGGCGGGCAGATGTACTTCAAAGGAAAGATCGCGGGCGCCAACAAGAACATGGGCATCCTTATAACCGGCGATTTCACGGTCGGATGCTCCACGGTGAACACCGGCCCCAAAGAGATACACCCCAACAAGGTGGTCGCAGCCGCGGGCCTGGCGATGAAAAACGCCGTCGGCGCCAATCTGAAGCACACCGCCCTGGTCTTCGCATTCGACTGCGGAGGAAGGCGGGAACTCATGGGCAAGGACCGCCCTGAGGAGTTGAAGGTAATGCAAAAAGTCATCGGCACGAAGACACCGCTCATCGGCGTCTACGGTAGCGGCGAGATGGGCCCCAAGGCATGCGGACAACCATCGGCGGGCGTGGGACACCACATCGCCGCCTGCGTACTGATCAACAAATAACGTCGAAGAACAACTACAGAGCCCCGCGGCGGTCGCAGGGCGAGAACCACCAGATAATTGACGACTGTGAGAAAAACCATGAACGACCAGAACGTAAACCTGACGCGAAGAACACTTCTTGGCGCCGCGGCGGGGGCGACTGCGGCAGCGATGATGCCGAAACTCGCTCTCGCCAAACCGCCGGTCAAACCGAACTCGGTATTCGGCGGCGTTCAAATCGGCGTCATAACTTACAGTTATCGCAGCATGCGAGGACCGGCCACCGACATGCTGAAGCACATTACGCAAAGCGGAATCAGCTCGATCGAATTGATGGGCAACGTCCCCGAAGCTCTTGCAGGGGCGCCCCGCAAACGAGGGGAGATAAGCAAGTGGCGCCTGGCGGTTTCGATGGACAAGTTCAAAGCCATCCGCAAGCAGTACAATGACGCGGGCGTGAATATCCACATCGTCAAGTTCGGTAGTATCGGCAACGGGAAGATGCCTGAGGCAGAAATGGAATACTACTTCAAAGCCGCCAAAGCACTCGGAGCAAAAGGCATCACTCGCGAAATATCCGGCGGAGCTGCCAAGCATACCGCGGCGCTGGCCAAGAAATACCAGATCGTGATTGCAATGCACAACCACACGCAACTGACGCCGACGACCTATGACGTCGATTGGTTCAAAAAGAACAAGTACGTCGCCATGAATCTCGACATCGGTCACTACGCGGCGCGCAATAACGAATCGGCCCTGGCGATAATGAAGAAGTATCCCGATAAGATTCTCAGCCTGCACGTCAAAGACCGCAAGTTCAAGACCAACGGTTCAGCCAACATGCCCTTCGGAAAGGGCGACTCAGCGGTCGCGGAAATACTGCAATACATGAAGAAAATCAAAGCCCCCTTCCCCGCCGACATCGAACTGGAATATGGGATCCCCAAGGGCTCGAACGCCGTAAAAGAAGTGGCGAAATGCGTGGAGTTCTGCAAGAAGGCGCTGGCGTAGCGCCCCAACGCGATCCGGCGTGAAAAAGACGTCGAAAAACAGTTCCGCACGTCGCCCGCACGAGAATCGTCCTTGACGCCAGGCGTGCGGGATGGCGGAGTGAATCAGCTTTTCGAGGACAGGACCGCCTTTATCGATTCTTTGATCTTCTCGGCTATTCTTGTCGATCCCAGTTTATGGAAGTGCACGTCTTTCTTCTGCTGCCACCTGGGCAGGTTGGGCAGGGTGTAATTATAGAGGTCGTTGACAACAACGTTATGCTCCTTCATGATTTTCAGGGCAATCTTGTTGTATACCGGCGACATGCGGTTATCGATGACGCGATAATGTTCGTCTTTGGGCACGGGCGTAGTAGTGGCGAAAATAAGAGTGGCGCCCGTCCCTTTAAGGCGCTTGACGATCTTCTCCAGATTCTTTCGATACTGCTGGGGCGGCGCCCAGAACGGGTGTTCCCGGTTGTTTGAAGACTTGCCGGTTTTCGGGTCTATGTGTTTGAAATCGTGCAGACCGAAGTTGAAATGAATAACGTCCCACTTGCCTTTCCCCAGCCATTTGTCGAGATTCTTCAGGGCTGTTATTGTTCCCTGGTGGTTTCCTCCCGGGCGGACAATGTCAACTTCCGGATATATCTTTTTCAGGATCGGCGCGTAGCGCATAGATGTTGAGTCTCCGAGAATAAGAACTCGTTTTTTTGTTGATGACACGGCCCGAGGAGCTGAATTGCCCTTCTTGCCCTTCTTCAGCAGTTCGTCGATAACGGGCCGCAGCGCCTCGGCGATCGCGGCGTAGCCTTTGGCTCCGGGGTGGACTCCGTCGCGATACAGCTCGGCGCGGAGGCGGCCGTCCTTATCGAGCAGATGGTAGTTCACGTTATAGAACCGCACATACGGACGGTCGTTCAGCGTGGCCAACAGATTGTTGACTCGCTCGGGCGTGTGGGCGAATTTGCGTTTCCGCGGCAGGATGCCCAGCAGCAGCACCTTCGTGTCGGTGCAGCGTTTGTGAATTTCGTCGACAATGGCCTGGATACCCCAGTAGATCTCGCGGGGAGTGTTCTTAACGGCCAGATTGTTCGTACCTATGAGGATCACCGCAAGCTTCGGGGCGATACCATCCAGAGCTCCGTTCCGCAGGCGATGGACAACGTTCTCAGTGCGGTCCCATCCGAAGCCCATGTTCGTCACGGTATACCCCGCAAACAGTTTCTCCCATGCGCCCTGCCCGCTGACGATCGGTGCCTTGGGCGGACCCGCCCAATAGTGCGTGATCGAATCGCCAAGGAATATCACGTCCGGTTTGACTGTCTTGTTACGCTCGACGATCTGCTTGTGACGCGTCGACCAGTCGTAGATTCGCCTGTCGCGATTCTGCGTAACCGGCGCAGTCGTTGAGAGCTTCGGAACAACGCGAGGCCGCCGCCAGGAGACCTTGCCCGTGTCAATGGTTATCGTGCCCGTCGAGTTGGTCCCAGCACTGCCCTGGATGTCGGCAGAGAGGATCCATCCGGTTTTCGGAGCCGATGCGCCAAGGCGAAATCCCCAGGCGTTGTTGCGGCTTCGCCCGCCTGCGAATCCTTCGTGCGCATCGGTCAGCTTCGTTTCGCCCGACTGCAGAGCGACATTCCTGACGTTCAACCCGTGCTTGCCCCTGGTCCACTTGAACGTGACGCGGTATGTTTTGCCCGGTGTGATCGGCTGACCCAGTTTCCACGTCTTGCGCGCGTATTCTTTGGGCGTATCGTCCGGCGTCCATCCAAGCGCGGTCGCCGTCGGCCCGGCAGGTTTCGGTTCGGACCAGTAGCTGATCTTCAGCAGGTCGAGGCGCTTCTTGTGGACGACCAGTCGCGGGAGGAACCTGGCGTAGTCCTTGGCGTCCCGAGCGCACCAGGCGGTCTCGCTCAGGGCGCACCCTCGCGGCCAGGTCATGCAGTCGAGAACCTCGTCGCTGTGGATGAAGGCGCTCCAGACATTCGCCTGACAGCCGAGTATGTGTTTGGCCTGCCCTGCGGTCAGTTCGGCGGGAATTGGATCGTACTTGTAGACTTCTTCGAGCGTTTCTCGCCCGGGCCAGTGCTTGGGATGCCCGCCGCCGCCAGTGGACTGACCGTGATCGAAATAGAGCGGTTTTTGCGGTGACATTACCGCGTCGTGTCCCATCCTGGCGGCCTTGACACCACCCTTTTCGCCACGCCAACTCATCACCGTAGCGTTCGGCGCCAGACCGCCATGAAGGATCTCGTCCCAACCGATCATCCGCCGTCCCCTGGCGTTAATGAATTTTTCCATCCGCTTCATGAAGTAACTCTGCAGACCGTTCTTCTTCAGGGCGAGCGTCTCGACGCGCTTCTGACAGTCCTTGCACGCCTTCCAGTGACTCTTGCGAACCTCATCGCCGCCGACGTGAATGAACTTGCTCGGAAACAACTCGAAAACCTCGCCCAGCACATCCTGGAGAAATTCGAATGTCGTCTCTTTGCCCGCGCAGAAAACGTCGCTGCCGGGTATCTTGGGGAAACTCTTGCCCGGGCACGGATAACCGTAGAACCACGCGACTTCCCTGCCATCGCCCCCGCAAGCGAGGTGCGGATAAGCCGCGGTGGCGGCTTTGCTGTGACCGGGCATCTCGATCTCGGGGACGATCGTGACGAACCGCTCAGAAGCGTATTTGACGATGTCGCGGATTTCCGCCTGCGTGTAAAACCCGCCGTAGCGTCCGATAGGCGGCTGGCGGCGGAAACCTCCCACCGCAGTCAACCGCGGGTATTTCTTGATCTCGATCCGCCAACCGTGGGAGTCAACGAGGTGCCAGTGGAACACGTTAAGCTTGTGGGTTGCGAGATTGTCGATAAACCGCTTGATCGTATCAACGTTCTGGAAGTGGCGCGACGAATCGAGCATCATTCCACGCCAACCGAAACGAGGCGAATCGGAGATGGTGACGCAAGGAACCGCCCACCGCACGCCGGCGACTTTCTTCGAAGAAAACACGCCCGGCGGCAGGAGCTGGCGAAGAGTCTGGACACCGTAAAAGGCTCCGTCCGCCCCGGACGAGCGTACTGTGATCCGCTTCGGCGTGACGCTCAGAGCGTAGCCTTCCTTACCGAGTTTCGCCACGGACTTGTCCTCGCAGGCCGCATCGATCCAGATCGCACCGTCAACCGCATCGCCTCGTGAGACGACCAGCTTATAGCCCGTCGACGGAGCCAGATAACCCGCCAACTGTTTGACCGGCGGCTCGGACAATGCGCTCGCGGCGACGATCCGCGTCGACGCCATAAGGACAAACTCCCCCTCACCCGGCGTCATTGACGCCGGTTGGGGAATTACGCTGATCTGACCGGCCGGCGCCGCAGCAACCGCAGCAACCG
Organism: uncultured Planctomycetaceae bacterium; assembly: GCA_964607575.1. GTDB lineage: Bacteria > Planctomycetota > Phycisphaerae > SM23-33 > SM23-33 > BS750m-G57. The sequence goes on along the minus strand of CAZSLS010000078.1, from coordinate 5,799 downwards.
CAAGCAAGAACCACGCCGCTAGAATTCTCCGCATAGTTATTCCTCTGACGCACTGACGCAATGTCGTGCGGAACCAGTGTTGGCTGGGCTTTCACAGTGATTGTATCCGATGCAGTGCGTTGAGCAAGTTGGATCTGCGGGTCCCGGATTTCAAGCAGACTTTGCTCGGGTTCGTATAATCGGTTACGCTGTCTGCGGAACCAAACGGAGAACCCTCGTGAAGAAACTGCTGACACTAGCGCTGGCGGTGTGCTTGTCGTGTTCCTGCGTCGAGTCGACGAACGTGACGCCCGCGGCGCCCAAGGGGCGCAACGTCACGTTCATCTCCACCTCCGACAGCCACTTCAAGGCGTTCGAGTCGGCCGGCTGGAATAAGTACAACCGCGATACGATCGAAGAGATTAACCGTATCGCAGGCCAACGATGGCCCGAGAAACTCGGCGGCGAGAAGATCGACGCCCCCCGCGGCGTGGTGATGCTGGGCGACTGTATCGACGATGGCGACAAGGTCGTCGGCGACAATGATTACACGGCCGAGCAGTTCAAAGCGTTCATCGCCCATTTCGGTTTGGACGGAACGGACGGTTTGTTGAAGTTCCGCGTGTACGAAACGTGGGGCAACCACGACGGTCCGCCGATCGGAAAGAACAAGAAAAGCAAGCTCAGCTTCCAGGCTGAGTTGAAGAAGCGAAACGCCATCCGCAAGAAGAACGGTTGGCTGGCGAACCTGTCGGATAACGGTCTGCACTACTCATGGGATTTCGACGACGTACACTTAGTCAGCCTGGGCTTCTACCCCGCCGACCGCCAGCACGCCAAGGTCCGCTACAACCCGGTGTGGCACGATCCGCAAGGGGCGTTGAACTTCCTCAAGAAGGATCTCGCCAAACGCGTCGGCGACAGCAGACGCCCGGTGGTGCTGATGAGCCACGCCGGCTTCGACAGCAACTGGTGGCACAAAGATGACTGGAAGGCCGTATACGACGCAGCCAAACAATACAACATCGTCCTGTACCTCTACGGACACACGGGCACGGGATTTCGGTATTGGGCGCCCGAGGGCGAGACAAAGAAGTGGACGTGCATCAACGACGGACACACGACGTCCGGATTCTTCGTTATCCAAATCGAAGGTGACAGGCTCCGGGCGGTCTATCGCTGCAAGAAGAACGTCAAGAAAATCCGCAACCCTGACAAAACCGTGACCCGCACGTGGGACGGACAGTGGGGCTGGAAATTCCTGCTGGACAGGAAGATCGCCGGTAAAGAGAAATAATCGCTCAATGCGGATTCGAGGGCATCATGTCCCATGCTTGTATGTTTGATGCTTTGATCGGACCGCCTTTTGCGAAGAGTTTTACCGCTGTGCTCTTCTTGTCGGATGGGTAAATGGCTCGCGCTATGGCCTGGCGGTCGTTGGCGAAGACTTCCACTACCGCTTTGTCCACGAAAATGCGAAGCTTCAGCGGTTCGCCGGCTTTCAGTTCAAAGGGAGCGGCTTCGATGTTCTTTATCTTCGCGACTTCGCCGAGCGACGATTTTCGCGTATCGACCTTGAGCTTCTTGTCGGCTGCGTCGTAGTAGATAAGCGTCTGCTCCTTACCGTCGGGCGAGCAGCATACCTTCACGCCGAACTGCTTTGCCCCGCCGGACATCGTCAGCGATATCTCGAAACTGTTTCCCGAGATGCCCTTGAGGGGGATTTCGGTGTCGGCTTTGACGGTTTGGTCCGCGAGTTTCTTCGCATTGTATCGCAAGCTCGCCAGTTCTTTCGCGGGCCTCATCCTCAGCGTATTGTCCTTGCCGAGCCACAACACGCGTGGCAGGCTCATCGTGCCGGACCAGCCGTACTTGTCTCTGGTCTTGTGGCTGCGACCCTCGAAGAGCCATGCCCACATGATCCGCCGCCCTTTGGCGTCGGCGAAGGTTTCCGGTGCGAATAATCTCTGGTCGACCCAGGTCATCCGCTCGTGGAGTTCAGGGATGAAGCGGTCGTTCTTGTACTTTCCGATGTAGTAGCGGCATCCGAGGTTATGGCTGATACAGAGGATCATGTGGCGCCCGCTGTCGGGTCCGCCTTCGGGGCTGGAAGGCAGGGGGAAGAACTCGGGACACATGTTGTCTTCGTCGGCGCGGGTCCACTTGCGGTCGGACTTGTAGAACTGGTGCATGTACTTCCACGTAATCATGTCGTCGGAACTAAGGAGGTACAACGTATCGCCGAGGTGCTTTGCCTGCTTGCGTTTCCTGCCGAACTCGTTGAGGACCAGGAGGTTGCCCGTCAGCACGTAATACTTCCCGCCCTTGATCCAGATCGCCGACGGATCTGCCGTCCCGTAGATCGACTCGCCTGCCTTACCGACGTTATGCGCCGCATATCCAAATCCCGTAGATGGGATAACGGGGTTATTGGGGTTCTTGGTCCAGTTGTCGAGGTTCTTGTCGGTGCTGGTGGCCAGGCATATGCCTCGCGACTTGCGATGGCCCAGACCCCAGTAGGTAATGGTGGGCACGCCCTTCTTGTCGAGAAATATCCCGCCGCTGAAGATGCCCTTGTCGCCCTGGTCGGGCTCGAGCGATGGTTTGTGCTGTCGCCAGTGGACCAGGTCGCTGCTGGAGACATGCCCCCAGGAGTGTCCCTTGGCGGTCTGGATGATGTACATCAGGTGATATCGCCCTTTCCAGAATATCGCGGCGTTGGGGTCGAACGGTCCGCAGCGACCTTCGGGGCTGACGAAGTGGTAGCCCGGACGGTGCGGGTCGGAAAGGAGCTTTTCTCGCATGGCGCGAGTGTCGGCGATCATCTGTTTGGCGCTCTGGGCCGGCGATTTGGCAGCCAGCGAACCGATCGAGAGAAGCAACGCGATTATGCAGGTGATTCGAGTCTTCATCGTATTTCCTTTTTCATCGTTAGTACGGGTTGGAAGGCATGATGTCCCATGCTTTGACTGACGTCGCGGTGGCAGGTCCGCCTTTGGAGAACAGTGCGACGGAGGCGGCGTTGTCGGGAGACGGATAAATCCGCCGCGTGACGGCCTGGCGACCGTTGTTGGCAAATACTTCGACGACCGATTTGTCCACGAACACGCGGAATTTCAGCGACTCGCCGGCCTTGAGTTCCAGCGGGCCCGCCTCGATCTTCCTGGCGCCTTGCGGACCGGATTTGGTGGTGTCCACCTTCAGCTTCTTCTCGGCCGCATCGTAGTACACCAGCGTCTGCTCCTTACCGTCAGCCGAACAGCAGACCTTCACGCCGAACTGCGCTGCGCCCTTGCCCGGGGCGATCTCCAGGACCAATTCGATGCTCTTACCGCTGATGCCCTTCAGTTTGAGTTCCGAGTCGGTCTTGACGGTGAGTTTGGTCCTCGCGATCGGGTTGTATCGCAACTTCTCGATTTCCTTCGGCGGGTTCATCAGCAGCTTGCCATCCTTGCCCAACGTCAGCACGCGCGGGAGGCTCATCGTGCCCGACCATCCGCTTGCGCCGCGCGCAGGTCTCGCCCGCCGATCGAAGATCCATGCCCACATGATCCGCCTGCCCTTGTCGTCGAGCAGGCTGTCGGGCGCGAAGAACTCGTTGTCCACCCAGCTCATCTTACCGTGAATCTCGGGAATGAAGCGTTCCTTCTCGTAGCGCCCCAGATAATACTGGCAACCGCGACGGTGGCTGATAAAGAGGAGCATGTGCTTGTCGCCGATCTTGAAGAAATCGGGGCATGCGTTGTCGTCGTCGGGGAACGTCCACTTGCGTTTCGGTTCGTAGAACGGATGGAGGTACTTCCAGTTCACCAGATCGGGCGATTTGAAGAGGAATACCGTGTCGCCCTTGCCGGGCAGTTTACCGCCGCGGATGCAGTACCACGTATCGCCCTCTTTCCAGGCGCATGGGGCCTTGTCGCCGTACCACTTACCGCCCGGACTCCACTCCCAGACGCCGCGATCTTCCGGGCGGGCGCCCTTGGGCGGTCGGCCGGGGATCACGGGATTCTTTGCGTACTTCTTCCACGTCGTCAGGTCGTCGTCGGCGCTGGTGGCCAGACAGGTCACGCCCCCCTTGCCCCAGTAGAGAATCGCCGCCTTGTCGCCGGCGACGAACGAGTCGCCGCTCCAACACGACCCGCCCTCGTAGCGTTCGGTCGGAACCAGCGCGTGGGGATGCTGGCGCCAGTGGAAGAGGTCGCGGCTCGACACGTGCGCCCAGATGCGCCCGCCGCGTCCGTATAGATAGAAGAGGTGGTAGCGACCTTTCCAGTAGATCGCACCGTTGGGGTCGAGCGGTGCGCTCAGGCTCTCGGGGACGACGAAGTGATATCCGGGCCGGTGCGGATCGGCCAGAAGTTCATTGCGGAACGCCCGGGCGTTTTCGATCATATTCTTTCCGGGTTTGGGCGGAGCTTTGTCGGCCGCCGAAAGCGTCCGTAAACCTGCAAACGCGCCCGCGACGACAACTACGATCAATGAACGCTGCAAGACTCTCATTTGCACACCTGCCCTTCGTATCACTTTATATATCGACTCGCCGGGGAAGTATCCCGCCTGAGGCCCGGCGGAGTCAAGCGTATCTCAAATCCGGTTCTTGCAGCGGCGGGAATATGGTATTATAGAGCGTTCCGGCTTTGGCGAATCATCGTAATACCGCCCGCCGAAGGACGTTATTCGGTAGTAGCGGTATCGACAGCGAGAGGAGTACTTCCGTATGGATATGCGCATGCACACACGTAAGGGCCTGACTACGGCGGTGATCGCTCTTGCGATACTCATCTCATCTCAGGCGGCGCCTGCCAAGGGCGCCGAAAAGGCTGCAAACCTCCTGCTGAACGCCTCCTTCGAGGACAAAACCGCCAACGGCGCCCACGGCTGGGGAACACAGGCCTGGAACGGGAAAGACCGCGTATCGTTGCAGGTCGAGGCGTCCGGCAGGACAGGCAAGCAGTGCGTCTCGATCCGGTCGGACAAGGGCGCCGACGCGGCGTGGATCGCGATAGTGAAGCTCGAGCCCAATACGCGCTATGAACTGTCCGGATGGATCAAAACCAGCAATATCCGCGGCGCCAAGGGCGCGATGTTCAACGTCCAGGCCCTGAAAGGCTCCGAGACTCCGGCGGTGACGGGCACGACGGGTTGGACGCGAGTTTCGAGGGTGTTCAGAACGAACGACCAGACCAAGGTCCAGGTCAACTGCCTCTTTGGCGGGTGGGGTCGATCCACCGGCCAGGCGTGGTATGACGACGTGTCGCTGGTGAAACTCCCGGGCCGGCCCGTCGGCAAGGCCAAGCCTGTCGCAGTCAAGCGAGCGCCGGTTCGCAAGCCGGCACGCCGCGACGGAACGGAGAAGAACGCTCCGGACTTCGACGCGGCGGCGGCGGTCAAACGCTGCGGTCCGATTGCATTCGTCAAACGCCACCACCTCGGTAAACCGTTCGGCGTGGGAACGATCTACTGCTGGCGGGTCTACCGGGCCGGAGGCGGGATATACATCTACGACCCAGCCAATCCCGCCAAAGGGCAAAAGGAGATCTTCCGCCGCGACGAAGGGGTGATATACGACATGAGCCCGTCCTACGACGCGAAGAAGCTGCTGTTCTCGTGGATGCGGGTAAACAAGACCGACGCGGACAAGGGAAAAAAACTCGGATACCGGGGCAATCCCGATTCGTTCCACATATTCGAGATCAACGTCGACGGGAGTGGTCTGAGGCAGATAACTACCGGGCGTTTCCACGACGTCCACCCGGTCTACCTGCCCGACGGTCGCATAACGTTCACCTCGACGCGGGGCAAGAGCTACTCGATGTGCCA
>CAZSLS010000077.1:25998-26435 GCA_964607575.1 uncultured Planctomycetaceae bacterium | reverse complement strand
TCTTCCCGGAGTTGTATCCGTACTTGCAGGATGCTTTCGAGCAGGCCGAACCGGGAGAGGTCTACTGTTGCCCGCAGTACGTCAACGCAAGCCAAATGTACCGCAAGACTATTCTCGATGTTATCAAGCAGGCAGGTCTGACGCCTTGGGCGAAAATATTTCAGAACTGTCGGGCTACTCGGGAAACCGAACTGGCCGAAACGTATCCGGCGCACGTCGCATGCAAATGGATCGGTAATAGCCTTCGAGTCGCCAACGAGCACTACTTGCAGGTGACAGAAGACCACTTCAAAAAAGCGGTGCATTTTCCGGTGCAGTACGATGCTGCAGAAAGGGGTATTGGGTTGCACTCAAATACGCAAAGGGGCGAAAACCCTATAAAAAAGGCTCCCAACGAGTGTGGGGAGCCTCAATTAGTGGGCCCTGTAGGAGTCGTC
>CAZSLS010000077.1:0-25988 GCA_964607575.1 uncultured Planctomycetaceae bacterium | reverse complement strand
TTCGGGCTTGTGATCTTCACTCATTGCTGTTCCTCAATTTAAATAGTGTTCGATTCTAAAGAATGGTGGGCCTTGAGGGACTCGAACCCCCGACCAAGAAATTATGAGCTTCCTGCTCTGACCAACTGAGCTAAGGGCCCGTCTCGCCGCCGACTCAGGCGGCGAGTGAGCAGGATATTGTAAAAACCCCGCCGCGTCAAGTGCGAACTCCGCGCTTGAAGGGCCGGCAGGCAGGCGGGTATCATGAGAATATGAAATACCTTTCCGGGAGTATCGTGTGGTTGCTGCTGGCAGGTACGGTTTCGGCGGCTCCGAAAGGGTCGGTGGGATACTGGCCGTTCGATGCCGGCGGAAAAACCGTTGTCAGCGGTTCGGATGCCGCTCTGCCTGCCGGCGCGGACAACCCCGCGTCGGTCAGCCTCTGGTTCAATCCCGCCGCCCGGGCCGATACGCAGGTACTTTTCTGCTACGGTGCGACAATACGGGGCAAGGCGCGCGGGCTGTGGTTGCCCAAGGGCGACACGATCTCCTTCTTCCACTGGGGCGGTCCCGATCTGGCTGTGAAAGTCGGCGGGATCAAGGCGGGGAAATGGCATCATGTGGTGGGCGTCTACGACGGGCGCGGCGAGATGCGACTCTACTTCAACGGGCGAATGGCCGGTAAGAGCAAGGGCAGGCCCGATACCAAACGGGGCGGGAAATTCTACATCGGACGGAGCCTCGACGGGAGCAAGGCGTTTAGCGGTATGATCGACGAGGTGGGCGTCTACGCGACGGCTCTGAGCGACTCGGATGTGGCGTCATTATACAAGAAGTCCGCCGATCGCATCGGAAAGCACTGCCTGAAACTTACCGCGCAGGTACGTCGCGTTCCGGTTCGCTCTCCGGCGCCGCTCAAGAAAGCCGACCTCGCGAGCCTCGGATGCAAGGAAATCATCTTCGCAGTGCGCCAGTCCGATCGTGACGGACACTGGTACGCGAATTTTGGTTACAACGTGGTCACGCCGAAGTTACGCCTGTATTACCACGACGGCGGGCGGTTGGTGCGCTTGAACCTGGCCACCGGCAAGGTCACCAATCTCATCAACGATCCCAAAGGCGGGGTGCGCGACCCGCAGATGCATTACGACGGTAAGAAGATACTGTTTTCCTATCGCAAGGGCGGTCAGCCCTATTACCGCCTGTACGAGATCAATATCGATGGGACCGGGCTCAAAGCGATCACCACCGGCCCGTTTGACGACTTCGAACCGACGTACCTGCCCGACGGCGGTATCGTGTTCTGCTCCAGCCGCTGCAATCGCTGGGTTCCGTGCTACGTCACGCAAGTTGCGGTGCTGTACCGCTGCGACGGAGATGGGAAGAACATCCGCCAACTCTCGCCCAATACCGAACAGGAGAACACGCCCTGGGTCCTGCCCGACGGGCGGGTCCTCTACCAGCGGTGGGAATACGTCGACCGATCCCAGATCGGGTATCACCATCTCTGGACGATGAACCCCGACGGGACCGGGCAGATGATCTACTACGGGAACATGCACCCCAACATCGTGATGATCGACGCCAAGCCGATCCCCGGTACGTCGAAGGTGGTCGCCTCGTTTTCTCCCGGGCACGGGCGGAACGAACACGCGGGGGTCATTACCGTCGTCGATTCGCGAAAGGGCCCTGACGCCAAAGAGATGGCCCGTCCCGTCGGCGGGCGAAGACACTACCGCGACCCTTACCCGCTGAGCAAAGATCAGTTCCTGGTAGCCGACGGGGCCCGCGTTACGCTGCTGGAATCCGGCGGGCGGACCTCCACGCTGTTCGAACTTCCAAAAGAGTGGCGAATAGGACGCATGGGCGTCCACGAACCGCGCCCGCTGCGCCCGAGAAAACGCGAGCGGGTAATACCCAGCCGCGTGGACCTCGCCCAGCCGACCGGGCTGGTTATGCTCGAAAACGTAAACATCGGACGCAACATGAAGGGCGTCAAACCGGGCGAGATCACCGATCTGCTCGTGCTGGAAATACTCTCCAAACCGTACAACATGTTCAGCGGTATGGAGCCGCTGACCTACGGCGGATCGTTCCTGCTCGAGCGGATTCTCGGGACCGTGCCCGTCGAGCCCGACGGTTCTGCGTACATGGAACTGCCCGCGATGCGACCGCTGTTTTTCGTGGCGCTCGACAAGAACGGTATGGCCGTAAAACGCATGCAGAGTTTCATGACCCTCCAGCCGGGCGAGAAGCTCAGTTGTATCGGTTGTCACGAAGAGCGAGGGCGACCGCCCACGACATCCCGCATACCGTCCGCGCGGCGCCGCGGACCCAGTAAGGTCAAACCGATTGCCGGCGTGCCCGACCTGTTCGACTTCCCGCGCGACATCCAGCCGATTCTCGACCAACACTGCCTCCCCTGTCACGATTACGACAAGACGCCCAAAGGCGGACCGCGCGCCGGCGGCGTGATACTCACCGGCGATCGCGGGCCGATGTATTCGCACAGCTACTACATGCTGACGGTACTCAAGGAGTTTTCAGACGGGCGGAATCTGCGCAAGAGCAATTACCCGCCGCGCACTCTAGGCTCGCCGGCAAGCCCGATAATGAAACGCCTCGACGGGGCCCACTACAAGGCCAAACTCTCGGCACACGAGAAGACGATGATCCGCCTCTGGATCGACACCGGCGCCGCTTACCCCGGAACGTACGCCGCCCTTGGTGCGGGCATGCTGGGTCATTATTCCACCTCGAACGGACGCCTGACCCGCCAGGATTACAAGTGGGCCTCGACAACCGCCGCCCGTGCGGTAGTCAAACGCCGATGCGCCTCCTGCCACAAAGGGCAAAAGTCCCTGCCCGATTCGCCTTCAGACAATAAGCGGATGGTCGGATGGACCGAGCGGCGCGAGTTGATCCGGAAGGGCGATTTCCCGATCCTGCGTTTCAACCGCCACATCCTGTACAACCTGTCGCGCCCGGAAAAATCGCTATTGCTGCTGGCCCCGCTGGGGCGGGCAGCCGGCGTGTATGCACCCAACGCAAAGGCCCCGCCGGCTTGCCCGGTCGTATTCAAGAGCACTAAGGACCCCGACTACCAGACGCTCTTGACGGCGATCAGGGAAGCCAAGGCCTTCATCGACAAGATCACGCGTTTCGACAAGCCCGGTTTCAGGCCTCGCCCCGAATACATCCGCGAGATGAAGCGTTACGGGCTGCTCGACAAGGCGTTCGATCTGTCGAAAGACACGATCGACGTATACAAGATGGATCGTAAGTACTGGGACTCACTGAACTACCGCCCGAAGATCAAATAAGGCTGATAACGATGGACAACGCTATTCTTGGTCGGCGAGATTTTCTGGCAGCGATGGGTCTGGGCGCCGCGACGATTGCGTCTGCGAGATTCGCTGCCGCTGCCCCGACGGGTAAGGGCAAACCGAACATCGTCCTGATAATGACCGACGATATGGGCTTTTCGGATCTCGGTTGCTACGGTAGCGAGATTGGCACTCCGAATCTCGACGCTCTGGCGGGCGGGGGGGTGCGGTTCACGCAGTTTTACAATACCGGGCGATGCTGCCCGACCCGCGCGAGCCTGCTTACCGGCCTGTATCCCCACCAGGCGGGAGTCGGGCACATGACCGGCGATCGCGGGCCGAAGCATCCGGGCTATCGCGGACGGCTCACCGAGCGGTGCGTGACGATCGCCGAGGTGCTGAACCCCGCGGGGTATTACACCTTCACCACGGGCAAGTGGCACGTCGGGGCCAAGGAGCAGGCGTGGCGACCGCTGGGACGCGGATTCGAGCATTGCTACAGTTGCCCCCAGGGTGGGGGGTTCTACTTCCGAACATCGATGTCCAGGGGCATGCGCCAGGTCGTTCGCGACGAGAAAGTCATATACGATAACAAGAACGATCCGCCCAGGGGCTGGTACGCCACCGACGCCTGGACGGACCAGGGCCTGTCGCTTATGAAAGACGCCGCCGGACAGGGCAAACCGTTCTTCTGGTACCTCGCGTTCAACGCGCCGCACTGGCCCCTGAAAGCCAAGCCCAACGATATCGCCAAGTACCGAGGCCGGTACAAGGTCGGATGGGACGAAATACGCAAACGCCGTCACGCCAAACTGATCAAACTGGGAATGATCGACAAGAACTGGCCACTCTCGCCGCGCGGGAAGGGGATACCCGCCTGGGATTCTCTGACCGACGAGCAGAAGGACAACCAGGACCTTCGCATGGCGACCTACGCGGCCATGATCGACAGCGTCGATCAGAACGTCGGCAAGATCGTCGAGAAGCTCAAAGCCCTGCGCATCTACGACAACACGCTGATACTCTTCCTGCAGGATAACGGCGGGTGCGCCGAGGGGGGCAATCTGGGGCGCGATAACGGCAAGGGCGTCTGCGGGACGGCGGAGTCGTTTTCCCTGTACGGAGCCTGCTGGGCCAACGCGTCCAACACGCCGTTTCGCCGCTACAAGCACTGGGTCCACGAGGGCGGGGCGGGCACGCCGCTGGTCGCCCACTGGCCGGCGGGGATCGCCGCCGACCTCCGCGGCAAGCTGATAACCGAGCCGAGCCACCTGATCGACGTGATGGCCACCTGCGCCGACATCTCCGGCGCCGCGTACCCCAAGACGTTCAAGGGGAGCAAGATCATCCCCGCCGAGGGCAGGAGCCTCCACCCGCTTCTGCAGGGCAAGGCGTTCGATCGCGATGGTGCGATCTACTTCGAGCACGAGGGCAATCGCGCGGTGCGGTTGGGCAAGTGGAAGATCGTCGCGATCCACGGCGGTAAGTGGGAACTCTACGACATGCTCGCCGACCGCACGGAACTGAATGACCTGTCGACGAAAATGCCCGAAAAACTCCGCGAAATGATCGCCCTCTACAAGGCATGGGCCAAACGAGCCCTGGTAGAACCCTGGGGCAGGAAACGCAAAAAACGCAAAAAGAAACCGAACAAGTAGCTCGCCCGTGTGTGACTGGATTTCCTGGCGGAAGTCTTTTCACACACAGAGCAGGAGAATCCCGATGTACATCGGGAAACAGGTGACAGGTGAAACGACAACGTCAAAACCTGAATTCCTGACCTGCTCGACAAACTGATCATTCTCCCGCGGTCTACTGCTCACCTGTTCAAGGAAGAACGCTCGTAACCTCCGAGTGCATAAGAAGATAGCAATGCCAGGAAAACTAGTCACACACGCTCACCCCCAGCCCGGACCCCCCGGTTAGCGGCCGACAGTATGTCGGTCTGTTCCTGACGAAGTCGGGACGCCGTCGCCTATCGCCGTTAAGTCGTTGCCAACTGCCCACTGCCAACTCCCAACTGCCATGCCGAAAAACATTTTGTCCTTGGTGAAATCGGTGTCTCGTGATATACTACTCATTGCTCTAGTCTGCTAAGGTTTTCGGGAGCGGCAGGGCTATTTTCGACGAAACGAGGCACGGGCGTTCTCGCTCACTCGCACCACCTCAAGGCCACACCGGCCAAGTTCCCACGACGTGAAGGCTCTATACGCAGACTGAGCCGTCTGCGAGGGGTAGTGCTCTTCTGGGTTACAGGATCAGACCACATGCGCGGTGCGCCGGACGGTCCGCTTTAAGCGGATCGACAGTCCTGCCGGTGGTCCGGAAAGACGCGGCCAGGCCGCGAGTGAAAAAGGGCCAGTGAGATGAAGAACGCAGTAGTTGCCCTTGTGATGTCCGTTGGCATGTTCGCGTCGACAGCACACGCGGACATTTACGTTAGCGGTGACGTAGACCCATCTAACCCACTCTGGTGGAATCCCATGACCTATGTCAAAATCGGCCAAACCGGGTTCGGCAGCGTTACCGTTGATGGTGATAGCGACGCGACCCCCTACTCTTTTATGGTCGGTGTGTCCGGTTCGGGGTCATTGACCATAAGGGATGGCGGAACTGCCAGTACTGAGTCCGCGTATATAGGCAGGGAATCCGGCTCGATCGGTTTGGTCACGATCAGTGGCGCGGGGGCGACCTGGACTAATTCCGGAACCGTGTGGCTCGGTGAGTACGGTTCGGGAACGTTGAGTATATGGGAAGGGGGAACTGTCAGCAGTGACCGTTGCGATATAGGCTGGAAATCCGGCTCGGTCGGTTTGGTCACGGTCGCTGGCGCGGGGGCGACCTGGACTACTTCCAGAGGGCTTGGAGTCGGCGTCCGGGGCAACGGGACGTTGGATATCGACGCCGGCGGGACCGTCAGCAATAGGTATGTCCAAGTCGGTCATGAATCTGGTTCCGCAGGTGTGGTGACGGTAAGCGGCTTGGGTGCGACATGGACAAGTTTGGGAAGCATGTCCATTGGCACTGCTGGAAGCGGCGTCCTGGAAGTTACCGATGGCGGGATCGTCAACGTTCCATTGGGCATCATTGGCAATTCCGGCGGTTCGACAGGTGAGGTGACGATCAGCGGCATCGGATCAACTTTGAACAATTCAAAGAGGCTCCTTATCGGTAGCCGGGGCGACGGGATCCTGAATATTGCCGACGGCGGTCTCGTGATGGTCAGCGAAGAGACCCGCGTGGCGGTGGAGCCGGGATCGTCCGGTTCGCTGGGTTTCGACAATGGCGCGCTTATAACTGGCGGTCTCTGGGTCTCGCCGGACGATATGAGCGGTACGGGCACGATCGACACCACCGGTTTGGTGAGTGATCTGGATCTGGTATTCGACGCTGCGCGCGGCCCGACACAAACTCTGGTCCTCAATGGTCCCGGGCGGAACATTACCGTGAATCTCAATGCGGATGGTTCCGGTCCTCTGGGCGCCGGTTACAGCGGGTCGGGTTCGATGCACATCTCAGACGGTGTTTCGGTACGGTCGGCTGCGGGCAGTCTTGGCCAACACTTGGGCTCTTCCGGTGTGGCGACGGTAAGCGGCGCCGGATCGGTCTGGAGGAACTCCGGAGAAGACTTCCATGTAGGTTATAGCGGTGACGGCAGGCTGAATATCGTTGACGGTGGTCTGGTGGAGGTTACGTACGAAACTCAGATGGCGGTCAACGACGGGTCCTCAGGCGAGATCCACTTCGATAGCGGCACACTTACGACCGGCGGGTTCGTGGGCGCCTCGGATAATCTTACCGGTACGGGCGTCGTCAACACCACGGGCCTGTTGACTGACCTGGACCTGGTTTTCGACAGTTCCCGCGGTCCGGTGCAGACTCTGACGCTGAACGGTCCCGGGCGGAACATCACCATTAACCTGGACGCCGATGGTTCAGCCTCCATGGGAGCCGGGTACAGCGGTAGTGGTGCGATGCGGATTTCCGGGGGTGTGACCGTGCAGTCGACCTATGGTGTCCTGGGTTACCATTCCGGCTCCACGGGCGCCGCGACGATCAACGGAAGCGGTTCTTCATGGACCAGTTCAGCCGTTGCGGTAATAGGCTATCGGGGCGACGGGACGCTGGATATTGCCGGTGGCGGAGCGGTGGGTAGTGGGTATGGCTACATCGGCTGGTATTCCGGTTCCACCGGTGCGGTGACGGTCAGCGGCTCCGGGTCGAATTGGACCGTTTCCAACGGGCTTTACGTCGGGTATCTGGGTGAAGGTATCCTGGAGATTGGAGATGGCGGATCTGTCAACAGCCGGTCTGCCCGCATCGCTAGCGGCACGGGTTCCAGCGGCGCGGTAACAGTCAGCGGCAGCGGATCAATCTGGACAAATTCCTCGTACATTCTCGTCGGCGGGCAAGGGCGCGGCAGATTGAATATTACTAACGGTGGGGTCGTCCGCAGTGAGGAGGGGTCTGTTGGCACTTTTGGCTATTCTTCAGGCGCGGTGACTGTAAGCGGATCCGGATCGACTTGGACCAATTCCAGCGGCCTTAAGGTTGGTGAAATCAGCCCCGGCGTACTCGACATCACTGACGGCGGTCTGGTGAGTGTCGGTGGTGTACTGACCATCGATCGCTATGGTACTGGGGATTCTTTCATCAATATGGCCAGTGGGGGCATGCTTGCGTTGTTCGGTGACGCCGATGACTCCCTGGGGAGTTTTCTGGCGTTGATCGAAGGTACTGACGACATCCGCTACTGGGACGATTCGGTCTCCGACTGGGCTCCTATCACCAGCGCGGCGCCCGGCGAAGACTACACGCTTGTTTACCTGACAGAAGGCGACCTGGACGGATATACAGTACTGACTGTGACCGCAGTTCCCGAACCGGCAACGCTGTCGCTGCTGGCGATGGGCGGGTTGGCACTAATTCGGCGACGGAAACGCGGGGCTTGCAGGTAACCTCAACATTGAAAGGGTAATATTATGAAAGTTACGTTGATGGTCTTGTCTGTCGTGACTGTGCTGGTGACATGTCCTTTGGCACAGGCCAATCTCGCCGGCGTCGACGACTTCAACGACAACAGCAAGGATACCAGCCTCTGGGGCGATGATGTAGTCGAGGAGAATATAGGAGTAACTCTGACCGAAACAAATCAGGCCGTGTATTTAACCGGAACCGCCGAGGTTTATTATGAGTGCGACTATTTGCGACCCTGGATCAAGAACACCGGGAGTTATGGGGAGGACTGGTCCGTTCACGTTGAGGTCAATATACCAAACATCGCACTGGGCGCGGGTCACGGAGTGGGGCTTTCTCTGGAGGTCGTCAACTTGGCCGACCCGGAAGACTACGCGTTTGTTTACTTCCTGTACGCCGAGTACGGCGGAGGCTACGGCTCGGGTCGGGATCTTATCGCAGAGGTAAAAGCCAACGAGCGTACCGTTTCTGGTCCTACATTCGCAGCCACATCATCGACCCACGCGGCGATGCGATTGCGTTGGGATGCAAGTGATACGACGCTGTATATGCAATATGATTCCGATGGCGGGGCCAACGGTTTTGGTTGGACTACCCTGGACAGCGCAAATCTGTCCAGCGGTGAGACAGACTGGGATATGGTCGCGAATTCCGACTTTGGAGTGTGCATTGGCGCTTTCCTGGAGGCCGTAGGCGACTCCTCCGTCACGGTCACCCAGAGTGACGAAGTGAAGATGGACAACTTCAACGCCGTCCCCGAACCCGCAACACTCTCACTCTTGACGTTGAGCGGACTGGCGGTCTTGAGACGACGAAGCCCCGGGCGAAGACGCTTGCTTCGGCGGCGAAAACGCAGGGCTTGCAAGTAACCTCGAAAGAGAAAGGGTACGGTAAGTAATCAGTAAGCCCGCCGCCGGCGGATTTCCGACAGAGAACAACGGCAAGAGGCGGATGGCGAGGCTGACGCCTTCGCCGTCAGGAGCGAGATGTCTCGATTTTTCGCTTGGTGAAATCGGTGTCTCGTGATATACTACTCATTGCTCTAGTCTGCTAAGGTTTTCGGGAGCGGCAGGGCTATTTTCGACGAAACGAGGCACGGGCGTTCTCGCTCACTCGCACCACCTCAAGGCCACACCGGCCAAGTTCCCACGACGTGAAGGCTCTATACGCAGACTGAGCCGTCTGCGAGGGGTAGTGCTCTTCTGGGTTACAGGATCAAGCCACCGCCGCGCTATGTCGGAAGGTCCGTCTCGGGCGGATTTGTCCGCGTGCTGGTGGTTTGGGAATATGCGGCAAAGCCGCGAAAGGGAAATGGTGAGTGAGATGGACAGGGCAGTTTTGATTGTGTGCGTGGCGATGGTTGCAGCCTTGAGTTCGGTTGTGATGGCGGTGGATATCGAGACGGTCCCCGTGGGCAATGTCGGTAACGCGGGTGATGTTCAACTGCAAGGCACGTTCGGCGCGGTGGACTATGCCTACAACATCGGCAAGTACGAAGTCACGGCTGGTCAGTACACCGAGTTTCTCAACGCCGTGGCCAGCACCGACCCCTACGGGCTGTACAACGGCAGCATGGACAACTATGAGTGGGGCTGCCAGATCACACGGCACGGCGACAGTGGGAGTTACACCTACGATTTCAGCGGTGGTACCGTTGAAGCCCCCGGGTCAACGGCTGCCAACTGGGAGAACCGCCCCGTAAGTGAAGTCTCTTGGGGCGACGCGGCCCGGTTCGCCAACTGGCTGCATAACGGCCAGCCGACGGGGACGTTGACCGGTGACCCCGCGCAGGACGCCGGACTTACTGAGGACGGTGCGTATTTCATGGACGGTGCGACGAGCGATGCGGAACTGCTGACGATCAGCCGCGAACCGGATTGGAAGTGGGTGATCCCCAGCGAGGATGAGTGGTACAAGGCTGCGCACCATAAAAACGACGGCGTGACGGGCAATTATTTCGATTGTCCCACCAGCAGCGACATACAGCCAGGCTACGTAGACAACAGTGGCAACTTGAGCGGCACTGGTAACCCGTTTACGGAAGGCGGGACGGACCCCGGCAACTATGCAACGTGGGACGGTGATGGCACGACGTGGGACGGTAGTGGCGGAACCACTGGAATCGGCAGCCCGTACTACCACACGGAGGTCGGGGAATGGGAGAACTCCGACAGCCCGTACGGTACGTTCGACCAAGGCGGCAACGTCTCGGAGTGGAACGAGGCCGTGATCGGGGGGGAGGGTCGCGGCTTGCGGGGCGGGTCGTTCCGCTCCGGCGTCAGGGCCAACTACCTGCGCGCGTCATATCGCTACTACGACGATCCGAAAAGCGGGGAGGGCTTCGACTTCGGTTTCCGTGTCGTCCAAGTCCCCGAACCGACCACACTGTCGCTGCTGGCATTGGGCGTTCTGGCGATGCTGAGGCGGCGGAAACGTGGGGCTAAACTAACCTCCACTGAGAAAAGGTAGAGCTATGAAAAGGGCAATTCAGACCATTTTCGCGGTGACGCTGGTTGCGGGCTTGGGTTCCATTGCAGTCGCCGTCAACATTGAAACGGTCCCCGTGGGCAATCCGGGCAACGCTGTTGACGACACCGGCTACGGGGCCGTTAACTACGCCTACAACATCGGCAAGTACGAGGTGACGGCCGGGCAGTATACCGAGTTCCTTAACGCCGTTGCAGCCAGGGACCCCTACGGACTGTACAACAGCAACATGGACAGCAATTCACGCGGTTGCCAGATCACGCAACACGGTACGAGCGGCGCCTACACTTACGACTTCAGCGGGCGCCCCAGCGGTACCGAAGCCAATTGGTCGAACCGCCCGGTGAATTACGTTTCCTGGTACGACGCACTGCGGTTTTCCAACTGGCTCACGAATGGCCAGGAAAGTGGCGACACTGAAACCGGCAGCTACACTATTACCGGATCGGGTCCGACCTGGACCGTGGATATCCCGAATGCGAGCCAACGCGGCGACTGGGCCACAGCGGGAGAGTTCCACGTGATGCTGACCAGCGAGAATGAGTGGTATAAGGCGGCGTACTATGATCTCGGCTTGAATGCCGGTGCGGGCGGATACTACGACTATCCGACCAGCAACGAGTCAGTACCGAGCTACGCTCCTAACCTGAGGGGCAACAATGCGACGTTCTACGACCAAGGCTACACGATCGGCGGCCCGTACTACCGCACCGAGGTAGGCGAACACGAGAACTCCGACAGCCCGTACGGCACGTTCGACCAGGGCGGCAACGTGTGGGAGTGGAACGAGGCGATTGTTGCCGGGTCGTATCGCGGCTTGCGGGGCGGGTCATTCACTTGCTACGACCGCGGGCTTGGTCGCAGCTATCTGCGCGCGTCGTACCGCTACTATGGTATCCGCCCGTCGTCCGAGTACTACGGCTTCGGATTTCGCGTCTCCCAAGTGCCCGAACCGGCCACGCTGTCGCTGTTGACATTGGGTGGTCTGGCAATGCTGAGGTGGCGGAGACGCGGGGCTTGCAGGTAACCTCAACAGGGAAAGGGAGAGCGATGAACAAGGCGATTCAGATTGTATGCGTGGCGGTGGTGGTTGCGGGCTTGTGTTCGGCGGCGAGGGGCAAAGTGAACATCGAGACCGTCCCGGTGGGCAATCCGGGTAATACCGCTGACACGGAGGTTATGAATGATGGAACGACTGGCTACGGTGCGGTGGCCTACGAGTACAACATTGGCAAGTACGAGGTGACGGCGGGGCAGTATACCGAGTTCCTTAACGCAGTGGCCGGGGACGACAGCAACGGTCTTTACGCCTCGTATATGGCGGGTACGACCGGCGGGTGCAAGATCAGTCGCAGCGGCTCGTCGGGTGGCTACAGCTACTCGGTTTCGGAGACCCGATCGGACCGGCCTGTGAATCACGTTTCGTGGTACGATGCGCTGCGTTTTGCTAACTGGCTGCACAACGGACAGCCCAGCGGTGTGCAGGACGACAGCACTACCGAGGACGGTGCGTATGACATGTCGCTGGGCGCCGGCGTGGTCCGCCAACCCGGAGCAACGTGGGTCCTGCCGACGGAAGATGAGTGGTACAAGTCCGCCTACTACAAGGGCGGGGGGACCGACGCGGGATACTGGGATTACCCGACGCAAAGCGACACCGTTCCGGGCCACAACATACGCCTGGGCGTTCCATGGGACGAGAATGCGAACTACAGCCAGGCGATAGGTTACCCGCTGTACAGGACGGTCGTGGGTGAGTTCCGTTATTCTGACGGCCCTTACGGCACGTTCGACCAGGGGGGCAATGTCTGGGAGTGGAACGAGGTGCTCGTCGGGTCGGATCGCGGTTATCGCGGCGGGTCGTACAAGAACGGCGGGCTGACCCTGCACGCATACGATCGGAACGACCGCGGTCCGACGGACCAAAGCAGCGGAGGCGGCTTCCGCGTTGCCGAGGTCCCCGAGCCGGCGACGCTGATCCTGATGGCCGCAGGCCTTTCCTCATTGTTGAGGCGGCGGCGGAGGTGAAATCCCGACAACATCGCAGGCGGTTTCGGCGACAGCGAGCGGATGTGCGAAGCTTTCAAACGCCCGGCAAGCGGGCGAGAGGTGCAGGGGCGGCGAATATAACTACGTGAAATATAACATGTTAATCGCCTGTGACATATCGCGACGGCTCGCGATTGACAAGCGATAATTTCAAACTCGCGTAACGATATGCGGCGCAGTCGGTTACGACGGCGCGGCCGGTCGGATGGGCGCGGATATCGGGCCCGGCGGAGGTTCACACTTCTCGCCAGCGCGACATCAGGCGGCGGTGGATTGCACGAGAGATAGAGACGTATGGATATGAGCATGAATATCTAACTGCCCGGGCGATAAGGCGGCTACGATCGCCTCTGGTGCGATCCGCCTGGCGTCCGGGCGGTGGGGGACCGGCGCCGAATGGTGTGAACCATCTGTGACATCTGACGGCTCGCGCGTTATACACTTGATCGGGCCTGCCCGCGGCGCGTATACTTTTGGTACGCCGTTCCCGTAAGAGATATCGATTTCCTTTCAGGAGATACACATATGTCAAAACGAATGAACGTTACGCGACGAGGCTTCCTCAAGACCGCAGCTATCGGCGGGGCGGTCGTTGGGCTCCCGTCGATCGTACCGTCATCGGTCTTCGGCGCCGAGGCGCCGAGCGAGCGGGTCACGATGGGCTTCATCGGCGTGGGCGGCAGGGGCTCGAGCCTGCTGCGTATCTTCATGGGGCGCAAAGACGCACAAGTGCTCGCCGCCTGCGACGTCAAGAAGCAGCAGCGCGATCGGGCCAAGAGCTGGATAGACAGGAAGTATGGCACGAACTCGTGCGTGGCTTACAACGACTTCCGGGAACTCTGCGCCCGCGACGATATCGACGCGGTGGTAAGCGCTACTACCGACCACTGGCACGTGCTGACCGCGTTGGAGGCCGTGCGGTCGGGCAAGGATGTCTACGTGGAGAAACCGCTTGGCATGAGCGTCGAGCAGGGCCAGGCGCTCCGCGATGCCGTGCAGCGATACGGGCGCGTGTTCCAGTTCGGGACGCAGGAACGCTCGAATCGAAACACCCGCTTCGCCTGCGAGATGGCGTTGAGCGAGAGGGTGGGCAAGATACACACCGTCACCGTGGCGTCGCGATTCAGCCACGCCTCACCGAACTATCCGACGCAGCCCGTTCCCGATTCGCTTGACTACGACATGTGGCTTGGCGCCGCGCCGTGGGAGCCGTACACCGCCAACCGCGTCCGCAATCACGGCGGGTGGTTCCACATCAGCGATTACGCGCTTGGCTTCATCGCGGGCTGTGGAATTCACACGGTCGACATGGCCCAGTGGGGCATGGGGACGGACCTTACCGGACCGGTCGAGATCGAGGGCTTCGGCGAGTTTCCGTCCGACGGTCTGTGCAACTGTGCGACCGGATGGGACATGAAGCTCAAGTACGCCAACGGCGTTACGATGCGTTTCACCGACGGTAAGCGGAACCCGTACGGCGTCCGTTTCGAGGGTCCCGACGGGTGGGTGTTCGTCAAGGAAGGGCACCTGGGCGGACGGGCCGACGCGAATCCCAAATCGCTGCTGCGCGAGCCGATCGGACCGGGCGAAGTGAGCCTCCGGGTAAGCACGCATCACCAGCAGAACTTCCTGGACTGCGTCAAGACGCGTGCCCGGACCATATCGCCGATCGAAGTGGCGGTCCGCTCCGACGCGCTGGTACAGCTCAGCGACATCGCCATGCGTCTCGGACGCAAGCTGAAGTGGGACCCGGACAAGGAGCAGTTCATCGGCGACGAACACGCTAACGGGATGCTGAAGCGCCCGATGCGTCCGCCGTGGCGGCTGTAGCGGTGGGGCGGGGGTGAGAGGTTAGAGAGGCAGCGGCGGGGGCGGGGGATGTGTCCGGTGTCCCTACTCTGGATTTCGAGCGAGTTTTCCGCTAGAATGCCGCCTATGATGGGGTGCTGTGGTGTGGGTTTTCCTGGTTGTCATCAAGGTTCGGTATGGAGATCGATCGATAAATAAAGAGACTAAAGACAGATTGCCTTTTCGCTTTGACCGCAACGAGTTTGCCGGTGCGTTCGGCGATGTGGGCACTGATATTCCGCTGATATTGCTGTTGATTCCCGCGTGCAATCTCGACGCTCGCAGCGTTTTGATGCTGTTCGGAGCGTGTCAGATTTTCGCGGCGCTGGCTTATCGTCTGCCGATTCCCGTCCAGCCGATGAAGGCGATGGCGACCTTCGCGATCGCGGCGGCCGGTACGCAGCAGGCAATTTCCGGGGAGACTCTTATGGCCGCCGCTCTGCTGGCGGGCGCGGCGATGCTGTTGTTGAGCATCACGGGCAGCCTCTGCCTGATCGGGCGTATCGTGCCGAAAGTCGTCATCCGCGGTCTGCAGTTCGGGTTGGGTATCAAGCTGGCGATGGCGGCGATGCAGAAGTACCTGCCCGCCGGCGGGACGACCGGTTACGTTCTGGCGGCGATCGGTTGTGTGATCGTTCTCGTGCTGCGCGGCAACAGGAAACTCCCTGCCGCCATTGTCGTTCTCGCGCTGGGCGTGGGGTATGTGGCGTTCATGGTTGTGTGCTGCCCGGGCGATGTCGCGTCGGTAATCGGAAGCAACGGTAATGGCAGCGGGGCGGGTCTGGAGTTCATCAACGGGCCCCACGTGTCGGTGGGACTACCGAAACTCATGATGCCCGAGTACAGTCTCTTCCTGAACATCATGGTGCTCCAACTGGTCGTCACCCAACTGCCATTGTCGCTCGGTAACGCGGTGCTCGCGACCAGCCAGACCGTAAGCGACCTGTTCCCCGGGCGCAAGGTCGCCCCCAGGAAACTCGGGATTACCTACGGTATCGCCAACCTGGTCGCACCGTTTTTCGGCGGGATTCCGGTCTGCCACGGTTCCGGCGGGCTGGTCGGTCATTACACCTTCGGCGGGCGGACCGGCGGGTCGGTGCTCATATACGGGCTGTTCTTCCTGATCCTGGGCTGCCTGTTTGGTAACAGTTTCTACGGGTTCATCATGATCTTCCCGGTCTCTCTGCTTGCGGTGCTGCTGGTGTTCGAGGGGATCGGGCTGATGCGCCTGTCTGCCGATTCCGCCAACGACCCGGCGGGTTTCTTTATCGTGCTTCTGGTCGGTCTGATCGGGGCGGGGGTCTATCTTGGCTTTTTCATTGGGCTGGTAGGCGGTACAATTCTGTACTACTGCCTGCGACGGGCTCGAGGCGGCGACGGGAAAGAGACCGAGTAAGAAACGCAAAGAAAGGATCTGCTGATATGCTTGCACAACTATCTCATCCGTGGTGGACGTTTGTACTCCTGGGTTTGATCGCCGGGATACTCAGCGGTTCGTTGGGTGTTGGCAGCGGGATCGTGTTCGTTCCGATTCTGGTCTCGGTATTCATGCTTCCGCAGAAGTCGGCGCAGGGTACGGCGCTGGCGGTAATGGTGCCCATGGCGATGCTGGGGGCAATTCTGTACTGGAAAGACCCGTCGATTCAGGTTAACATGGTCGTGGTTGTCTTCCTGGTGCTGGGGGCGTTGGTGGGCGTACTCATTGGTCGTGCGGTGATAGAGCACGTTCCGGGGTACTGGCTCAGGAAGGTATTTGCGGTATTCATGGTCATCGTGGCCGTTCGCATGTTCATGATGCCGAAACGAGGCCCCACGCGGGCAGACAGGACGGATAACAACCCCGCCGAAGTGTTGAAAGTGAAAGGATCACCCGATGGCTGACGAATCCGTGAAAATATTCTCCGCAAGAGCGTGCGCCGCCCCTCTCGAAGCCGCCGCCGCTCTGTTCACCGAAGAGACTGGTATAGCAGTGGACATCAGCGTTTGCAACAGGCACTGCGCCACGCAGAACGCCGAAGAAGCCGACGCCGAAGCCGGAATGCATGACTTTCTGATCGAGATAAACGAAGACGGTATCCACGACCTGGCGATCAGCGGCGCCGAATACCTGCTGGATGACGGCGAGGTCAGGCAGATCATCCTCAAGGGCCAGCGACGCCTGATCGCATATCGCGAGTCGGCGATCGTCGTGCCCAAGGGCAACCCGGCGGGTATTACATCGCTGGCGGACCTCACGCGCGACGGCGTGCGCGTGGGCATTTCCGTAATCGACTGCCTCAAGGGCCTCTGGGAGGATGTCACCGGACGCGTCGGCCTTACCGCCGACATCCGCGACAACATCACATTTTACGCCAGCGGCTGCGTAGCCATCGTCGAAGCGGTAGCCGAAAACATCGTGGATGTAGCCATCGGATGGACGTCGTTCGGACACATGGACGACGAGCGTCTCGAGATCATCAGGTTGCCGGAGGCCCAGCGAATCTACCGCGGTACGGGCGTCGGAATGCTGAAATTCTGCAAGGACACCGAGCGGGCTCAAAAGCTCATGGATTTCCTCGTGACGCCCGAAGCGAGGGCGTGCTACGAGAAGTTCGGATGGGTCCTGCCCGCAACGCTTCGCGGTTGAGTCCGGTCGAAACCGTTTCACGCGGGAAGTAATTGGACGTTCGTTCGGTCAGTGGGTCAAATACGCCCTGAAGATTTCTGACGACTACTAACCCGGGGATAGAGGACCAGACAAATGATCGACAGAAAATCCAACCGCCGATGCAATCTGGTTTCAAAGGCGGTAATCGTTTTGACGCTTTGCGCTCTGAGCGCGGCGGCGCTTGGGAAGGCGCCGGAGGGTCCGGTTATCGGCGCCGACGATCTGGTGGCGCTTGCCAAACGTCTGGCGGAGTTCTCCGACGATCTGCCGGCTGCTGCGAAACTTGGTATGGACAAGATAACCGCCTACGAAGAGCATCCGCAGTTTGTGTACATTGGCGGTAAGATCTCCTCCGGCGAGCGGCGCGTGATTTTCTGCAAACCGTCTACGTTCATCATCGACGATCACGCTCACCCCGGCGACACGTGGCGGTTGGTTTCCGCCGACGCGCCGAAGGTTACTGAAGGGCGGTTCACCGTCACTTCCGGCAAGGCAGTCCTGGCCGGTCAGAGCCTCCTGCAAGGCACGGGCGTTAAGGCCGCCCGCGCCGGATCAAAGCACGCCATCGGGGTTATCCATACCGCCACCCGGGTAACCGGGCGTTTCCTCCACCTTATCCACGTGGGCGCCAAGGCTCCCAAGACGAAGGTCGCGCCGAACCACAAGGACGATTCAGCCACGGTGGAACTGACACTCGGCGAGCGAGTCTTTACGCTTGCCCTGCCCGCGTCGAAAGAGTCGGGGCGCATCGGGGTTTCGCAGGCCGACGGTAAGAAACTGCTGGCGAGCCGACTCCTGCCGGCCGGTATTATGCCCCATGGAGCAAAAGGCGTTAAACTGCTCGAAAGATGGGATTCTTCATATCGCGACGATCGCAAACCGTGGGATGTCGGGCGCCCCGCACGCGAACTGACCAAGGCGGTCGCCAGCGGCGCTGTAAAGCCCGGACGCGCCCTTGTGCTCGGATGCGGTACGGGCGTCAACGCCGTCTATCTCGCGTCCAAAGGCTTCAAGGTCGTCGGTGTGGACGTGTCGCCTTCGGGGTTGACGTTCGCCGAGAAGCGGGCTCGCAAGGCGAAGGTCAAGGTGCGGTGGTTGGTCGCCGACGCACTGGCGGTCCCCGACGTCGGCCCGTTCGATTTAATATTCGACCGGGGCTGCTACCACCACGTACGGGTATACGATGCGTCCGGTTTCGCCAGGAGCGTTGCTCGCCTGACCCGCGCCGGTTCCCTGTTCCTGCTGATTGCGTGCAACGCCAACGACCCTATCCGCAGTGGCCCGCCGCGCACCAGGCAGACTGAAATCGTCGCAGATTTCTCGGCGGCTTTCGCGATTCAGTTTATGCGCGAATTCCGCCTCGACGGGCGGGATCCGAACCGAAAGAACGGTCCCTTGGCGTGGTCGGTGCTGCTGCGGCGCAGAGCGGATAAGGAACGGCAGTAACCAGTTATCAGACACGACAACGACAGACGCGGACGACACGCCGTTGACGTATCGTCGTTGTTGCAGGCTCTCTGTCGGAGATGAAGAAGGTTCCGGCAACCATGCCTGCATCGGCGCCGGTTTGGAAATAATTGGACGTTTGCTCGGCGGGGGGGTCAAATATGTCCTGAAGATTTCTAGCAATCAGTTACCCCGGGATAGAGGACCGACAGATGACCGACAGCAAACCCAATCGCCGATGCAAGCTGGTTTCGAAAACCGCGATCGTCCTGACGCTTTGCGCTCTGAACGCGGTGGCGTTTGCCAAGGCGCCGGGAGGTCCTGTTCTTGGCGCGGACGATCTGGTGGCGCTTGCCAAACGCCTGGCTGAGTTCTCCGACGACTTGCCGGCTGCTGCGAAACTTGGCATGGACAAGATCACCGCCTACGAAGAGCATCCGCACTTCGTGTACATTGGCGGAAAGATCGCCTCCGGCGAGCGGCGCGTTGTTTTCTGCAAACCGTCAACGTTCGTCATCGACGACCACGCCCGCCCCGGTGACACCTGGCGGTTGGTTTCCGCCGACGCACCGAAGGTTACTGAAGGGCGGTTCACCGTCACTTCCGGCAAGGCGGTCCTGGCCGGTCAGAGCCTCCTGCAAGGCACGGGCGTCAAGGCCGGCCGCGCCGGATCAAAGCACGCCGTCGAGGTCATCCATACCGCTACCCGGGTGACCGGGCGTTTCCTCCACCTTATCCACGTCGGCGCCAAGGCTCCCAAGACGAAGGTCACGCCGAACCACAAGGATGATTCAGCCACGGTGGAACTGACCATCGGCGAGCGAGTTTTCACGCTTCACCTGCCCGAGTATAAAGAGTCCGGGCGCATCGGCGTTTCGCAGGCCGACGGGAAGAAGCTGCTGGCCAGCCGACTCCTGCCCGCCGGTATCATGCCCCATGGAGCAAAGGGCGTGAAGATGCTCAACGGGTGGGATTCCACATACCGCCGCACCCGCCTGCCGGGCTGGGACGTCGGGCGCCCCGCGAGCGAACTGAAGCGTTTGATCGAGAGCGGGGCGGTCAAGCCGGGGCGTGCTCTTGTACTCGGCTGCGGTACGGGCACCAACGCGGTTTACCTGGCGACCAAGGGCTTCAAGGTCGTCGGCGTGGACGTGGCGCCTTCGGCGTTGACATTCGCCGAGAAGCAGGCTGCCAAGGCGAAGGTCAAGGTGCAATGGCTGGTCGCCGACGCGGTATCTGTTCCCGACATCGGCCCGTTCGACCTCATATTCGACCGCGGCTGCTACCACCACGTACAGAAATACAACGCGGCCGGTTTCGCCAAAACCGTAACCCGCCTGACCGGCGAGGGCTCACTGTTCCTGCTGCTTGCGGGCAATGCCAACGAATCCCGCCACTACGGTCCGCCGCGCGTCAAGCAGACCAAAATTGTCACCGATTTCTCGTCGACCTTCGCGATCCAGGACATGCACGAAATGCGTTTCGAGGGACGCGACCCGAAGCGCAAGGGCGGTCCGCTGGCGTGGTCCGTGCTGCTGCGGCGCAGAGCGCCGAAGAAACCGTCCGCTAAATCCAAAGGTAAATAAACCCTGTGCCGGCGACCATGACCGTTATTCAGTTAGGCTTGACAACCTGAACAACTATCGAGCCATGGTTATCGCCCATCACCTGAAGAATTACTGGGAGAAGAGTCATGAAAGATCCTTTTGTAGCAGAAGTCAGGAAATACCGAATGGAGCATACAAGAAGATTCAATTCGGACATTCATGCGATATGCAAGGACCTGCGAAAATTCCAGGAAGCGCTCTATTCCCAAGCAGATATTGACAAAGACAAGACATTTGCCAATAAACTCAGCCCAACCGACCGCTAGATCATGACACAGACGTTAACAGCAATAGTTCACAAAGAAGGGGATCGTTGCGTGGCGGAGTGTTCGGAGACAGGCACAACGCACAACATTCGGACGCCTTGCCCGTGCGGCTTACTTCAACAGCGTTTTAATCATGAGGAAATGCTATGTTGTCATTTGAGTACATTCCAGATGATGAAGTGTTGGAATTGCATGGTGATGTTGAAGGATTGGAAAAACTGCGGGGAGATATTGATAACATTATCAAGGTGACGAAAGATGGTGGATTTGAACATACCCATCTGTTGATACCCGAATGGGGTGGTGGTGAAACACTTTCAGGGGATAAGATGAATACGGATGATTCTGTCAAACTGATTCCACATGTTAAAATTGTTTGTTGGAAGAAGTGAAAAGATTAGGATTATAATCAGCGTGTGTAACGGGCGCCTGCGGAGCCGCTGACACGAAACGTTAGCGCGGTCATGAAAAATACAATGACATAACCGCCCGCCGAATCTGATGGCGAGTGAATTATGCGTAACCGTTTGGGGCGTTTACTCCTGCGATGCGTTCAGTGCCTGGTCGAGGTCGGCTTGGATGTCTGCTACGTCTTCGATACCGATACTCAGGCGGACGTATTCCGGCGTTAGCTGCTGGTGCGTGGTGGACGCCGGATGGATTATCAGCGTCTTGGCGTCGCCGATGTTGGCCAGGTGGCTGAGAAGCTGGACGCTGTTAATGAGCTTGATGCCCGCGTCCTGACCGCCCTTGATACCGAACCCGATGATCGCGCCGCCCTTTCCGCCGAGGAACTTGTTGGCGGCCTGGTGATGCGGGTGGTCGGGCAGGCCCGGGTAGTTGACCCACTCGACGGCGGGATGCGCCTGCAGGAACTCCGCGATTACCTGGGCGTTTTCGCAGTGGCGGGGCATGCGAAGGTGCAGCGTTTCGATGCCCTGGATGAACAGGAACGCCGCGAACGGGCTCATGCATCCGCCCATGTCGCGGAGAATGTGCGTTCGGATGTGAATGATGTAGGCGATGTTGCCCATCGGGCGGAGGGCCTCTTCGAATACCACGCCGTGATACGATTCCGAAGGTGCGCAGAACTCGGGCCACTTCTCGGGATTGTCGGCCCAGGGGAAGATTCCGCCGTCGACGATCGCCCCGCCGATGTGCAGCCCGTGCCCGCCGATGAACTTCGTGCAGGAGTAGACCACGATATCGATACCATACTCGATCGGGCGCAGCAGGATCGGCGTGGTGACGGTGTTGTCGCAGATTACCGGAACGCCGATATCGTGGGCGGCGTCGGCGATCGCGCCGAAATCAGGCACGTCATTCTTCGGGTTGCCCAGGGACTCCATGTAGACGCAGCGGGTTTTCCCGTCGGCCAGTTCGGCGATCTGCTCGGGATGGTCCGGATCGAAGAAGCGAACCTCGATACCGAGATTCTTGAACGTCTGGGTGAACAGCGTCCACGTTCCGCCGTACAGGCTCGTCGACGCGATGAAGTTCTGTCCGGCGTGTGTGATAGTCAGGACCGCCGCGGTGATGGCGGCCTGTCCGCTGGCGAAAGCCAAACCGGCGGCGCCGCCGTCCAGTGCGGCCAGACGCTTTTCCAGCACGTCGCAGGTCGGATTCATCAACCGCGAATAGATATTACCGAACTCTTTCAGCGCGAAGAGATTTGCCGCGTGATCGGTGTCGTTGAATACGTAGCTGCTGGTCGCGTAGATCGGTACGGCCCGCGCGTTCGTCGTCGGATCGGGCTCCTGTCCGGCGTGCAGAGCCAATGTTCCTATACTATATCCATCGGTGTCGCTCATGGTGTGCTTCCTTGGTTTGTGATTCCTGGTATTGTTCTATTCTGTAATGGTATCGAAGAGGGGAGAAGTAAGATAACGTTCGCCGAAATCGGGCAGGATTACAACGATGGTCTTGGAGGCGTTTTCTTCTCTGGCGGCGAGGTCGCCAGCCGCTCGAAGCGCCGCGCCCGACGATATGCCCACAAACAGCCCCTCCTCAGTGGCCGCCCGCCTGGCGAATTCGATGGCCTGATCCTGTTCGACGGTGATGATTTCGTCGATGATATCGAGATCGAGGACCTCTGGGGTGAACCCCGCACCGATTCCCTGGATGATGTGCGGTCCGGGAACCTGCTTCTCGCCGTTTCGCTGCTGGGTGAGAACCGGGCTGTGGATTGGTTCGACGGCGACGGCTTTCAGATCGGGATTTCGCTGCTTGAGGGCCTCGGCGATCCCGGTGATGGTTCCGCCTGTCCCGACGCCGGCGACGAGAATATCCACGTGCCCGTCGGTGTCGGTCCATATTTCCTCTGCCGTCGTCGTGCGGTGAATCTCCGGATTGGCGGGATTGGTGAACTGCTGGGGCATGAAACTGTTTGGATACTCATCGAGGAGTTCTTCGGCTTTGCGGATTGCCCCGGGCATTCCGCCGCCTGCCGGTGTCAGGATCAGCTCGGCGCCGAGGGCCTTGAGCACTTTTCTGCGCTCGATGCTCATCGATTCGGGCATGGTCAAAACGCAGTTGTACCCGCGCGCCGCGCAGACAAAGGCAAGGGCAATCCCCGTATTCCCGCTCGTCGGCTCGATAATCGTCGCGCCGGGGGAAATCTTACCATCTCGCTCGCCTGCATCAATCATCGCCACGCCAATGCGATCCTTGACCGACGCCAGCGGGTTAAAACACTCGAGCTTCGCCAGAACCGTCGCTCCCGACTCGATCATGCGATTTATCCTGACCAGGGGGGTTCCGCCGACAGTTTGCGTGATGTCATCGTAAATTCTTGCCATATCAAGCTCCTTACAGGAAAAAGACTTTTTTGTGTTAATCGGACAACCACTGCAATTCTTGCGAGTTACACTGGTGCCCATGTTAGCGATGCAAGGAATACTTTATACCGAACCAAGAATCACTTGACTAGTGCGAAGTCTAAGGATAAAATCATAGGAAGTCAATAGAGTTAATAGGGAATTGTATCAATGAGTGTATCCCAGAAATGCCAGTATGCCTTACGGGCCTTGTTTGAGCTAGCCAAACGCGATACCGTCAAGCCCACCGCGATGTCGCAAGTCGCTGAGGCACAAGCGATTCCGCCTAAATTTCTGGAGTTGATTCTTTCGGAACTCCGCCAGGGCGGTTTTGTCGAATCGCATCGCGGTCGAGCCGGAGGGTATGTACTCAGAGGCAGGCCCGAGGAATTGACTGTCGGTATGATAATCCGTTTTGTTGACGGTCCGGTGGCGCCGGTGAAATGCATCGCCGGTAACGCGCCGTCGGATACAACGTGCGCGCTTTACGCCAACTGTGCGTTTGTGGACATGTGGTCTCGTGCCCGCGATGCGGTCGCCTCGGTTTACGATAACACGACATTCCAGGACCTTATCGAAAGGGAACGGCTCGGCTCTGCGGCAACGGCGAATATGTACTGTATCTGATCTCTGAGCAGTTGCTTCAGTGGTGGTAAACCCGACAGGAAGAGAAGATGAAACCTGAGACATTAGCTGTGCATGGTGGTTTTGCGGGCGATCCGGTGAGTGGCGCGACGGCGGTACCGATCTGCCAGAGTGTTTCATACGCTTACAGGACCGCCCAGGGCCTCGCCGACGTTTTCGCCGGTCGGGCGCCTGGATACATTTACACTCGTATCGCCAATCCGACCACCACGGCACTGGAGGGCAGGCTCACCTGTCTCGAAGACGGTGTTGGAGCTATCGCCACTTCCAGCGGAATGGCCGCCATAGCGTCGGTAGTGACCGGGCTGGTCCGCTCCGGCGATCGCATTATCGCCGCGGCGGGAATCTTCGGGGGTACCGTGTCGTTGTTCGAGAACACCCTCAGCCGATTCGGCGTGGAAACCGTCATGGTCGACGCCGCGGATACCGACGCTTTTTCCGCGGCGGTCAACGACAAGACCAGGTTGCTCTTCGTCGAGACGATCGGTAATCCGCGAATGGACGTCCCGGATCTGCCCGCTCTGGGGCGAGTCGCCCGGGAGGCGGGGATTCCGCTGGTCGTCGACAGCACGGTCACCACGCCTTGCCTGATCAGACCCGGCGAGCATGGGGCCGATATCGTCATCCACTCGACCTCCAAGTTTATCAACGGTCACGGTACCGCCATCGGCGGAGCGATAATCGATACCGGTAACTACGACTGGCGGAACGGCGCGTTCGAGGATATAAGGGAGTTGGCGAAACGGGCCGGTGGTCTTGCGTTCCTGGCCCACCAGCGCAATGTGATATACCGCGACCTGGGCGGATGCCCGGCGCCGATGAATTCGTTCCTGATGCTTCAGGGGCTCGAGACGCTGCCCGGGCGGATGGACAGGCATTGCGACAATGCGTTGAAACTGGCCCGCTTCCTGGCCCGACATCCGGATGTCAGTTGGGTAAACTATCCGGGTCTGGAAGACAATGAATACAACGGTAGGGTTAATGAACTCTTTGGCGGGAGGGCAGGCGGGTTGCTTACGATGGGCCTCGGTGATAAAGTTACGGCCTTTAAGTTTATCGACTCTTTGAAGCTGGCGACGAATCTGGCGAACCTTGGCGACGCCCGGACGCTGGTGATCCACCCGGTATCCACGATATTCCACGAGTTCAGCAGCGATGAGTTCAACCAAATGGGCGTCACCGAGGACATGGTGCGGGTGTCGGTGGGGATAGAAGCGTACGAAGATATTGAGGCTGATTTTCAGCAGGCGATAGCCGCTGCAGTTGAGGAGAAGAAATGAACGTTACCGTAAATGGTGAGCAGACCGAACTTTCCGACGCGATGACCGTCAGCGAATTGCTGGTCGCCCAAGACGTCAAGATGCCCGAGATGGTGTCGGTCGAGCTTAACGGGAAGATACTGAAGCGGTCCGAGTTTGACGCTACCACTCTGACCGGTGGCGACAGTATCGAGTTTCTCTACTTCATGGGAGGTGGGCAGTGGCGCTGAACGAACAACAGATCGAACGATACTCCAGGCACATAATACTCGAGCAGGTTGGCGGGACCGGTCAGGAGAAACTTCTCGCGGCCAGCGTGCTGATCGTCGGGGCAGGGGGGCTGGGCTCTCCGGCTGCACTTTACCTCGCGGCCGCCGGCGTCGGAACCATCGGTATCATCGACGCCGACAACGTTGACCTGACGAATCTCCAGCGCCAGATAATCCACCACACTCCGGACGTCGGTGTGGCGAAGGTGGAATCGTCGGCCAACAAAATGAGAGAACTGAACCCCGATGTCACTGTCAAGACGTATCACGAATGGGCGATGGCGGCCAACATCCGCGAGATCATCCGCGACTACGATTTCGTGATCGACGGTACGGACAACTTCCCCGCCAAGTTCCTCATCAACGA
>CAZSLS010000076.1:0-26532 GCA_964607575.1 uncultured Planctomycetaceae bacterium | reverse complement strand
GATTAAAACGCATAACCAGCGTGTGCAACGGACGCCTGCGGCGCCGATGACACGAAACGTTATGCAGACGGTAGAGTGATTAAGAAGACATCAGCGCGTCGATGACGCCATGAGGCCGGCATTTAACGAATAGTCGGGATTAAGGAAGAATATGAAAAAGATAACCAAGATATTGATCAAACTAGCCGCCGAGCATCTTCAAGATGGAGAAGAACTGCTCGTAGGGTTGCGCGTTAACTTGAAAGGCACAGCGCTTGGAGTTGGTCTCTCGGCCGGTGCGGGACTTGTGGGCCTTGCACTGGGATCAGAGGTTATGAGTGAGGGCCAGGAGCAGGCCGAAGACAGCGGTATTCCCTTTTCTCAGCAAATGGCCCTTGGTTTGAGCAATCAGCGCATCATTGTGTGGTCGCGTTCGGCGTTTTCAGGCAGACCGAAGAAGATCCTGGGCCAAATACCTCTGAGTGAGATAAATGCGATAACCTTCGAACCTGGAATGCTGGGCGACATACTGACATTTGAATTGCAGCACGACAAGATTCTCGAGTTGGAGTCTGTCAAAGTAGACAAAGGCGAAGAGTTCGCAAACCAGTTAACGTCGTTATTGACGACAAATCTCTGAATTTATTCTGGTGGACATTGAAGACAGAATTCCGGTTTGCTTATCATCGGGGCGCCGTTGACACAACCGACTATGTCGCGGGACACTTTATCGTGTGTAAATAGCATAACCAGCGTGTGCAATCCCGACGTGCGTCGGGACCTGCGGCGCCGATGACAGGAGACGTTATGCGGTCGGATGTGGTCGGGATCAGGCTTCAAATATTAAGTGTACATATCAACACCTCGAACCTGACACATTCCCGATGCTGAAAGTCCCGATGCACATCGGGGTAAATTCGGGACTTCCGCATACGCTCCAGTGATTGTCGATCATTGGGAGGCTTTTGGCAAGAAGACACAAGAATTCAATATCCAATATCCAACACCCAAATCCAATATCCAAGTTAACGGGGAACGGCGAGACGGCGACGGTCCGGCCACATGATGCGGCCGGCTTTATCTTTGTGTCCACACTTACCGATCCCGATCACTTCTTCCGCCTGCGAATCGCAGCACCCAGTCCCAACAACAACAAGACTGCGGAGGCTGGTTCCGGGACCGGGACGCGCGATACGAGCAGGGCGTAGTCGCCGACCTGGTTGTGGTCGCCGATGGCCGTCGAGTCCTCATAGCCGGTCACGGCGAAGTAGTACGTATCCGTGGCGGGCGAGAGGAAGTGCAGCGCCGAACCGTGGGCATTGGTCCAGTCCATCGTGTCCGCCGCCAGGTCACTGAAGTCCCCGCCTGCCTCGTCATCGTCGAAGAGGATGTTCCCCTGACTGTCGAAGAAGATGAGCATCGTGTCGGGGCTGTCGAAGTCATCGCTGAGGCCGGCCAGTGGGGCGGTCATCACGGTGAGCACGTCATTGGCGTCCAGGTCAATGCGGTAGAAGTCGACGTCGCCGCTCGCGCCGGCGGTCAGTGTGTTCACCGCGGCCTGCGAATCGAACGCGCCGAGTGTCAGCAGGTCCGCACCGGCGCGCGTGTTGTTGGCCGGCTCGGTATCGGCGAAATCTCCGCCGAGCGATGACGGGTCGACGTGTCCTATGGTCAGCAGGTAATCGCCCTGCTCGGGGTGGCCGGTGCCCTCGAAGAAATCATCGAAGCCCGTGACGCCGACGCTGTAGCGATCCTGGGGCCCCGCCTCGAGACGGAACAGCGATCCGAACGAATCGCTGCTGACGTTGTTGTCTGCATCGCTATCGTCGTTGGCGGTCAGCCAGAGCAAAGACAGGTCGCCCGGCCCGAGGTCATCTTCGAAGAACGTGGCGACCTGCGTGTCGGGCGTGTCGAAGCCATTGGGCAGGCCTGACACTGGCGTGGTGATGCCGAACACGACCTCGCCGGCGCTCAGCTCACCGAGAGGATAGAACTGTGTTTCGTCCGGCGACAAGGTGGCCTGCGTGACCGAACTGCCCAAGACGCCCGCGCCGGCCTGTATCGCCGACGCCGCCAGCAAAGCCAGAATTGTGGCGATCTTGAAGAATTTCATGATGAACTCCTTAATTCCAGAACCAGTCCAAATAGCAAAGTAAAGTAACGCACCCCGCCGGGCCGCGATCGGTCTGCGGCCGGGCAGAGAATGCATACAATTCAACTAAATGGGTGGGGGAAAAGGAGAGCCATCAATTCCACCATCCTTGCCGTCCGAAGCAAGAACGGACCTCGCCAACAAACGCAGCTTCCTCCGAAACTACTGGTCAAAAATTATATCAAATAAATTGGGTGGGTGCAAGGAAAAAACGCGATTGATACTTGTACCACTTTGCCCGCCATATCGGGCAATACCACACCAGAAAAAAAACACCGATTATTTGGTTCGGGGGCAGTGAATCGTAGTGTTCCTACAGAGGGCTTTACGAAGCCCTGGCCCGAGTTTTGCTGGACGCCGGCGGCATGACAAACATGCCCGGCCGCACCAGCGAAACGGGGTCATGCCTGGAGATAGAACTATGTTTCGTAACTTTATGATGACGGCAGTTATAATCGCCTCCCTGGGTGCGATCGCATCCGCGGAGGTTGTTACAATGGAGCCGGGACAATTTGCAGTCTTTGCCGGACAGAAGCTTGGAACCGGTTCGGGCATTACCGTTCGCGGTAATATGGGTTCGTTCACTTCGGATATCGACCTCGGGCAGGGCGCCACGATCTACGGCAACCTGTTTGCCGATGACGATATTCGCGTTGCATTCGACTCCACGGTGTACGGCAACGCGATTTCGGGCGACTACACTACCCTGGGCACCGGCGTGACTATCGGGCGTATCGATGCCGGAGCCAAATCATCCAGCTACGATAATGAGATCACGGTTGGTAATAACAGTGTAGTTGGCGGCATGTACAGTTCCACGGGCATCAGCGTCGGCAGCGGAGTGCAGATATCGGGCAACATTACCTCCGCCGATGATGTGACGGTGGGCAACGATGTCGCTTTCAGCGGCACGATCAGGTCCGGGGAGGATATCTATTTCGGCGAGAGGGCGGTTGTCAGCGGAGCGATCCTCGCTGCCAAGAAAGTCACCTTCAAGAAGAACAGCACGCTGAGCGGTAACGTCCACGCGGGCGACGATGTCAAGTTCTACGAGGATTCGGTGGTGAGCGGCAGGATCTACAGCGGCGACAAGGTAACGCTGGGCAAGCGGTCGACCGCCGGCGCGCTGCACGGTAAGAACGTGACGATCGATGATGATGCGGCGTCCGGTTCAATCTTTGCCTCCCGTGACGCCAAGGTCGAGGACCGCGCAGTTGTCAACGGTTCGGTCAATGCGGGCGATGACGTCGAACTCAAGAAAAACGCCAGAGTAAACGGCGACGTGACGTATAAGGACGATATCGACAAAGACAGATCCGCCACCGTAACGGGAACCACCGCCAAGGGTACCGCGGTTGCCCCGACGGCCCCGTTGGCGCCGAATGTGGCGTCCGACGGCCCGAAAGACTGGCAGGGGTCGCGGCGGGCTGTTCCGACGTTCATCTCGGGCAGCCGGAACATCTCGGTCGCACGGGACGGCAGCTCGACGCTGACGGCGGGGAACTACCGCTATCTGTCGCTGGGCTCGAACGCCACGCTGACCTTGACCGCCGGTACGTACAACTTCGCCGACGTGGCATTGTCTGACGGAGCCCGCATAACCGCCGACACGAGTGGTGGAAACGTGGTGATCAACAGCCGCGAAGATTTTGACATGGGCTCCAACGGTATGATCACGCGGCTTGGTAATGGTGATATTATTATCTCTAGTGCCGACGATCTCAATGTCGGTCGGAACGCCCAAATAGCCGCGCAACTTCGCGCCTACGACGATCTTAGTGTCGGCGATTCCAGCACCGTCGTCGGTACTCTGTACGCTCACGAAGAACTCACTCTGGCCGATGGCGCCAGGGTGCTCGCAAACGGCCAGGCGCCCGTACCGGAGCCCGGAACGCTGGTGTTGCTCAGCCTCGGGGGCGTGATGATCGCTTTCCGCCGTCGCCGCAGAGTTCGGCAAAAAGCGTAAACGCGGTGGCGCCGGTGACGCGGGCGGTTACGTACTGCCCGGCGAGGCTTTCGGGGCCCTGGAAAACAGTGATGTGGTCCCCGCTTGTCCGCCCGAGCATCTGGACGCAATTCGGATCGTCGCTGACGTTGATCGCTTTGTCGGCAAGCGGGCTGGGGCCCTCGACCAGCAATTCGACCTGGCGTCCGGTGAAACTCTGGAAATGTTCGAGCGACACCTCCGCCTGGACGCTCAGCAATTCCCTGTTCCGCCGCCTCTTGACCTCCAGCGGCACGTCGTCTTCCAGCGTCCCGGCCCCGACCGTCCCCGGACGCGCCGAGTACTTGAAGATGAAACTGTTCTTGAAGCGGCTTCGCCTGATCAGGTCCGCCGACGCCTGGTGATCGACCTCCCGTTCGCCGGGGAAACCGACTATGAAATCGCCGGCAATTGTGACGTCGGGGAGAATGTCGTAAGCGCGGTCGATGAAGCTGTCGTACTGCTCGCGGGTGTACTTGCGGTTCATCGCCTTGAGGATGCGGTCGGACCCGCTCTGGGGTGGGCAGTGGATGTAGCGGCAGATGTTGGGCAGGTCGCGCATGGCCTGGAGGATGTCGTCGCCGAAGTCCGTGGGATAGCTGGTGACGAACCGCAGGCGCCTCACGCCCGCCACGTCGGCGAGACGCTCGAGCAGATCGCTGAAACGCACCGAAGTTTCCCCCGCCGAATACCGGTAACTGTTGACCGTCTGGCCGAGCAGGGTTATCTCGCTGCGCCCGGCTTCGGCGAGCTGCCTGACCTCCTGGTATATCGCGTCGGGGCTGCGGCTGATCTCCGGACCGCGGACGAACGGTACGATGCAGTAAGTGCAGAACTTGTCGCAGCCGCGCATGACTCGCACGTACGCCTGGGCGGGCGATCCGACCGAGGCGTTGCGATCGTGATCCAGCGAATCGATCGACGAATTGCCCTCGAACGCGGCTCGCCCGTCCTTGCGATCCGGATCGCAGGCGACGGTTGGCCTGCCGTCCGCGGCCTGGCGGATCATCTCGCCCAGCGCGTGCAACTGGCCCGGCCCGCAGATAATGTTCACAAACGGATACCGCTTCAGCAGCCCCGCTCCCCTCCGCTGGGCCAGGCAACCCAGCACGCCGACTATCCGCCGCCGCTTGCTCGCGGCCTCCCTGCCGAGGCGGGAGTAGACCTTGTTTTCCGCCTGTGCGCGTACCGAACACGTGTTGATCAGGAACACGTCAGCCGCCTCGAGGTCGTCGACGATCTCGTATCCGGCGGCGAGCAACTGACCGGTAATCAGTTCGCTGTCCAGACGGTTCATCTGGCAGCCAAGCGTTTCGAGGTATACGTTCATGGTCTTGTCAGTGTCCGGCAAGCCGCTCATCATACCACCAACTTACCCGAGATGCGATGCGCAGCGCCCGCTGGTTGGAGGGGGGTGTCACATCTGGTTCACAGCTTCCGGGGTGACACCTTCGCCGTCGAGCGGATATGTGAATTGTGCAAGACGCAATCGCAGCAGCGCTATCATCCGTGGAGACGGCCTCTTACGGGTATATCGAGAGTGGGCAATGTGATATATCGCCCACCACCGCCATGTGTCACACTCGCGAGAACTGTGTACCTGCTAACCAGTCCGCAAACCGCCAACGCTCATCCTGCTTGTCGCCATAACCGTTTGAATGCAAATTGGTTACAGCAACGCGATCTGCCGCGGGGCGTTCTGAAATAATCATTTGACGCCGCGTTATATGTCACAGCACCTTAACATCTGTTTCGGCAGGTGGTTATATCACTGGCATGAAGCGGGAATCGGCATTCCGCTCGCTTTCTACCGATCGATCCGGCCGGCTGCCGTGCTTCGGAATGCCGATTCAGACAAGAGGAAAACAAAGAAAGTTTCTGTAATGTTCCCAGATCGGACCGCAGCCCGGTGTTGGTCAGTTCACTGAACCAGGCTACGCCGTGTCAAGTAAGCTGAGAGCTGCCGTTTATTCCCTTGCCCCCAACCAATCGGCGCCGGACAATATCACCTTGACATTTGACAGGGAAATAGCCTCGTGTGATTACGAAACCCTGCGCCAGTGCCTATGGGCTACAATAGGTTTTACGTTCGGCAGAGGAAAGCAATGGCGGCTCCGCGTATTGAGAAGATTGAGATTGAAGATGATCTGTCCATGCAGGATCACGGGGCGATCGAAGTTACGATCACCCTTTCCGACGGCAAGTACCGTTGGTGCTACTTCATGACGCCCGCTGCTCTCGAGGCCTGCGGCGACTGGGTCGATGGTACCAGAATCCGTTTTCATTTTGGTTCTCCACACATGATTGTGGTCGCAGAGACGCTGACAGAGGACCTCATAACCAAGGCTCTGCACTGCATCGAGCAGCGCGGCGAAGTGCTTGATTGCACGATGGCGATTGATGAAACCACGACCCCCGAACAAGATGCTCCAGCGGACGCGAAAAGACCGCGCCGCTGAGCTTTGATGTTATGTGATAAGGAGCATGTCCAGCAAATGAATGCCTTTCGTCAGTTCGTCGAGGATAATGTCCGTTGGTTTCGGGGGCACGCTCCTGAGTCCGATGAATCACTGAACGCTGCGGAACGTGTGCTTGGCATTTCCCTTCCAATCGACGTTCGGTGGCTGCTTCGAGATTATGGTTATTGGCATGCTACAGGTATCTCGTCGCTTGATGAGACAGTGAATGATACACAACTGGCTCGAGAACATGTGAATTTACCAGACAGGTTCGTCGTCCTTTACAATCACCAGGATGGTGGCGTGATTCTTCTTGATACGCTAAGCGATCCCGCCACCGGACAGAATAGGGTCTATAGTGTTGGTTGGGAATCCATTCCCGACAGAATCGTGGATGACATTGTCTATGATTCGTACCTAGATTACGTGCGTGATGTCCTTGACTGCGAACGAGACTTCATTGCGGAGAACGACATCGACTACGATCCGACCTTATACCACGACATCACATAATCAATGCTTGCAGCGGATCCCGATGTACAGCGGCGCCGATGACACGAAACGTTATGCTGTTTTCCCAATGATCTTGACCGAAGGCGAAAATACTACCGACAACTCGTGTGACAGAGATGAGGCGCTTCGGATTGGACGAGCGTTTGGATGGGGCAACTAATGGATACCAAGAACGAACGAATGCTGGGTTACACACAACTATGGGGTCTGATATGGGTAGTACCGCCATCGGTGGTCCTCCATGTAGAAGCGCTGTGGTTTCAAGAGATCTCGCTCGATCGCTTCTGGGAGGAAAACATGCAGTTGCTCGGGTTCCTTCTGTTCCTGTCCGGGACTCTTTGGCTACAGAGAAAGGGGGTGAAATATCTGAACGATAGGTTTCGTAGTGAGCGGAGTTCTCCCCAGATTGGGAGAAGAAGCATAGGTATACTACTAGCTACGGGAAGCTTTTATCTGGTGTTGATGCTTGCGGCATCACTATTTCTACACGCCAGTGTCCTTTGGAGTTGGAGCATCTCGCTTAGTGAGTTTTTTGACCAGAAAGCGCAGTTGCTCGGGATTTTCCTGACGTTGTGTGTGAGCTTTTGGATTGAGAGAACGGGAGAGAAATGGATCAGCCGCCGAGGTTCGCAACTGAAAGGTGGTCTCCAAGATGACCACGGTATATAGAATCCGTATAATGCTTCAGACGGAATGGGTGTGCCGGACCGAGGGCCTTTAGGGTCCGATTAAATAGCATAACAAACCTGTGCAATCCGCCTTCGACGGACCGGCGGCGCCGATGACACGAAACGTTCTGCTCGGAGAAACAGATGAATGTTCCGGCCGAAATCAAAGATGACTGGACGCTCTACGAAGGCCTTTGGGGAAATGGCCTGCCGATTCTCGTAAGAGTTCGCAATGGTCTCGAAAGCTACGTTGGTTCGCAGGAATACCAGTGTCGGTACATGATCACATGGGCGCTCCAGAATCCCAGAGACGATGGCTTTCCATCTTCTTCTGATAATGATGCCCTGGAAAACTTCGAAAACCTGGTCTTTGATCAGCTCGAGGCAGGCCAGCATAGCATTTGTGTTGCCGTTGTCACGAACAACGGCGAACGAGATTGGATTTTCTATACATCCGATCCGGAGGAAATCCATAAACGCCTGAATCAGGCTTTGCAGGAGTCACCGATATTCCCAATCAGACCAAGCTCTTGCCCTGACCCTGACTGGGCGGAGTTCAATGGGATCGTGGCCAACATACGAAATATGAGTCGGTAACAAACGTGTGCAATCCGCCCAAGGCGGACCAGCGGCGCCGATGACACGAAACGTTACGTCTCTGAAAGAACATGCTGAAACCTAGAGTACTCATCCTGCTCAATTTCCTGGCGGTGGCCGGGTTCCTTCAAATCAGAGGACTTGGACCTATGGGGTGGAACAATACAACGAGTGTTGCATATGGCCAACCTTTTGTCATAGTGGAGAGGTATTGGATATCCGATTGGGACCCGGCCCGAGGCCCGGAGCCGGAGCAGGAGGTTAAGTATGAGTATGGCGTATCCTTTTACTTCACGGGATTACTGAAGAATGCCGCAATCATTGGCGCTCTGGCTCTGACAGGCTGGTTCCTCCTCTGGCCGAAAATCCGACCGGGCGGGCCCACATGGAGCAAAGTAGGCTGCCGGGTATATCTTCTCGCTGCGCTCAGCCTTCTGACAATCAACGTCTGGTTTGCCATCGCTCATCAAGCATACGCTCACGATTCGTTGCCAGGTCCATACATTTTCGGATGGCCTGTGCCGGTATGGACGGATATGTTTGGAGATATGGATTATATGAAGGGCATGTTTGCGCTGGCAGATATATACAACGGCCTCATCGTGTTCATTGTTCCATTGCTGATGGCCATTGCGTCTGAAAAGATACTCAGCCGCCGCAACATGAGACATAACCAGCGGATCCACCAGACGCCAAAGGGCGCTGGTGATCCTTGACGTTATCAGTACGATGACCTATGAAAAACAGACGTAGAATCCCGCTCTGCATCCCGCCATTGATTCTTTGCCTGATCGATCAGACCATCACATTAATTGGGCAGACGCCGGCTTACTGGTCGGGGGATTACTCCAATGCACGCGAAGGCAACCCCTTGTTTAACTGGCTCCTTTGCCGGCACCCTCTTGCATTTGAAGCGGGTGTCCTGCTATGGATTGCAATTTTTGGATGTGCAATCCTGTTCCTGCCTCGCTTTGTGTCTAAGGTGGTCTCGGTTGCCGTCGTGCTGGGGCATACCTGGGGAGCAGCTAGTTGGCTTTGCCTGATCTACGCACATGGTTATTGGTATGCAATCGGGTTGTGCCTCCTGAGTGGTATTGCCGTAAATGTCAGTTGGGAGATGTTTCACAAGAACGACAGCGTACGATATTCTGATAACAAGACGCTCCAGCGGACCCGAAAAGACGGCGCTGGTGATCCTTAGACGTTACGCAAAGAAATGAATGAAGAAGGCACAATCGTATGTAAAGTGTGCTACTGTGCGAACGTCCTATGTCTGCCCGGTACTCACGCACAGGCCCCAAAATCGGATGAATTGTTCGCGTACTTCAGCGGTATCGATCGCACCGCGCTTAACGAAATCGTTTCCCGCCGCCAAGACGCGATTGTAAGCTGTTTCTTTATCTAGTGTTTCCCTCGTGTCCAGATATCCGCGTTCGGAAAGATTCTCCTCCAGGGACGTCAGAGATTTCTTGTGGAATCTCTTGGCGCGCTCATCCGTTCCGGTATCGAGGGCCTCAACAAGGCGCTTTGCGTCCCAATTCAAATCCTCGGCGATTTGTGTCACGCGGTCGATGAAGCTCTTGCTTACGCCTGCTTCGATCAGGGCCTCGCGCGAAACGGGGCGCCCGCGCCCGATCCCCCGGGCTTCGGAGAAGGCGTCGAGTATGCACGCCATCGCCTCCATTCGCCCCAGCACGTCATCCGGGACATAAGCATCGATATTTCCGTGCGCCCCAATGGACTGAAGCTGCCCGTACGTTTCGATGCCCGCTCGCACAAGCCTGTACAACTGCTCGGGACTCTCGAGAAAATAGGCTACGTGGTTGGCCCGGGCGCCGGCGGCGGGATCTAACCCGGGGACATTCAGAGACATTTGATATTCGCTCAGTGTCATGTCTCCGGGCGCCGGTACGGGGCTCCGGTCAACGGTCGAATCGTCCAGTGGCCCCGAAGCCGCCTGCTGAAGGCGCCGAATGTCGGCCAGGTCCAGTCTGAGGGTGTCTGTTATGCCCATTTCTTCGGCGATCTCCCGCCAACCGGCGGCGTCGCCGGGTTGGCAGGTCAGGTAGAATACCTGCCGCCCATCCCTCACCAGTTCCAGCAGGCATTCGGCGATTGCCCGATATCGTATGGGATCGGTGCTGTTCAAGACTTCGTCGAGGATGAATGGAAGCCGCGTTCCCCGCTCGGCGGCGGCTGCGAAGGCGAGGCGGACCGCGAGAAGCAGGTGCATGCGGGTCCCTCGCGACAATTCGTCAAGGGCGAGCCCGTTTCCGCCGGACGTGTCAAGTGCTCTAAATTCCGCCGAGCCCGGTCCGGGCGCATCGTCGATACGAAGTTCGTACCGCCCGCGCGTGAACAGGCTGAACCATCTCGACGCCTGGCGAAAGACCTCCGGTTGGCTTTCGACTTTGTGTTCGGACTCCACCCTGCCCAGGAGGAAGTTGCCCGCGGCGGCGAGTTCGGCCTCGCCGCGGCGCTCGGCCAGCATACCGCCCGCCCGATC
Source organism: uncultured Planctomycetaceae bacterium (assembly GCA_964607575.1). Taxonomy (GTDB): domain Bacteria; phylum Planctomycetota; class Phycisphaerae; order SM23-33; family SM23-33; genus BS750m-G57. The sequence continues at coordinate 15,674 of CAZSLS010000076.1, read as the reverse complement.
GACCGAGGCAAGCGCGTCTTCGAGTCGAGTCGCCCGGCTGGCTTGGTCCACCTGGGAGTGAATCTCGGTAATCCTCTCAACCAACGTTTTATAGCCGTCGGCCAGCGTTTCGAGGCGTGCCGCCTCCGCCGTCGCCGCTTCGAGCGACAGATCCTTCAGCTCGGGGGCGTCATCCAGTTTTTCAGAAAGGTGGGCCTCCCGCACCTTGAGGCCGTTGAGACTCTGGGTTGCATCTCGATATTCGCTCAGTTGTTCCAGCCGGTTTTCAAGCTCGGCGTCATCGTCTTCGCCAAGGCGGATCTCTTCGAACAACTGGGTCTTTCTCTTCTGAAGTGTCGAGACGCGCTCCTTCGCCGACGCGGCGTCCGGTTCGGCGCCCGCCAACTGCCGCCCCGCCTCCCGGTGCAGAGTGGCTCGCTTGAAGACCGCTTGGCTTCTCGGGGCGGCCTGGTCGTGGGATTCGCACGCCTCTTCCCCGAATTCGACCAGGAACGCGTTGACGGTATCGAGATGCCCTTCCAACTCTTGCAGGCATCGCGCCACTTCATCCCCGCAGGCGCGGTGAACCGCGCTTGCCTCCCGGTATGTCCGGAGGTTCCCCGCCAGCACGACCAGCGCCAGGTTCGATGTGTCTGGCGCCAGGCCGAATCTCTCGATGAGTTCCCCCCGCCGGGCGATCAGGTCCTCTGCCTCACGCTCCAGTTGAGCGAGCTGTCTGTCGCAGGCTTCACGTTCAGTTTCCTGTTCTTTCCTGTGGCGTTCCTGCGCCAGGGACTGTTGCAGAGCGCCCAGGCGCTCGCCGACCGCCTCGCTGTCCCACGCCGACGGGGGATCCAGCGGAAGCCGTTCGTACGAATCCCGGGATATCCGGCGGCGGTCTGTCGAAGAGGGCCTTCCCGTCGACCACGCCAGCGCACCGGCGATCGCCGCCGCCGGTAAGAGAACCAGCCACCACGGGCTCACCAAGACGCCCAAAGCAACAGCGATGCCCGCCGTCAGGAGTGTCGGCGCCAAGGCGAGAATCCGATTCTTCGGCGAAACCCCGGCCCCCGCCGGGCCCGCCTCGAACCAATCTTGCAGAATCCTGATCCCGTTAATCAGGGGATCCACATCGCCGGGGGGTTCTTCCTGAGCCAGAGCATTCAACCGGCTTTCGATAGCGCTCTTACGCGACCTGGAGTCTTCGGCTTGCCTGTGGAAGGCTTCAATGTCGTCCAGCCCCGCGACGTCAATGTCGTCCAGTCGCTCCCGATCGGAAACGGCGCCGAGGGCCTGAAGGGACGATTGGACATTCCGGTCGATCTCGTCAAGGTGCTTCCGGGCGTCGCGGAGATTTCTCTCGTCTTCCCGAAGCCTCTCCAGATGCAATTTCTGTTCTTCCAGGCGAACGTCGGGAATCCCGCCTTCGGGAAGGGAGGCCTCCTCCAACTGCCGCCTGGCGGTTTCGGCGGAGGCAATGGCGCCTTCAAGAGCCTCCGTGCTGTTGTCCAGGTCGTCGCGGATTTCTTTGAGGCTTTCGGCCTCGTTGCCCCGCAGGCGGTCGATATTCTCGGGGAAAGCTTCGAGGGCCTTTTCCCCCTGCCCGATCTGATCTCGCAGTCCGATCAACTCGATAACGTCGATGAGCCTCCCGCGGTGCGCGCTGGCGTTTTGCGCCTCGCGTTCGCGCGTTTCGAGGTCCGCCAATTCATCTTCCCGCGACTGGAGGCGTTCGTGTTCGGCTTCAATCGCCTTGGCGTGCTGTCTGGCGTTATTGAGGGCGTCGCGTTCGGTCCGCCCGTGGCCGCGGCGCAGTTTCAACAAATCGAGTTGACGTATAGCGCCCAGGTCGTACCCGCCCGCCATTTCGCGCGCGACATTGCCCGCCAGGTCGCTGTCCGTTTCGGTATCGGTGAACAGGTCGTCCACGGTGATTGTGAAACAACTGGCCAGATGCGCCGCGGGGAGCGGGGGCGGTTCGGCGGCGACGCCGTCGAGTTCGCACGTCCGCTCGGTTCCCTCTACCTGCAACTGGAGAACGTGTCCGTCCTCGACCCACCGGCCCGCCAGAGATACTGGAGAAACCCCTTTGAGCGTTTCGGGCCAGAGCAGTCCTCGAATCGCCCGGCACGTTGTGGTTTTGCCCGACGCGTTGGGCCCGATGATCAGGTTGAGCCCGTCGCCGAGTTCGGGCAGGTCCAGACCGCCTGTCTCGAAACCGGGCATGCGGCGAATTGAGAGTGTGCGAATCTTCACGCGCCGACCTCTTTCTGAGCCAGAAGGTGATCGAGCATGGTCAGGCCCGCTTTCACAAGCATGCCCCGAACCTCCTCGTCGTCCGATCGGTCGGTGCTGTCGGGGAGCGAGGCGAATACCGAACCGGACCGCTGCTCCTGAATGGCGCGCCTGGCGGCTGCGATCAGTTCGAGGTACGGTTCCTCCGGCGTCTTGCGGTCGAGGAGGAGCAGGCGTCCAGCCAGCAGACCGGCGGGGTCATTGGAACCGGCGAGATCTTCCAGCGACAGGTCCGGTCGGGAAAGATCCTCTATCTTCTCGATGAAATACTCGACTTCATCGAAAGGCGGTTTCAAGTCAGCCTGGATACCGGGGATCAAACTTGGCAGGCGACGGTGAATCGCCGTTCGCCCTTGCAGGTGGAGGCGGCATCCGACGGACCTGGTGTAGCCGATTTCGCCGCGAATTTCGTCGTGCTTCGCGCGCATCGCCTCGATGACTGTCCCCGCGAGGGCCTCTTCATCGCCGACGCCTTCCAACGGCACGTCGATCTGTTCCCACCGCAGCGCCGCCAGAGGCAGGTGTTCGGTCTTGGGCGGCTGACCCGGTTCGATGGTGACGAGCGATGCCCCGTGCGAGCCCCGTTCGCCCGGGTTGAGGCCCTGCGGCGATCCCGGATAGAGGACCAACGGCGAACTCTTCGAGAGAACGCTGGGCTTGTGAATATGCCCCAGAAGCCATGCGTCGACGGAGCCTACCGTCATATCGTCCAGAACCACCGGGCCATACGAGCTGTCCGCGACGCCGCAGTCACAGTGCAACAGTCCAACTGTCACCATTCCGCCTGTTGGCGGGACGAACTGGGCCAGTGGATTCGCTGAGAAATGGCGAGATGGAAAAGACCAGCCCATGAACCGCACCGCGGGGGTGTCTTTCGACGGGAGGATGGATTCTTCCCATCGACCGCCGCGTCCCAGAAGGTGAAATTCAGGGATTTGATCTGCCAGGCGTGGCAGTACGTCCCAATCGTGGTTCCCGGAGACCGCGTAAATCGTAATTCCGGCGTCGACAAGTTGTCGGACCCCCGACTGCAAAACCGAGAACGCCTCGTAGAATCGATTGCTCCGGTCCACCACATCACCGGTGAGGCACGCGGCGTGGACCTTCAACTCGATGGCGGACCTGACGAAGCAATTCCACGCTGCTGTCGGGCCAAGAGCATGTGCGTCGATGCCTTCCGGTACGCGGGACGGACGACGCCCAAGATGAACGTCACCGGTGCAAAGAATCCGAATACTCATGGGTTAATCCCCGCCAGGGATATTTATTATGGCTCGACAACCGGTATTGTATCGCCGACATATTCGCTTTGCAAGTGTCGGATCGGCGTTTCGTAATTCGGGGTAATTCGGGGATCACCGCCCTGCAACCAGGGCGATCGCATCTAAACTCGGGGCTGGCAAATCGTTTATGGGAAATTGTCTTACGCCGACGTCCTGCAGCCTGAAAGGCTGAGATTCGATAGCCCAGGGCAAAGCGCTCACTCTTATACACATATCTCCAGCACTGTTTAATAGCAATGTATTACGCCTGCCGGCAGGCAGGTTGTTGAGCCCACCAGAGGTGGGCGACTTGAAAGTAGCCCAGGGCGATTCCGCAGGATGAGCCCTGGGAATAGGGTCTATAGCAAAATAGAGCCCACCGGAGGTGGGTGACTTGAGACCGGTGTGCCGGCCCTTCAAATCACCCACCTCCGGTGGGCTCTGATGATATGGAGGCACCTGTTCTCAGGGCTCGCCTACGGCTCACCGCTGGGCGCCGCCGACGCCGCATACCCCAACGAAAAGTTTGCTACCGACGAATCGATCTATATAATCCCCATAGACGCAGTCGGCCGCACTGTCAGGCACAACGCACAACATTCGGGCACCTTGACCGCGCCGCTGAGCTTAGACGTCAGCACTATGGCACTATCAGAACAGTACGAGTCGACAATTGTAGAGGTCCGAGCCTATTTCGGATTCGACAACTTCGATTGTGATCCGGATGTGATCACAGAAGCTCTGGGCCTGCAGCCTGCGGAAGCTCGTAGGAAGGGCTGCAAGCGCACACTGCAGAGTGGAAGAGAAATTACAAATGTGATTTCCTCATGGACCATCGAGAGCATAAGCGAGTCCAAGGACATCAATGTCCATCTTCGTGAGTTGCTCGGGAAGTTGCAGGGGCTCCAAGGAAAGATCCACAAGCGATTCGGCACTCCCAGCTTTTCGGTGCTTTGGAAAGGTAACTATCTGTTTGCCGGCAGCGGCCCGTTCTACGAGGCGGACGTTCTCCAAGGCATTTCGGCCCTGGGGGCTATGCTTTGGCACGATATTTACCAAGTAGATGAAGATAATAAGGAGTGCTAACCAGACGCTCCAGCGGATCCCGATGTACATCGGGACCGCTGAGCTTAGACGTTACCGGGCATAATAATGGCGATAGAGATAAAAGGAGTGTATCCCATCGAAGCTCCGGAACCTTGTCATTTGATTGAGGCAATGTTGTTTCCGCCACAATCAGATTATGATTGGGGCGCAATTACTCAAGACGTCCCAGGGCAACCCAAAGATAACTGGCAGGTTCCATATGATGAACAGTCTCTTGATGAGGCCGAGAATAGTTGGGTGTTTTTCTTTCACTATCTTGATTTATCGAAACCTTTAATGACCCCTGATGGTCCTTTGGAATTGCCTCCAGTCTCTTCAGTTCCTGATCATTTACGAGAGATTGAATACCAGGAGCCATAAGACCCTCTAACAGGACGCTCTAGCGGACGCGAAAAGACCGCGCTGCTGAGCTTAGATGTTCGCTGAGAATTGTGTATGAAGAAATCAAAGGGTATTCCCGGCGACTTGCGATTAGTGCGACGACTCTCTGGGGCCGGGCTTCGGGTTTGCCGAGATGCTTTGCGTGAAGCTGGCGATGATGTGTACCAAGCGATTCGTTCGCTGATTTCGGCAGATCAGATCCTGGAGGCCAGATCAAGTCTGTTAGTTAGAAAGATTGCGGCATCTAGCATCAAAGACCCGCCGACCAAACAGGAAATACAGATCATCGAACGGTTATATGCTGAGCTTATGGAAGAACGGGAGAAAGAAAGCAGGAGAGCTTCGGCACAAGCCGACGGGCAGTGCTTAGTGGCGGAGCCTCTCCTTTTGCCGGCTGGAATATCGTCCTATAAAGAGTTGGTGAACTCTGTGAAGATCAAAGGGCAAAAAGCGCAAGATCATGAATCACTTGTATCTATCTGTATGGAAATGGGATTCAATCATCAAGATGCAGAGTATATACTGGATCGTATAGGAGCCGGTCAGTTTCGCGCAATAGCCGAAAGGAACGGTGCGACAAATATTGCTCCCGATAAACAAGCTGATCCGATCGCTTTTGCCGCGTATCAAGCATCCCCGCATCATCGGAGATGGTGGAAATTCTGGTGAACAATAACATAGCGAACCATCACATCCATCGGACGGCTGGCGCCGCCGATGATGCATAACGTTAGCGTGTCTTCTTAAACACCAGTTCTTCGCCCGGGCGCGTGTCGAGTGTGACGATTCCGCGTTTGTCGGGCTTGAGGGTTTTTGTCCGGCCTTGGCGCTGGACGTTGATCGTCGGCCAGGGGCTGAGCATGCGGAGCTTACCGCCGACTGTCGACTCGATCGCGACCCGCCGGACCTCGCCATCGGTCTGCTCAGCGGAAACGAGGAATCCGCCCAGGGCCCTCAGGCTGGCGAACTTTCCATCCTTTTCCCCGGGCCAGGCGGGGAACACTCTGATGATATTGTCCACACTCTGGAGCAGCAGTTCGGAGACAGCGGCTGTAGCGGCGAAGTTTTCGGTGAAATATCCGAGCGCGAAGTTCTTGTGTCCGTTGTTGTACGCTCCGCCGCCGGGGCCAAGTTTCAAAGTTCCGTTGGTCCGCTGGCGGGGTTTGAACTGCCCGCTCATGTACGCCAGCGTATCGGGCATACTCATCCGGGCGTGGGCGATCGAGAGGATGATGAAGGCGTTGCTGCCGGTATTAACGTTCTGGGCGATCGAACGCTGCAGCAGCAGGCGCTGCTTGCGGGTGGCGCTGAAGACGGTTATCTCGTCTCCCGGAAAGACGGGAAATGCGGGAAGGGGAAGGCTGTACTTGTGGGGCTTGACCCCGGCGACGTCAACCACGACCTCGCTATCGCCGGTCCCATGCGTCGGATACTCCGGGAGCATGGGTATCAGCTTCTCGAGCCGCTTGATGAGTTTGGCGTCGCGCTCCAGGATGCGGGCCGCCCTGATAGTTGTCCGCATGGCCCAGCGGGCGTAAATGATGTCCATCACCAGATCGTAGTTCAGGCTGAGGTCCGGTCGCCAGCCATGGTGCTCCGCCGAGACGCTGGGCCCGAGCCTCACCCGGCCATCGGTTTTCTTCTCGCAGGCATCGATCAGATTCGCGTAGAACAGGCCCGTGTCGCGAAGCATGGGGTAGAGTTCTTTCAGGAACTCCCGATCGGGCGCATACTCGTACATCCACCAGACGTTCTGCATGGACCATCCGGTAACTCCCAGCGACCATGCCCACGGATGATAGACCATTACACCGCCGCCGGGCTGTTTGGATTTGCTCGCGTCATTGTTAAACGGCCAGAGGACGTGAGCCATGTAAACGCCCTCGCTCTCGAACATCTGCCTGCAAAGCCATCTCGCCGATGGATGGAAGCTCTTGATCAGCCCCCAATACGGGTCGACCAGTTCCAGGTGATTCGATGCGAACGCTCCCCAGAAAGACTGCTGGCAGTTGTAGTTCAAGGTACACGAACCGTGCCACATCGGCGGACTATCGCTCAGCACGCCGGCGTAACAGCCGATACAGGCCTTGCCCGGACGGCTCACCGTCCTCAGGAAATAGAGATTGCGATACCAGACGCCGGTCCAATAGTCGTCGGAAAGCTGCACGCCGCTTGCAGACCAGAACTTGTTCCAATCGGCCTGGTGCTTCTTGATAAGCGATTTTGTGCCCTCGGCGACGGCGGATTTGGCTTTCTTGATTGCGTCGGCCAGCGGGTCCTTCGACTTGTCGTCCAGGCTGGTTACGATGGCGACCGCCTTGAACCCCTTGCCTTCGGCCAGCGCCACGGCGAAGCTCATCCCGGGCCAGTCGACACCGGGGGGGATCTTCTGAAACATGGTCTGCACGCCGTCGATCGTCGCCAGTTTCATCGGGCCCAGATGTTTTACCGTGTGCGAGACCAGGGTGGCTTGAGCCCCTGAGACGATCAGGAAGACATTACGATCCGCCAGCGCCCGAATGGTGCTGACGGGGACGCCCTTCGCCTCGGCGGTTCCGATGCGCGCGACGGCCCGGCGAAGATCCAGACCGCTGGGCAGCGTGCCCTCTTTGCACTTGTCGGCGAGATCCACTACTACGGTCCCGCAGGGGATCGGACACGGGTAAGAGTTGCGGTATCCTGCGCTGCGGCCGGGCGATCTCCATTTGCCCTGCGCCCCCAACTTGCGAATCTCACTGGCCTTGGACAGCTTCGGGTCCTTTGTTGAATTGTATCGCCAATCGCCGACATCATTCTTCGAGAGGCGCAGCACCAGTTTACCGCCCGTCACATAGGCGACGGCATTGATGTCGCCATTACCGACAAGCAACCCGTTCGCGTAAACTTTGGTCGTCACGTCCTGCGACACGCGGGCTGAATCCAACGCCGCGGAAAAAGGAATCGCGTCTTCCGCGGATAAGCTGCTGCAACAGGTCATCACCAGAAGGCCGGCCGTCAAAACCGATGTTACTCTCATCTGTGCTCTCCTTCGCGCAGAGATTGACTGCATATTATTTATCAGGCGACACGGTGCGGTCAAGAACTCGTGTTTGTTCGGCAAATATGCAGGGGTAAAACGCGCTGGTCCCCAAGCGAGTCCATGCAGTGCTTGCTTGCCTTCGGGAGATCGCGGTAGAATTGAGACGGGCGGCGGGCGCTGGGTTGCCGCGAATGCTGTTGTTTTAATAGATGAGGCATAGGAGAAGCCGGTATGCGAATTCGAGATTGTTTTCTGTCAGGAGCCGTCCTGTTCTGTTTAACGATGACGTCGAGTTTCGCCGAGGTGTTGCCCCTCAACCGTCCGTACCCTGAGTTTCAGATCGGTGTGACCGGGATATGGGCCAAAATTACAGACAACCCTCGCAAGGCGCCCAAGGATGCTCCCCCGGTGAAACGGGAACTCGTTGTCACCAAGACGACCGAGAACACGCCGGCGGGGGGGAAGTTTCAAGCGGGCGACGTGTTGCTTACACTCAATGGCAAGTCGCTCGAGATTCAAGATCCGCGGCCCGTTCTCGGTAAGACGATCGGCAGAGTCGAAGGGTCAGATGGAAAAATGACGTTCGGCATCATGCGGAAGACCAAGAAGGCGAGCGTCACGATTAAACTGAAAGTGATTGGCGGTTACAGCAAGACCTGGCCGGCGAATTGTAAGAAGTCGAAATACATTCTCGATGAAACAATCGCTTTCCTCTTAAAACACGAACTCAAGCATTCGATTAACGGTTACCTCGAAGCGCTCTTCTTGCTTGCGACCGGCGATGACCTGCACTTGCCATTGCTCAAGAAGTTCGCCTATGACGATATCACGCGCCGTGTCTCCACGCGCGGTTTGTCGAACTGGGGGAATGGATATCGCGGGATTTTCCTGGCCGAGTACTATCTGCGAACGGGCGACAAAAAGGTCCTGCCGAAATTGCAGGAGCTTTGCGACGTCGCCAGTGCGGGGCAGTATTACGGCGGTTGGGCGCACGGGCCTATCGCGGGGCCCGGATACGTCACCGGCGGGCACGTTCACGCGGCGGGGGGGGGCGTTCTGATCTCTATGTTCCTGGCTCGGGAATGCGGTATCAAGGTCAATAAACGCAGTTATGACAGGGCGCTGACTTTGTTCTATCGCTACGCCGGACACGGAACGGTCCCTTACGGCGATCATCATCCGACGATGTTCTGGAGCGATAACGGGAAGAACGCGATGCTCGCCTGCGCGCTGTCGCTGCTGCCCGGTAAGAAGTTTCAGGGGGCTTCGCAAGTTCTGGCATTGAGCGTTACCGACTCGTATGACATGAGCGAAGGTGGGCACGGTTCGTCATTTACAAATCATCTTTGGCACAGCCTCGTCGATGTCCTGGTGATCGACAAATTCCCGGATCATTATCGTCGTCACAAAGATAAGAAAGCCTGGTATTACGATCTGGCGCGCCTGCCGGGCGGCGGATTCAAATCGCCTCCTTCATGGGGCAACAGCCTCGGCCCGGCGCCCACGTACCAAACGGGCCTGCTGGCGTTTGCTTATGTCTCGTACAAGAAACAGTTGCGCATTAACGGTAAACCGCCAACGAAGTACAGCGTGAAACACGAGCCGACGAAAGTCGAACAGAATCTTCCGTATACCGACGCCCAGAACCCCGAGTTCTGTCCCGGTGGCGGCGACAAGGGCCTCGAGCCGCAGGAAATCCGAAACATCTTCATGTTCACTTACGACGAGAAGGGCAAGAGGCTTGCTCGCGGCGCGACGCCCTGGATTCCTTCCGACAAAACCAAAAAGATGCCCCTTTCCTGGTATGTGACGATGATGCGTCATTACGACCCGGACGTACGAAGCTGGGCCGCGCACTACGTCGGATATGCGGGGAAAGAGGCGATACCGGAAATCCGCAAGGCGCTTAAAAGTGACGACGATCGAGTTCGGGTCGCGGGCCTGCAAGCGATTTCGGGGGTGCTGTTCTGGGGAGTTGGATTCACGAAACTGAAGATTACGCCCGAGATGATCGACGAGCACTTCTTACAGTATATCGTTGCTCCGCTGAAGGACCCGAAAGCCCCGATGTGGGAAAAACGACATGCCCTGATGGCCCTTGCCGTTTCGTCGAAGGAAGCAGTCAAGAAGAGCCTTTCGGTTATTGAGCCTTACTTCTACGATGATGAATGGTGGCTTCGCGTGGCGGCGTATGCGTCCGTCCGCCCGTTGATTGACGACGGCGCCGCTCTGCGCCCGGTCCTGAAAAGCATGACCAAGAGCCTGGCGACCGACGTCAATCTTCCTTCCCGCCGCTGGGGAGCTACGAGCCTGTTAAAGCAAATCTGCAGGAGGAATGACACTCTTCGAGCGGAAGTGATGCAGTTGGCGGGCCAGGCCGTCGCCGCCATGCCGCTTCGCGGGAAGATGTGCATCGACTTGAAGAAGCCTGCCAAGGACCACGCCACGGAAGTCCAGGCGCTGGCTACGGAGAATCTGCGGAGGGTTGATTCGAATAACATCTTCGAGATGCTGCGGTATATCGACATGGCCAATCACCCGGAACATACGATCGAGTTCCTGCCCGCCATCGAGAGGGTGCTCCCCGACCTTGGCGGCGCGACTTGGTTGATCTTCTCAGGCGCACGCTGGGGTAATATCGGTTATGTCAAAGTCTCTGAAAAACTCGGGAAAGACGCCAAGCCTGTGATCGCGAGTATGAAGCGTCTATTGGCAACTGTTGAAACACATCCCGATTTGAAAGAGAGACTCAAGAAGAGTGAGAGACTTCAAAAGGCGGTCAAATTGGCAAGGAACGCCGTTCAGAAATATGAAAAGAAATATGGCGTTGTCGCACCTTAGCAGTCCTTTGATGCGCGAAACGGCGAGCGCGGGGCGATGCCCCGCCGCTAAACGGTGCGTAATACGTTCAGGGGGTATTGGGGATTTTCTGCTCGAGTCGCTTCCGGACCGCGTGGCGGACCCAGCAGGTTCTGCAGGCGCATTTCTTCCGACCGCACGTACCGGCGATGTCGCGGGCTTCCAGTGGGGCGATTGACGCTTCGACAAGTTTGCGCATCTTGCGATAACCCGGATCGTCCGTGCTTCGCCATCCGCCTTCCTTTGCGGAAAACTGTCCCCATCCGCCTGCGTCTTTCGCCAGGGGGGCTTTGAGGATGCGGCTTTCTGAAGGCTGACCGACGTTTACCAGGGCCTCGAACGCCTGGGCGGACAGCTTCTTCCCGAGAACCTCGCCGATGTGCTTCCGCAGGGCCTTTTCGCCGGCCTCAGATGCCTTCCGCCATTCGACCTTGTTCCACGAGTAGTCGCCGTAGCAGATCGCGTTCTGGTCCAGCCAGTTTACCACGCGCTGGAAACTTTCCCGATCGAGCTTGGCCTTCGCTTTGCCCTTCTTGTCCGGATGCCCTTTGAGCAGCATCCCGGCCAGCTTGCCCGCGTGGGAGAAATAGTCCTTGGGCGTGCTGAAGTCGGCTTCGAAGTTGCACTGGGCGATACTCACCATCCCCTTGCGGTTTACCAGCGATTCGTACGCGTCGCTGACGATCATCCGATTCGGTCCGGGCCACGCCGGATACGGAAACACCACCTTCTTCATTCTGCCCAGCAGGTTGATCTTGCCTTCGGTCTTTTCGAGCCCGTGACACTTGATGCAGTACCGATCCAGCACCGGTTGCACGGTCCGCGGGAAGCTGATTCCCCCGGGATATCGCGGACCGGCCGGCGGGGCGAGGTCGTGAACTTTGATGTCTTTGGACGGGGTAACGCGTCGCGTGGTATTGTCGCGCGGTTCATGGCATCCGACACAACCGCTGACCTCGCCGGGCTGGAGATAGACCGCCGACCGCATGCTCATCACACACATGCCGTTCTCGTCCAGGAGTTGAAACAGCAGGGGCTGACCGGACGGAGCGCGGAACGCCACTCTTCCGTCCTTTTCGACCGGCGCGGTCCCGAGGATTCGCCTGGGCATGTCGATGATCGCCTTTCCGCGGCTCGGCGGAGTTTCGATCGTCTGGGCATACATCCGCACGACCCGCAGGGCCTTTACGCTTCCGCGGGGAATCTTCTGCGTAGACTGGTAAACGTCGCCCACGTAGAAGACGCCCGAGGTCTGATTGAGTTTCGGATCGACCAGCGACGGTAGGGCGGGGGGCTTGGGTCGCGCCTCAAGCGGGATCGGCGCGAAGCTGGACATGTTCGGGTCTCGGTAGATCAGTTCCCGCCCGCCGAGCGAATCGAGCAGGTAGATACCGTAGGCGGCCGTCCGCTGAACCCTTCCCTCTCCGGCGAGCTTATCCGGGGTGTAGGCCACCAGGAAAAGGTCTTCACTCAGCGGATACGGATTGCAATAAGCCCCGCCCGTCGGCCAGCGCTCGGTCTCCGGAAACGAGATCTCCGGCGTGAGGCGCGTGATGGGGGCGAGTCCTTCCTGCCCCTTTTCGGGGTCGATGACGATGATCGAGCCGGCGGTATATCCGTGATGCGCCATCGCCGTCGAGACGATCTTGTGCGAGCCGGGAATCTGCCTCGGCTCGCCGGTCATGCAGGGGTTTCTCGACCACATTTTGTAGACGAGCGCCGTGGCCGCACCGTCTGGACGCGTTACCCACAAGCCCTGAAAATACGAGAAATGGCGGTTGACGTAATCCCAGCGGGTATACAGCAGGCGCCCGTCGGCGAGCAGGCTGGGTTCCCAGTCGCAGGCCTCGTTGAAGGATATCCGCCGAATGTTCCCGCCATTGGCGTCGCAGCGATAGAGCACGAAGTTGGCGAAGTAACGCCCGCCGTACTGACAGCGGATGTGCGCCTGGTGCCGCGTGCTGACAAACGCGATCCCGCCGTCGGGCAGATAGCACGGGTCCCAGTCCTCCAGGAGCGTCGTCCGCCGGCCTTGGGCCCGAACGAGCGAATCTGCCGCCAACCCGGTCAACTGCTTGAGGCCCTTCCCGTCGACTCCGATCTCGTAAAGCCAGAATTGTCGCAGATTCCGATTCGCTTCCGTGTGATCGCAAAACGAAAACAGGATCTTCTTCGCATCGTAAGACAGATCCGGATGCAGCACCGAACCGACGGGTAGCTTGCCTTCAAGGAGAAGTTTTTCGCGGGGTTTGTCCTTCCACGACTCGAGCACCGCAAGACCGGGGCCGGGGCGGCTGTAGCGCCCGAGGTACTGACGCGACATGTGCGAGTAGCTGGTTGGCGGACGCTTATTGATCAGCAGGTTGTCGAACTCCAGCAACGGGTGCGAGAAGATAATCCGACGCCGAAGCGAACTCAACTCGTCGTGGAGCGATTCGGTCAGTTGATCGCCACTCTTGGACGCCTGCTCGATTCGCTTGCCCAGTACCGATAGTTCGCCCGCCAGCTTCGAACGCTTTGCACTCTTTTCCACCAGAGCGAGCGTCTTGCGGGCCAGTGTCAGCTTGTCGGTCGTACGCTTGACAAGCGTCTTACGGGCAAGGGCAAGTTCCGCAGCCGCCCGCTTGGCAGGGTCAACCGTCGCCTCTACGACCTTCGCAACGAGCTTCGCCTTATCCCAACCGCCCCAACTGACGGTCCTGGCCGCCTGCCATCGCGAATCATCAAAGCCCGCGCCTTTCCATCCGCGAGCCTCAACCGCCGATGATTTCCATTGTGTGTCTGAATGGATTCTGATCGCCTTGGCGCCGCTCGAACTGACGCGAAGCCCGAAAAACAGCGCAGCCGGATTCCCCGCCCCCGCCCGCCAGTTAACCCCCTCGATTGCCAGCACATTTTTCCCCGGCCGCAGGTGTGCCTTCGCATCGAAGGAATAGATTCTCTGCCAATCGGACCCCGAGCCGATTTTCTTACCGTTGACGAAGAGGACAAAGGCGTTGTCCGCCGTGATCGCACAGGTCGCCGACTTGACGGGTCCCTTACCGGTAATAGTGAAGGACCGCCTGAAATACCACTTCCCCGAGGGGACGCTGGCGGACGCCCCTTGCTTCCCATGCCATATCCCACCAGGCGCACCGGCCGCAACCGTCGTCAAAGCAAACACCCAGGCGAGACTCAGCAGAATAATAAAGTGTGATTTTCTCATGTCTGACCTCTCCAGATTACTGTATGGTTCCGATCGTAGCAGGAGACGTGGCGATTGGCAACTCATGCGTTGGTAATGGTCTTCGCCCGCCCAATTGGATACAATTGTCGCAGAAGGCCTGCGATTGTCGCGGGCGGTAATCCCAGGCCGGTCGCGTCGCACTAAAACCCGGGAGACCCTTCAATGGACAGGCGTCACAGATCGATCATATCGTTACTTCTTGTCGGAGCCTTCTGTTTCGTCGTTGTGGTCGATGCTTGCGCCGAAGATGCCAAGCCGCAAGCGGCGGCGCTGTCGGGGGCGCCCGTGCATCGATACAGCTTTAACGGGAAGGGGGGGATCGGCGCCGCGTTGACTGACAGCACTGGTAATGTCCACGGGCAGATCTGCGCCGAAACGCCGCCCAAACCGCTGCCGTACCACGAGGGCAGCACTACGATGGTCGTCATCCCGGACACTGAAGGCTACTGCCGCAAACGCCCCCATATCTTCAACGCCATGATGAAATGGGTTGCCGACAACAAAGACAAGCGGAATATCGCATGCGTGCTGCACGTGGGCGATATCACCAACGACAACGCCAAAGACGAATGGAAGAATGCACGCAAGGCGTTCGACATCATCGAGGGCAAGGTCCCTTACGTGCTGGCGGCGGGGAATCACGATTACGATGGCACGCCGGGCCGGCTGACTTACATGAACGAGTTCTTCAAAGTCGCCGACCTGAAGAAGCGGCCCGGTTTCGGTGACGTCTACGAACCGGGCAAGCTCGAGAACCACTACCAGTTCATGAAGATAAACGGGCAGAAGTGGATAGTACTCTCGCTGGAGATGGGTCCGAGAAAGGAAGTGATCGCCTGGGCTAACAAGGTGCTCGAAAAGCACAAGGACCGGTTGGCGATCGTTCTTACGCACGGATATCTCTACTACGGTAACGTGCGGTACAATCATCTTCGTGGTGGTCAGCGGGCCAGCCCGTACAAGTTCTACGGTGACGGGGCCGACGGCGAGATGATGTGGAACCAGTTGGTTCGCAAACACGCCAACGTGATGATGGTGATATGCGGACACCTCTCGTCGCAGTACGTCGGATATCGGAAGGACAAGGGGGATGGCGGTAATATCGTTCACCAGATGCTCGTCGACTACGAGAAAATGCGGGGGGGAGGCGGTTTCCTCCGCGTGCTGGAATTCCTGCCCGACGGTAAGACGGTGCAGGTGCGGACGTATTCGCCGGTGACGAAGGAGATCAGATCGCCGATTACCAGGGGAGATAAGCCCCAGAGAGACCCGAAGCTGGAGGAATTCACATTCACGCTTCAGGCCGCCGGAGGCAATGAGCGTCTCCTGACTACTGGCGCCCGGGGCGGGCCGGTGAAGAAGAAAAAGACGACGACTGATCGAGATAACTCCGCGGTCGCCGGAAGTGAAGACAAGATCCGACTCAACGGTAAGGGGCAACTGGTTATCGATGCCAACGATGGAAGGGCGTATGGGAAGCTGGATGCGTCTTTAGTCAAGGGGCGCAAGGAAGTCAGCTTCGAGGTCTGGTTCACGCCTACCGCCG
>CAZSLS010000075.1:0-26551 GCA_964607575.1 uncultured Planctomycetaceae bacterium | reverse complement strand
CTCGATCCAACTGCCCGACAAGTTTCGCGTGACTGCCGTCGACGGGGCGAACATCAGCAAGTGGGACATCGTGGCTCCGGCGGGAGCGGGCGCCACGGCGTCGCCTGTTCAGGTATTGAACGTCAAACTGTACTCCGAAGCGAAGGGCGCCTATTCACTTTCGGTGAAGATGGAGCGTTTTCTCAAGGACGCCACGCTCACCCAGGTACTGACTCCGATAGTGACTCACCGGGTCCTGCGCCGTACGGGCCTGATCGCCATTACGCACTCTCCCAGGCGGTCGGCGGAAGTCACAAACGTCAACAAGGAACTCGTGCGAGTGGACGTTGGTCGCCTGCCCGCCAACCTGCGGTCCCGCCGGGGAGTCACCGCGTACCGCTTCACGTCGGCCGGTTACGGCGCCAACGTGGAGATCGGGACGGTGGCGCCGAGGGCTTCGGTGACGCAGTTGTGGTCGCTGGGCGTCAGGAAAGACTCTCTCCGCCTGTATGGGCGGTTGCACTATGCGGTAGATCGGGCGGGGATATTCTCGGTGTCTATGAAACTGCCCGAACCGTGGGAGATAACATCTCTCGGACCGGCAGGCATCGTCCACGATTACGAACTGGTCGGAAAGGGCGCCGACCGCACGGTCAATATCACGCTGAAACGCGAACTTAGCGGTTCCTTCGTGCTGGATCTGTTTGCCCGCACGACGCGCGACGCCCCCGACGGCGAGGTCAAGTTCGCCCTGCCTCTGCCCGACGCGAAGAACCTGCACAACTACACGGGGCGGTTGGTGCTCCACCTGGCCGATTCTCTGCTGGCGGAGGTCGCCGGACTCGATCAGTTTCAATCCATGCCCGTACGGTCGGCCGGTCCGGTAAGGGGTTCCCAGCGGAACATAGCGATGAGAGGACTCTCGCCTGCGATGGCGTTCGAGTTCCGCGCCGTCGACCGCGCCAAGCCAGCCGGTGCATCCTTCAAAACCAGCGTAAAGCCCGCCCAGGTATCGGCGGTTGTCCATCGCCTGGTGGACATCCAGGATGGATCGGTGCAGCACGAAGCGGTCATCCTCTACAACGTTCGTTACGCGCCGGTCGACACATTCTACGTGAAGATGCCCGCTGCGCTGGCTGACGCCGGGGTCGAGATATCCGGCGCGAACATCAAGGAAAAGCCCCTCCTGCCCCCCGATCGTCATCCGAAGATGGGCGGCGCGGAGGGGAAGGAGGATGACAAGCCCGCCGGCGCCGGCGATATCAAGTGGGCCTGTTACAAGGTGGTCCTGCAGTCGCCGGTCGCCGGAGCGTATCCCCTGAGCGTCACGTGGCGCAAGAGCTACCAGGTCGGGGGCGACAAGGGCCCGGCGACGATCGAAGTACCACAGGTCCTCGCCGCCGGCGAACTGTCCGACCAGAGCGGATATATCGCGGTAAGAAAGGCCTCCACGCTATCTGTTGGAAAAGGCGAGATGAAGGACCTGGTCTTCGGCGATCCGAGCAGCAAAACCGACCTCCCGTGGGCCTCGCACCGGCGCGACGCGATCATGGCGCTGCGTCACAGTCTGGCGAAATACGAATTGACCCTGCCCGTGCAGATGCAGAAAGAGGCCGTCGTCTACACCACAATCGCAAATGCAGTGATCGTGGAGCAGACCCTCGCGCGGGACGGGACGCTGAACGGAAGGATGATTTGCCTGCTGTCGACCAGCCGCGGCGATCGCCTTGAAGTCACCATGCCCACCGGCGCCAAGGTCTATCCGTTCATGCTCAACGGGCAGGAGGTGGCTGTCGAGTCGCCTTCGGATAATGTGCGCGTGGTCCAGCTTCCGCATTCGGCGGGGCAGGTCGCCCGGATCGTGCTCGAGATCACCTACGGGCTCGGCGCCGACAGCAGTGCGGTAAACAGGAAGCTACCGGCGCCGGCGCTTCCGGACGGCGTCCCCGTGCAGCGCACCTTCTGGCGGGTTTACGTGCCCGATGACCACGTGGTGTTGGGTTACGACCGCAACTTTGCACTCGGGGGCGACTACCAGATTGACAGCCTCTTCGACGGGGTGGCCACCGGACATGTGAGGCGACTGGGTAAGTTTCCATCGCAAGGAAACCTCTGGCGTTTTGCCAGGCAGGGCGCAGTCGGTAAGTTCTCGATGACGTTGGTGAAGCGGGAAGTATTCATCGTGGTTCTCTGGGCGGCGATTATCCTGCCGGGAATCGTTCTGCTGAAATTTCGCGGATTCATGCGTGCGATTCTGGCGTTGGGGGCTGTTACCGCCGCGGCCGTCGTGTATGAGTTTAATCCACTGCTCGTGAGCAACGCTGCCGAACTCGGCTGGTTTGCGGGCATAATTGTCCTGCTGCTATGGTTTGCGCATTGGGTGTTCTTCGGCGTGCTGCGCAAGCGTAAATCCTACCTTCCGCCGCCGACCTCGCCGGAAGTCCCGGGACCACCGGTAGAAGAGGTTGAAGCGGTAACCGACGCCGAGGAAATCAGTGAGCCCGACCAGCAGGACGATCGGGAAGGGGGCGAAAATGAAAACGACTGAACATCACAGGCACAATAGCAGTCCGGCGTTGCGGTGCATCGTTGCGCTGATGGTTCTGGGGTGCGCCTTGCAATGGGCTCGGGGCGCCGACGAGATCAAGGACGCCCCGAAAATATACGTTCCCTACAAGGACATCGCGTCGATCGTTTCCAAAACCGATCGGGCGATTCTCATGAACCGAGCGGAGTTCAACAAGCTCCTTGCCTCCGCCAAAGCAGCGGCCGCAAAGCTCAAACTCACCGACACTACCCCGAAACTCGGGCAGATTGCGCGCGGAGATTACACCGCGACTGTCGAGGGTGAAAACCTGTCTTTGCGGGGCGATCTGGTGATACAGTCGCTCAGCGCCGAACCGGTGATTATCGAGATACCGTTCGGAAGGGTCGGTTTGACCGAGATGCTGCTGGACGGTAAGGCGGCCCCTGCGAACTACAACGCCCGGGGGCGGTTGGTGCTGATTGTCACCGGGCGGGGCGTCCACAAACTCACGCTGGGCGGTTCGGTGCGCCTGACGGAGTTGTCCGGCGGGGGAATGCAGTTCAGCATTGCCCTGCCCACTGCGGTCGCCGGTGCGATGAAGCTTCAACTGCCCGGCGATCAGGAAGCCCACGCAAACGTACCGGTAGCGGCGACGAAGTACGACAAGCAGACCGATCGCACCGCCGTTGACCTGACGCTGGGCGGGCACGGTTCGCTGAGTGTCGCGCTGCTGGGTAACGGTCGCCAGGAAGACCGCAAGGCGATACTGCTGGGCGAATCGGCCACTACCGTCGCGCTTACACCGACGGGCCAGACCATGGATTGTCTCTATACCGTCCAGGTCCTCAGGAGAGGTCTGCGCGAACTGGTGTTCACTCTCGATCGAAGTTGGACAATCACGGACGTTTCGTGTCCGTCCCTGGTGCAGTGGTCCGTTGGCGAACCCAAGGGAAAAGGCCCCAAGGAACTGACGGTTCGCCTGCGAAGTGCGACGCGTGGAACCAGGGCGCTGCACATAAGGGCGTCTGCGCCTATGGGAGCATTATCCTGGTCGTCCCCGGCGGTTTCGCTTGTCGGGGCGGGATACCAGAGGGGGTACGTGCTGGTTGATCCGGGCGATCAACTGGCCGTCCGCGCCGAGAAGTTACTCGGCGCCCGCCGCCAGGACATCCGCGGCGTATCGAACATCGCGGGCATGACGGGCTCTTCGGGCAGGCTGTATTTCCACTGGGGCGACAAGTGGTCCGTGGGCCTGCAACTGGCACAGATCGAACTCAAAAAACATAGCAAGGACAGGCAGATGTTCGTCATCTCGCCCAAGGAACTGTCGGTGCATCTTACCGCCGAGATCACGGCCGTTGGGCGGGAGATGTTCGCGGTGGACTTCGTACTCCCCGGCGCCGCGAGCGGTTGGGACCTCAGCAGCGTCACGGTTAACGGTTCGAAGAAGGGTTTCGAGTATCGCACAGCCGCTCAGGGCCTGACCCGCCTCTTGAAGCTTGAATTGGCGCGTCCGGTTGCGCCCGAAGCGGTTGCGAAGATCAACGTGACGCTCCGGCGCGTACCCGAAAAGTGGGACTGGTCTTCGAAGGGCGGATTGGGGCGTGAGGCTGTCGTGCGCAAAGTTACTTTACCGTTGATTCGCTGTCTGGCCGACAAGTCTGCGGGTCTGGCGGCTGTGTCGGTCGTCGGCGACCTCGATGCGGAGGTTTCGACCGCCGCGGCCAGGCTTAAAAGCGTTACGGTCGGAAAGATGGCGCCGTTGGGGCTCGGTCGCGGAGTTCGGGCGGCTTACACGTACGAAGCTGCGCCCGACGGCGTGCTCGATGTCTCGGTAAGCCGCCCGGAACCCCGCATCGCCGCCAACTCGGTAGCGCTGGTTTCGGTGAGCCCCTCGGGCGTGTCGGGGCGATTTGCACTGACCTACAACGTGACGCGGGTCGGGACCAGGACGCTGTATCTCCTGACCGAGAAGTCGCTTGGCAAGAAGTTGACCATCGCCACGCCGGGTCGTCAACTCGCTTCGCGAAGTATTGTCGCCCCCGGGCCCAAGAGCCTGGAACTGCCCAAATCCGTAAGCGATGCCTACAACCTGTGGCAGTTGAAGCTCGATTCCCAGGCCCGAGGTCGCTTGCGCGTGCGCGTGAGCTACGAACAGGCCCTTCCCGAAGGCAAGTTCTCACTTGCGATGGTCCGACCGGCCGGTGCGGAGCGATCGACCGAAGTGCTCGCCATCGAAGCTACCGAGGAGTTGGCGGTCACGGTATCGGCGTCGCAGGCACGCGACGTTGACATCAGCGACCTTCCGCCTCTGCCCGCTCCTGCCCGCAGGGTACTCGGGGCGTTTCGTCCGACGGACAATATGCGCGCCGACGGTCCGCTGTCCGAGATCAGCCTGACCACTGCCGTACACGAGAACTACGTGATTCCGACGGCATTGGTGACGCTGGCCCAATTCCGCACTACAGTTGGCGCCGACGGTTCGCAGCAGACCCGGGCGAACCTGAAGATCGTCAATGCGGGCTTGCAGTTCCTCACGATCGAGCTGCCGAAGCAAAGCCAACTGCTGTCTGTACGCGTGGGCGCACGGCAGGCCAAGCTCAAGCGCGATGCGGCGAAAAACTACCAGGTCTCGATTCCGCAGGGGCGCAGAGCCCTGGACGTGATCGTGGTCTACGCCACACCGCCTAACGGGGCGGGCCTGGACGATCTGAAACTTATCCCAGTCGAACTGCCCGGGCTGCAAATCAACGTGGCCAGGTGGTCCGTTATTCCTCCGTCGGGATTTGCGATAACTGCACACGATTCGGACATGTCGCCGAAGTATCCCGAAGCCATGTTCGGACCCAAGACCGCTGCTGGCGAGTTGACCGCGGCGGCCTCAAGTGTTTCGGGCAAGGACGGTATGGCGTACGGGCCTCAAGTTGACCGAGCCGACCTGGACAGCATGGAGTCCGCGGATAGTGATGAAATGGTTCAAACTGAAGGTGAGGGCGTGGCCGCTACAGGTTCGGTGAGAAAGCCGGCCGATACGCCCGCTCGTACCAGAAAACCTCGTCCGACAACTAAACCCCCAGCCCCAAAGGCCGACCCGTTCAGTGCGGATACACGGAGCCAGGGGCGTCATACCCTTCCGGTCGATCTGGTGGAATCTTCCTATGACGAATCGGAAGTTGTCTTCAGCGGTCTGGGAAGCCCGAAACTGACGATCTCCCTGACCGCCGCGTCCGTGGGTCGGGGACATGGATGGATCGGTCTGACATTTGTGGGGCTGATCGGGCTTTGCATGTTGAACGCCACCGTTAAACGCAAGGTCATGTTCGTTATCCTCGTCGGTGGCGCCGCGACGCTCGTGACGGTCTGGATACCGTCGCTTGCGTACGCGGCTAACGGCGGTTTCTACGCGGTGTGCCTGCTTGTATTGCTTTATTCAATTGTCGGGCTGTATCGCACGATCGCCAGCGCCGCCGCCGGCGGGAAGTACCTGGCGCGAGGGACCGCTTTGTTGGCGGTTCTGGCGACGCTGCTGGCGACGGGGGCGACGGCGTCGGCGGGCGGTGAGGTTCGCGGGCCGGCGGTGTCGAAGACACCGCCGGTGGTTATTCCGTACGACGGCGACCCCACCAAGGCCGACACCGCAAGCAAGGTCCTCCTGCCGTACAAGCGTTTTGTAAAGTTGTGGAACCTCTCGCACCCGGACCGGAAAATCGAATTGCCCGGTAGCCGAATCGTTTCGAGCGATAAGGTATCGCTGGCCGGCGTGACGTACAGTGTGGTAGTGGCCGACAAGAAGATGAACATCACTCTACAGGCCGAACTCACTGCTCGGGGCAAGGGCTGGGCTGTCCTGCCGATGGAGATTTCCGGTCTGGCGGTTACCACCGCCACGCTCGCGGGAAAGCCCGCCCGCCTGCAGGTAGGGCCCAAGGGCATGGTGCTCGCAGTCCAGGCGCCGGTCTCGGGCAAGTTCGTCCTGACGGCCGTGACCACGCCGAAGTACGTCGGTAGGAAGGGCAGTGTGAACTTCTCGCTTCCGCTGCTTCCGCTGGCGGTGATGAAGGTGCGCCTGGGCGACCCGGATCTCGAACTGGAGGCCCCCGGTATAGACGGTGTGCTCACCAGCGAAAAAGTCGGCGGTGGCGTTTTGTGGACCGTGCCCCTCGGCTCGGCGCGCAAGGTCGCTCTGCGCTGGTCGCCGAAGGCCGGTACAGGCGCCGCCGACCGGACGCTTTCGGTCTCGGCGACCCACGATATCGGTGTGTTCCACTGGGCGCTGGTCGGTGTCAGCAAGATGGCGTACAGTTTCTCGGCGGGGCAGAACGACCGGTTCGAACTGCTGATCCCCGAAGGCACGTCGATCACAAAGATCACCGGCGCGAACCTTCGCGACCATCGCATCGCCGGCGCCAAGACCATCGAAGGGCGGAAATTCAACGTTGTGGACGTTCGCCTCTATCGCCCGGCGAGCAAGCGATACGATTTGACGGCCCACTGGATTGGCGATTTGCCCGCAATGGGCCGCCCCGAGAGGCTCTGGCTGCCCCGTGCAGGTCGCGTGGGACGGGAGGCGGGATACGTCAACCTGCATACCGCCGGCGGTATGGTGCTGAAGGTCACCGGCGTCAAGGGGGGAAGGCGACGGGACATCGCCGCGCCCGGACGTTCGAGCAAGGGCGCCGCGGTGGCGGTCCTGGCCGATTCGACCGCGATAGTCGCTTCGTATCAGTGGCCCTATCGGGACTTTTCGCTACAGGTCCATATTTCGCGCCGGCAGGCCTTGGCGAAGGCAGGTCTCGACCAACTGGTGCGCGTGAATTCCGATCGCGTTCAACTGCTCGTCCAGGCGACGATTACCCCCGCCGGCGAGGGCGGTAAGGGCGGTTCCAGCAGGTTCTTCGGCGCGACGTTCAACCTGCCCGACAATTACGAACTGCTCAGCGTTGTCGGTCCTGACGTCGAGGGTTGGCACGTGCAGAAGTCCTCCGGCGCCGCGGCGCCCCGCAGGCTGCACGTGGGTTTCCGGACCGCGGTGGTCAGATCGCACGTGGCGATCGTGCTTGTCCGCGACGACGCGAAGATCGACCGCTTATCGGTACCGACGGTTCTGGCGGTGGATGCAGGCGGGCGGGTGATAGACGATCAGTGGGGGCGTCTGGCCGTGCAGGTCGCGCCCGCTCTCGACGCGCACACGGTCTCCAGCAAGCTCCTGAAGTCCATTGCCCCGTCGGCTACGCTGGGCTGGCTCGACAAGAGACAGGCCCGTGCCGCCCAGTTCGCCTACCGCTACAGCAAGCCTGGTATCGCCCTGGAACTGGCCGTTCGCAAGCGCCCCACGAAGGTGCGAGTAGAGATAGTCGGCGGCGTCTCGGTGCATCCGGCGTCGGCGGAGTATACTTACCGCCTGCGATACAATGTTTCCGGTTCGCCGATCGATCGGGTGAGTTTCACGCTTCCGGAGAAGTACGCTCAGCTCGTGGCCGTTACGTCGCGGTATCTGCGATCCGTGTCTTCTACCGGCGGGCAGGCGGGGCGGAAGAAGTGGACCGTCGCGCTGACCAACGAGTTGACCGGCGAGTTTGACGTGTTGGTGAATTTCGCCCTCCCGATAGACGGTTCGACGAAGAAGCTGCCCGTGCCCCGGGTAGTAACCGGCTCGCCCGACGGGTACAGGGCGATCCTGGCGGTGCAGAATACTTCCAGGCACGAGCTTGCTTTCACTCCCTCGAAGTCGATGAGCCCGCTTCCGGTGGCCGCCCAAAAGCAGATACTCGGCGCAGAAGTCAGCAAATCGCTCCAGTACGTCTATCAGTCTTTCGAGGATAACTGGTCGGCGGAGTTGAAGATTGCCCCCGCCAAGACGGCCAGCCGCATCCAGGCGATTGTCGACCTTATGGAATTGACGACGGTGATCGACAAGTCCGGACAATGTCGCTACCAGGTCGATCTGTCGCTCCATAACCGCAGCGAGCAGTTCCTGAAAGTCGCCCTGCCCGCGGGTCTGCAATTGTGGTCGGCCCGAGTGGCCGGACAGGCCGTAAAGCCCGTACTCCCGTCAGGCGCCTCAGGCGGTGGTGGTGTGGTGCATGTTCCGCTGGTGAAGACTTCGCGTGGCGGACTGCCTTACAACGTCAGGTTGTATCTTGCGGGTAAGGGCACTGAAAAGGTCTCGGGCATCGGGCGGATCAGCCCGCCGAGCATTCGGATAGTCGGTGTCCCGGTCAAGCAGACAACCTGGTTGCTCAGGCTGCCCAAGGGCTTCAGGTATATTCGGCCCGAGGGCAATATGTCGCCGATTTCCGGTACCGCAGAGAGGCTAAGTATCGGTATCGACGTGAATCTCTCGCAACTCAAGAGATATGAGAAATTACGCAAGGGATCCTACAACACCGCCCCGCAGGAGCAGGTGTTTCAGCGAAACTGGCGTTATTTGAACGATAACCTGACGCGCGATATCGCGAAGAATAAGGAGTTCCTGGACAACAACCGCCGTGAACTCGGCGAGAAGGAGTACCATAGGCTCAGCGGTAAGCTACAGGATGTCTCAACAAGTCAGTTCGGGCTGGAGGCGATGTGGGCCAACGCCAACAAGGACGCCCAGGCCAATGCGGGCGGTAATGTCAATTACTTCCTGAACGGTCGCACGACTAACGCCGGCGTTCTGGAAGTTGATCGCAACAACACGCTGGCGGTGATCCCCGAGTTTGTCCGAAATGCGGGCAAACTGCAGTTAACGAACATCCGCAACGAGTTTGCCGGTAACGCCGCCAAGCTCGAACGCCGCCGCAAGGGCGGAGCGAAACCCGGAAAGAGTGGTAAGGGCAGGGGCGGTAAGTCCAAGCCGGGCCTCGGTATTTCAACGGGCAAGTTCCTCGCCCTGGACGACAATGACAAGGATGGCGAGCTTAAGAAGGTCACCGAAGCCCTCGCAGGCGAACAGGATCGTCTCCTGGTGATGCGGCAGGGGCAACTCGAGAAGCAGGTCAAGGACCTCGGCGATAACCGCCTGGAACGGTACTTCGGGCGTTTGAATACCGCCTCCGGGCAGAGGCTTGGCCAAGGGCAAGGCCAGGGCGAGGGGCAAGGTCAGGCCCGAGGTCCGGGCCAAAATGGTCAGCAGCAGAACCTTGGGAATATCACCCTCCCCCGCGTACCGGGTCAGACAACAGGAACGTTGAACGTAAACGGCGGGGTCATGGTTGGGGGCGGGATCCTCAGCAACGGCGATACTGTGATTACGAGCAATGATTTCACTATCGCGGGCAATGTCAACGGCGGTACGATTACACTGACTGACGGCTCATTCAACTACGAGACTGTAAGCGCGGGCGACACTGGCGGTGGTGGGGCGCAGCCTGGCGGCGGCAGAGCGGCGGCGGGGGGGATGTTCTCCCTGCCGGTCGAACTGCCCGATAGCGACGGGGAGGTACTCGACTTCGCCTATCCGGGCGGCGACCCGCAAGTCAGCGTACTGGCCGTGCCCGCCGACATCTGGCGGGCGGGAGCGTCGACCATAACGATAACGATAGTGTTGGCAGTGCTGTTGCTGGGCGTGCTGCTCATTCAAAAGATGGCAGCAAAATCGCGGAAGACCGGTGTTCAGTAATCACTGGCCCAGACTACGGTTCCTGCGGCGGTATTGAGGCGTGTATGTCCATCGCCAGTTTTCCGCGGATCGATTCGAGCATCTGCGATTGCTTGCCGATCCGTCCGACCAGCAGCGACTTCGGTTGGCGTCGGTGATCGCGGAAGGTGATGATGATCCGTCCGAATCCGAACAGGCGTTCGAGGAAGTCGCCGGTATCCACGCGCGTGGAGTATTCTTCGCGGGATACCTGCTCGCCGCTTTCGGTCGGACCGGTCTGAATGTTCATGTAGTTCGGGGTGATCGCGACGTAGTAGAACAGTCCGCGCAGATACGATATCAGCACCGCCAGCGAGAACAGGCCCGCGATCAGCAGGTAACCCACCCAGTCGACCTTAATTCCGATGTGGCGGAACGACTCGATGAACGCCTCGACCCAACCCATGAAGTGCAACCAGAAGAACATCGCCACAATGCACAGTATCAGGATCAGCAGCACCTTTATGCTGACGACGTATTCGTCGACCAGGAAATTCAGCGCGAATATCGCGAACCAGATACCCCCGACTACCGGGACGCATGCTTCTGTCAGAACGTTCGCTTCGGCGAGTCCAACCGCCAGGCTCGCCAGAAGCGACGCGATGATAGTCGGTACGTACAGGACCTTGCGGCTCCAGTCGAATACGACCAGCCATTCATTGATGTCCGGGTCCGCACGCAACTGTTTGCTCACGCGAAGGCGCGTGCGGAGCGTCTTTTTCAGCATGAGAAGCGTCAGGATTCCTCCGCCCAGAATCAGGAACGGAATGGCAAATACGATAATCTTCGATAGTGGCCACATCAGCATCACCTTTCACTGTGTAAGTATTCCCGCGATACCCGCGATCGATGACTATGATTCTTGCCTTCCGGGCGGCGTTGTCAAGAGTGAGATATGTCCGGCGGACCGTAGAATGCTTCCACGGTGAGTCCTCTTACGCTTCTTCGGATGGTGGCGGCCAGGGCGTCCAGGTGTTCGTCGGGCATGGCGCTAACGCAGTTATCGGCCGGTTTGCGAGCCACTGTATGGAGTTGAACGAGGCTGATTTCCCCGCCGGACTCGAAGATACCATTCAGTTGTCTGCAATATGCTTCTATTTCCCGGGGCGGTGGATCGACCCCGTTGATGCGGAACATCAATGTCTGGATGATCACAGGGTGCCGGCGGGATGTCTCCGTGATGTCGCTGACGATTTTCTCCAACGTGATATCCCCCACGGGGCGGTTGACGCGCTGAAAATATTCTTCGGTGCCCGCGTCGAGTTTAGCCCATATCTCCCCGTCGTTGCTGTCGAGTATCGGAAGGGCACGCATGAATTGAGGCGAGGTCAACCGTGTCGCGTTGGTTATCACCACGAGCTTGACGTCTTTGCAACCGCAGTCTTTTCTCGCCTTGGCGGCAGTTTCAAGGGCCCTGTCGAATTCCTGCGAACACGTTGGTTCGCCGTCACCGCTGAAGGCGATATCGTTGATTCGCCGCAACCGGACCGGTGTCCTGATGAAGCCCGGTTCATCCCAGAGACGTCCGTTGCGGGCTTCTTCGAGAGCGAGGTGAAGTTCATCGTGGAGAATGGCTAGATGCACTTCGCTTAGTCCCCGTCCGACGGTGCGGTCGATCTGGCAGTACAGGCAGCCGAAAGTGCAGCCCTTGTCGGGATTTATGTTGACCCCGATGCTTAGACCCTTCGAACGCCTGGAGATTACAGGGTATACGTAGCGGCAATTGCGCCACTGCCTGCGATGATCGGCGATGATTTCGGCTCCCGAATTGTCAGTTTCCGGTTTCACAACGATATTGTAGTACACCAAGTGGGCGTATTTCAAACCCCCACTTGCTATCGGTCTCCGCGCCGGGGCAAAAATAACCAAGCCGCCCGACAGCGGAAAGCTGTTGGGCGGCTTGAAGGATGTCCGCAAAGCCCGCTTTAATCCAAGTGCGACAGGGGTTCAATTGGCATCGTACCGATGCTGCCTGCCGTTTGATATCCATCTCCGGAGGGCTGCGTCTTCCATGTAATAACAGTATACGCTACTTTTCCGAAATCGTGTTGTACGTTTTCAGTTTTTTGTACGTTTTTCTAGTGTTTTGTACACCGCTGGCGGACTATTGCCTGCTTTTCGCCCCTCCGCCCGGGGCGAAGCGAAACTTGCGCGTCGTCCGCTTGTCGCCGGGCGAATCGAGCGGGACGCTGCAGGTGATCTCCCACGTGCGGGATTCGGCGTTGTAGTCGCACTGGCGGACCCCCGCGGTCCGCCATTTGTCGCCCGCCGAGACCTCCAGCTTCGCGGCGCGGTAGTCCGTCAGCCCGGAGATAGTTATAGGTACGTAACCCAGCCCGCCGGTTACCGTGAACTCCGCTCGATTGTCGCGGGCACGTATCATCGTCGGCCTGATCCGCACCAGTTTACCGAGCGAGACCTTCACCGCCAGATCGTTACCGACCGCCTCGCGGTGGATCATCCGCCACGTGTCGGCGTGTTTGGCGAGGGCGGCGCGGAGGTTTTCGTTCGGTCCGTAGTATTCGCCCGCGTGTTGCGGGACCACAACGTGTTCGACCACGGCGCGGACGTAGTCACCGGGCAGCAGCTTCGTTACACCCGGTGGGGGGAGAATGTCTATCAGCGAGGTATCCCGCCCGCGTACTTTGGCGCCACGTTCAGCCACCCACGGACGGGCGGGCTTACCGCCCAATTTCGCCTCCCAACTGCGGATGATAATCCCGCGATTTGCCCAGGCTCCCTTGTCGTCTTTGCGTCTGACAGCCTGGTGCATCGATATCCACGGAATCCGCCCGCCCAGTTTGACGGGCCTGGTCTTGTAGCTCCCGCCGCCCCAACTGGTGTCCCACTCGGCGGTCAGACCGGTCTCGCTGCCGCGCGCGAACTTCTTCTCGCCGGTGTAGCTGTAGTCGTCGCCGCCGCACTGGAAGAGCACCAGGCGTTTGAATTCCGTCGCCCGTCGGACATCGTAGCTGAAACGGTAGACCCCGCGCGTGATGTCGTCGGTGCGGTAAAGGCTCGCGGTGTACTGCAGGTCGAGACGCCCGTCGTGCGAGCGCCCGGCGTAGGTCACCTCCGTAAGGACCGGGCAGTTGCGCCGGTGAAGCGTCTTCATCCGTGAGTGGTGCTGTTTGCGCCCCGCGGGATCGTAGTAGACTAAGAAGTCAGCTCCGCCGACGTTGTGCGTCCAGCCCCATTTGCGTTTGGGCTTGTCGCCCATGGCGTGGACCATGAGCGGGCGCGTGTCGAGAACGGACCCGCCGCGCTGAGACTGGTCGGGCTCGAAGCAGATCGACTCACCCCACGATCCGATTGCAGCTTCCTCCCAGAGTTGATTGCTTCCCCATCCGACGAGGCACAACTGCGAGTGCGAAGCGGCTGGTACGCCGCCAAGGAGGGCGCCGACGCTGACGTACTCGATCTTCAGAGTCGTTTTCGCCGGGACGGTGAGCATCGTAAGGGCGCGATACCACGGACCTTTGTACCGCCCGGGTTTCTTCGTGTGCCAGTTCTTGGATATTTGCACCGGCAGACCGACCGGGTCGCCTTTGGCGTCGCGGATCATCGCCGATATGCCCGTGATCCCGATCGCGTTGGTCTTCCCGAAGCAAAGGCGCACCACCCGAGGGCGGTTGGTGGGGTTGGCCAGCGTAAGCGCCACCCGTTCGACGCGGTTATTCCGTCCGTCCGGCGTGCGGTCGGTCTGATCGTTTCGCAGCTTCACGTAATACCATCCCTGCTGGGGATCGTACGCGACTTTCAGCCTGGCTTTGGTCGGATGCGTCTGGGCGGCGGTCACTTTTACAGGCGTTTGCTCGTCGGATGCTGCGTTCTTGACCAGCGTCGAAAACCCGCCGGCAGCGGGATACAGAACTACGCCCAGTTGCTTTTCGGTCCCGCCGGCCCAATTGCCTGTCTGGAGGCGAAACGTGCATGTTTTCCCGTGTGCGCCGCGGCCGGTGGCGGTTGGGTCCGTCGGGATCAATAAGACACCGCCGTCGTCCGGGACGCTCAGCGCGAACACCTTCCCGCCCGACAGCTTGAGCCCGGGCTGCTTGAAGGATAGCGTCATCTCCAGCGCCCCGGCGGTGATGTCGACCTTGGGCGTGACGCGAAGCAGCAGGAGCAGTCTGTCGGGCCATGCCCCGATTTCCAGCCCGCTTTGGGTCTTCGGTGCGCCTTTGTCCCACGCCAGGGCGGTCAGGTAGCGTCGCTGGAAGAACCGTCCGCTCTCGATGAGTTGGCAGTTGGATGTGCTGACCCGTTTGGGCGCCGCGATGCGGAATTGACGTCCGCCGGCGTGAAACACGCACTCCAGTGCGATATTGTTCTTACCGAAGATCGCCTTGTTGCTCATGACCAGTGCCTGCGATTGCGTCGGAGCCTTGGCAAGGGGCATCAGATGCGTCAACTGCATCCGCCCGTAGTCGAACGACATTGCGTAGCGGCTGGTCTGGATATTGAACGCCTTCGCCTCGTCGCGCAGCCCGTTGGCCCACCACATGTAAGTGTAGTCCGAGGCGTTCGCCAGCACGGACTCTCTGATATCGCCCGCAGCGCATGGACACGCCGCCAAACCCGCCACGACAAACGCCAGAAATCCCACCAGGCACTTTTTCACTGTAACCACCTCGATACATCTCAGACTATTGCCCGTCCGCTCCGTTGGCAAGAACTAACGTCTGAGTGCTGCGACGGTCGCGCTGGTTTTCATGCGTGTCCGGATGTACGATTATCAGGAACATTCCGCCCGCCCCGAGCGTCCAAATTTGCATAGCCGATGGATATGGGAGCAATTGTGTGATGCGATATCTTGTGATTCTGCTGGCGATCTGTTCGCCATTGATCGCGGCGCCGAAACCGGCGGGCGACGGATTCGGCGTCAACAAGGGACTCGTCCTGCACCTTACGTTCGACAAGGCTGGCAAGCAGACCCTCGACAAGAGCCCCAAGAAGAACCACGCTGCGGTTCACAACGCCAAATTCACCGACAAGGGCAGGTTCGGCGGGGCGTACAGTCTTGACGGCAAGGGCGACTACCTTCGCGTTCCCAACAGCTCTTCGATCGAGATTCGCAATGCGTTGACGGTGGCGGTCTGGGTCAAGCTGCATTCGTTCGGCCCGAAGGGTTACGCCAACGAGAACGGTTATATCGTCAACAAGGGCGATGATTACTGGTGGAATCCGGCGTTTGGACTGGGGTATTCCAAAGGGGCTCAGACGCCCATCTTTCACGTGGGGAGCCCGAGGGCGAGACAGAACGGGATCAAGTCGGTCCGGGGCGTTACCAAGCTCCAGCCCGGCAAGTGGTATCACCTTATCGGCACGTACGACGGGGCCGAGGCCAGGCTATACGTCAACGGGAAGCTCGAGAAAGCACAGCCGTTCAAGGGTCTCCTCCGGGCCGATAAGGCTCCGGTGCTGCTGGGCGGCGGGCATCTCGGCAGCGGCGAGTGGGGCAACCAGTTCACCGTTGATGGTACGATAGACAGCGTGATGATCTGGAATCGCCCCCTCTGCGACGACGAAGTGCGATCTGTCGCTATCGGCGCCCCCGTGGGTGTTCCGTTTATTGCACGAGGAGCGAAGCTGGATCGCGTCGTGCTGCTGGATGGCAAGAGCGTGTTCCAGGGCAAGATCAACAACAAACGCTACGTCCTGACGACAAGGCAGGGGAAAATCGAAATCCCGGCTTCTCGCGTGATCGGAATAGCCGTCAACGCGGAGGACAAGAACGAAACGCTGCGCCTCGTGCTGACTGACTCGCAGGTGCTTGTCGGAAAGCTGGAAAACCAGAAGCTCCAGATCGATATGTCCGGGTCGAAGCTTAGTATTCCTTTCGAAGACGTCAGGGAGTGCGGATATCGGATGAGTGCGGATAGATCGCTCGACTCGGGGTTTTCCGGAACGATGGTGTCGCTCCGCGATGGTCAGAGGTTGTTGCTGGCCGAGTTCGAGACGAAACTGACGATAACGACCGCCTACTGCAAGGCAGACCTTTCGCCGGCGAGTATAGTCATGATCAGGGCCGCCGACGTGCAGTGTTTCTCCCATGTAGTACTTACGCCCAACGGCTCGAGGCTTTCAGGCGTGCTCGGCCCGAAGACGTGGACCGCCAGGGTGGCACTCGGTAGCAAGCTGGAAATCGGCGAGAGACAACTGCTCGCCCTGACATCTCGAGGCTTTAAACCCGTCAAACCTGCCGGCGGTGTTACGATGACAATGCTCAACGGCGATATCCTCCACGGAAAGCTGACTGCCAAGACCGTGGGCATCCGGACGGAATTCGGAGAGGTATCGCCCGATGCTGCGGGCGTCAAGTCGATCGTGGTCACCCCCAAAGCCAAACCGCCGGCGGTCATGACGATGCGGTCCGGCGCAGTCCACCGCGGTGAGTTTGTCGGCAAGCAGTTGTCACTGGCGCTATCGCCCGGCGGACCGACGGTAAAGATATCGACCACCAGGGTCGCCTCGATAACCTGGGCTCCGCCGAAGTAATCGGGCTACCGTTTGCAGTTTATCGGTTTGTCGGACACCTCAACCTTCTTGTCGCGGAGATACTTTTCGATGAACGCCTTAACTCGTTCCCGCGTATCGGGCTGTTTGAACCCTCCGTGCCCGGCGCCGATCATCTTGACGAATACCGACGGTACGCCTGCTTTGGTCAGCGCCTCGTGGATTCGCTCGCCCTGGTTGAACGGGACCGTCTGGTCATTCGTGCCGTGCATTGTCAGCGTTGGCGCGTCGCCTTTTGATACGTGCGTTACCGGCGATGCGTTGCGGGCAGCGGGCTTGTTCTTGTGGATGGCTCCGCCGAGGAGCTTTGCTTCCGGGGAGTCCGGCGCGTCGTGCTTCAGGTGGCTGGGATATTTGCCTATTGTCAGCATGTCTGTCGGGCCGAACCAGTTTACGACGCACGCGACGCGGCTGTCGAATTTGAGATTCTTGCCGATCTTGCCTTCGAGCTGCTTCACGTCGCCCGATACGCCGAGCATCGCCACGAGGTGCCCGCCTGCTGACGTGCCCCATACCGCGATTCGGTTGGGGTCGAGATTGTGTTTCTTCGCGTTGGCTTTCAACCAGCGGATGGCGGCTTTGCAGTCGTGTATTTGTGCCGGCCAGATCGCCTCCTGGCTGAGGCGGTATGCGATCGACGCGCCGGCGTAGTCGCCCGACGCCACGTACGGCGCCACCATGCGCAAACCGCCATTCTTGCTGCCCGCCCGCCACGCTCCGCCGTGAATGAACACGACCACAGGCAGCGGTTTGTCCGACTTGGGGGCCTTGGGCAGGAACAGATCGAGCTTCTGCCGCGGATTGTCGTTATCGGCGTATGGAATGTCCCGGATGGTCGTTACGTTCTTGCTCTGTGGCGTGCGGGCCGGGCGGCGTCGCCTTGACGTGACGGCGCGGTGCTCTTTGACGGAGATGAACCCGTTCTTGTCGGTGTCGACGCGGTCGAAGTTCTTCTGCAGGCCCTTGGGCAGTTCGTCGCGCGAGAGCTTGCCGTCTGAATTCTTGTCCCACTTCTTGAATCTGGCGTCGGGTTGGGCGGGCTTGTCTACCGCCTCGGTAAGCGTCGAACAAACCAGGCAGGCGGTTAATATCGCAGTGATCGTAAGAATGCGGGCCATTGGATTTCTCCTATTGCGGTAATTGCAGGATTATCATCGTCGTAACGTGCTTCTGCAAGCATAGTGTCTCGCATGTGCCTGAAGGTAACTGCGAAATACTTTTCGCCCGCGGAACTTCGCGGCGGTACACTGGGTGGATGGATTTGTCGAAGGCTGAACTTACCGCCGCCGTTTGCGACCTGGCGATTGAGGTCGGCTTTGCGCGTGCCGGAGTTGCGCACGCGGGATATCTGGGCTGCAGCGCGAAGTTCGATGAGTGGCTCCGGCGCGGTTGGCATGGCGAGATGGCGTATATGGAGCGCAATGTCGAGAAGCGAAAGGCTCCCGACCTGCTCGTTCCCGGCGCGGCGAGCGTGCTTTCGCTTGCCGTTGGGTATGCACCCGGCGGTGACGATCCAGCGGTGAGTGAACCGGGCTACATTGCCCGGTTCGCGCGCGGGCGGGACTACCACAGAGTTCTCAAACGCCGGTGCGCCGAGTTGACCGAGCGTTTGCGCGAGATTGCTCCCGGCTTCGACGGGCGGGCCTTCGTGGATACCGCTCCGGTGATGGAACGGTCGCTGGCGGCCGCCGCGGGGCTCGGATGGATCGGGCGGAACGGATGCCTTATCGTCGAAGGCCTGGGCAGCTACGTGGTGCTGTGCGAGATAATATCCAACATTCCTCTGGCCCCTGGCCGCCCGGTCGCCGCGGATTGCGGCGATTGTGACGCCTGCATCCGGGCCTGCCCCACCGGCGCACTCGGCGACAATGGCATGGTTGATTCGAGAAAGTGCCTGAGCTACCTGACCATCGAGTATCGCGGCGAGGCCACCGAAGACATGCTGAAGTTTAATCGGGGTCTGTACGGTTGCGATCTCTGCCAGGAGGCCTGCCCGCACAATCGGGATCTGCCGCCCGGCGACATCGAGCTAACCTCCTCGCCCGGCGCGGAGGTCAATCTGGCGGACCTGCAGGCCTGGAGCGCCGAGGACTGGGACCTCGCCACGCGCGGGCGGGCGATCAGGAGAGCGAAGTACGACATGTTCATGCGGAACGCAGCTACCGCCGAGGGTTCTTCAGCCACGGATGAATGCGGATGAACACGGATATTCTGTTTTGTTGAACGACTTTGGAGACGTGGGCTGTTTCCAAAAAACAACAATGCCGTTCATCCGCGTTCATCCGTGTTTACCCGTGGCTAAAAATTTGACTCCGCCCCATATCGGCGGGTATAAGGACCACCATGAGTGATAACGCGAAACCGGACAAGAAAATTGATACCGACGCAATCGCCGCGGCCGTTCGCGAGATACTTCTGGCCGTAGGTGAGGATCCCGACCGCCAGGGGCTCAAGGACACCCCCAGCCGCGTCGCGCGGATGTACGCCGAACTGTTCGGCGGGATGCATGAGGATGCCGGGGAGCATCTGAAGGTCCATTTCGACGAGCAGTACGACGAGATGGTCATCCTGCGGGATATCCCGTTCTACTCGGTCTGCGAGCATCACCTTCTCCCGTTCATGGGCAGGGCGCACGTGGCGTATCTTCCGGACGGAAAGGTCGTGGGCATCTCGAAACTCGCCCGTGTGGTCGACACGTTCGCCCACCGCCCCCAGGTGCAGGAACGCCTGACCTGCCAGATCGCCGACGCGCTGATGGACCAGCTAGGCGCACGCGGAGTCGGCGTCATCCTGGAAGCCACTCACACCTGCATGACGATTCGAGGCGTCAAGAAATCCGGCGCCGAAATGGTCACGTCGGTAATGCGAGGTCTGTTCAAGTCAAACCTCGCCACGCGCACCGAGGCCATGAAGCTGCTGACCGACAGGTAGGGACCCTCACCGACGCAATCACCCCGGCGTTAACCGCCACGGAATTTCAAGTGAATCACAGAATTCTTATCGTGCTGTTGCTTGGTATTGCCTGCCGTCATTCGATGGCGGACGACTGGTCCGTGTACCGCGGTGATCTCGGGCGAAGCGGGTTCTCGGCGGACCCGCTGAAATTCCCCCTGAAACTCTCCTGGGCCCACAGGTCCGCGCATCGGCCCCGACCGGCCTGGCCTCCTCCGGCGAAGTCGGACTTGTGGCGCAGTATTGAGCTGGCTCCGACAATGGCGCAGAGTCGGGCCTATTATCCGGTCATTGCCGACGGGCTTCTTTACTTCGGATCATCGTCCGACGACACGATCTACTGCCTGGACGCGAAGACGGGCAAGACACGCTGGTCTTTTGTGACCGAAGGCCCGGTGCGCCTGGCGCCGGCGGTGGCGGACGGAAAAGTCTATGCCGGATCGGACGACGGGCAGGTGTATTGTCTCGACGCCCGAACGGGAGTGGAGGTCTGGCGGTACCGGGGCGGGCCGGAGGATAAACGCTTGTGCGGGAATGGACGGATGATTTCCCTCTGGCCGGTTCGCTGCGGTGTTGTTGTGGACAAAGGACAGGTCTATTTCAGCGCCGGTATTTTTCCAACATCGGGCGTATACCTCTGCGCGGTCAACGCGCTGGACGGGAAGGAAATCTGGAAGAAAGACATCCGTGTTCCTGCGCAAGGGCACATGGTTGCTTCGAGCGACAGGCTTTTCGTCGCCACCGGGCGGACCGCGCCGCGGGTCTACGAGCGCGGTACGGGCAAGCGCGTCGGAAATTTCGTCGGCGGCGGTTCGTTTGGCGTGCTGACGGGCAACGTGTACGGGCACGGTGGTGGGGAAAAGAACAAATCGGTCCATCTTGCGGATGCGAAATCCGGCGCGAAGATCAGGTCATCACCCGGCACGAGACTCACAGCAAGCAAAACCATCGTATGCGTTCTCAACGGCAACAAGCTTACGGCATACGACCGTGCCCAATATATCGGCGCGCGCAAGGCCAAAGCCAGGTGGACTCTCCGGTGTTCGGCGCCGGTCGAACTGATCATGGTCGGTGACGCGGTTATTGTTGGCGGGGAGAACAAGGTATCGGCCCGCAGCGTTGCCGACGGAAAGACCGTATGGACGGCGGGCGTGGAGGGCAGGGCATACGGACTTGCTGCAAGCGGGGGACGGTTGTTTGTCAGTACCGATCGGGGCATTATCCATTGTTTTGAGACCGGAGGCAGCCGAGGCCCCGTCGAGAACAGAAAGAAACGTCCTTCCTCTCCGCAGCCAAAGGACAAGTTCACAGCCCTGTACCAGGCAACAGCTTCGATGGCGATCGGCGGCCTCGACGCGCGCAAGGGTTACTGCCTGGTGCTGAACGCCGGTGACGGTCGGCTTGTCCGCGAGATAGCCGTACGGTCGCAGCTGAGAGTCATCGGGTTAGAAGCCGACCCGCGAAAAATCGAGAAGGCTCGCGAATTACTGGTCGCCGAGGGCATATATGGATCGCGCGTGGTCATGCACCAGGGGAAACCGGGCAAACTGCCATACCGGGATTATTTCGCGAATCTCGTGGTATCCGTCGGCCAGCCGCCGCCCGTCGCGACCGAGGTATTCCGGGTCTTACGCCCGTCCGGCGGCGTTCTGCTGATCACCGGCGATGGCAAACTGGACAGGCCCAAGCTCCTGCAGTGGGGTTCGGGAGCGATTCCGGGCTGGAAAGTCACTGCCGTCGACGGAATTACCCGCGGCTTGGCCCGGCGGGGCGCGCTTCGGGGCTCGGGAAGCTGGACCCACCAGTACGGTGACTCCGGTAATACGGCCTGTAGCGGCGACAAGCTTGTGAAGGGGGCGATGAGTGTGCAATGGTTTGGCCGGCCCGGCCCGCGCAGGATGGTCGATCGTCACAACCGCGGCGCGAGTCCCTTGTACAGTTCCGGGCGCCTGTTCATACCCGGGATGGATTATATCGCCTGTCTGGACGCGTACAATGGGACCATGCTCTGGGAGAAGGACGTACCGGGTTCCATGCGCTTGGCGGTGGGGAAAAATTGCGGTGGTATGGCGGTGGCGGATGGTTTTCTCTATATCGCGGCGAAAGACAAGTGCCTGGCGCTCGATGTGCGGACAGGCGAAACGAAAAGCCGGATCGCCCTGCCTTCCGCGGGCGGTCGGGAATGGGGATATCTCGCCGTGGTCGGCGAGGTACTTCTTGGCAGCGTAATGAGACCGGAACCCGAGCGGCGCAGGCTTTCGAAGCATTCGTGGAAGCGGGGATACTTTGACAACATGCCGGTTGTCTGCAGTGACAGCATCCATGGTATGAACCCAAAGACCGGGCGCCTCCTGTGGTCGTACGCTCCCAAAACAGGCGTCATCGTGAACCCGGCGATCGCCGCGAGCGGGCAACGCGTTTACTTCATAGAGAGCGGCAATCCGGCGACGCGTAAGGTAGCGACGGGCAGGATACGCGTGGGGACCCTGGTGGGCAAAGGCGCTAACCTTACGGCTTTGGATATCCGCTCCGGCAGGATATTGTGGCGGAAACCGGTCAAGCTGCCGTATCGGCACAACATCTATTTGAGTTTCTCCGATGGTATCTGCCTTGTCACGGGCACCAGCAACGGCGACAAGGGCGCGGAGTATAATCTGCTGGCGTTTAATGGCGCCGATGGCGGGGCGATCTGGCAGGGGGTCGTGGTGCGCGGCGGAAAGGGAGGCAGCCACGGTTTGCAGGATCAGCATCCGGCTATTGTTGGAGATACGGTATACCTGAAGGCGGGCGCGGTTAAGTTGAAGACCGGCAAACCGGTCGCCGGTTGGAATTGGACCGGTGGTGGTAAGGGCTGTGGTACGATATCCTCTTCGTTGCATACCCTGTTCAAGCGAGCCGGGGGTTCGGCTATGAAGGACCTGGAAACAGGAAGGCAGGAGGGACTGGTAACGCGCCCGGGCTGCTGGATAAACATCATACCGGCCGGCGGGCTGGTCCTCATTCCCGAGGGCAGTTCCGGTTGTACTTGCGGATATCCTCTGCAGACGTCGATCGCCTTTGCGCCCCGCGAGCGAGACAGAGCCTCGGTTATCCTCACGAAACTGAACAACCCGAACCTTGCGCTGTCCGCCAAAGCCAGCAGTCCTGACGGGCTGAAAAAGGACGGCGGCGCCTCGGGTGACCAGGCTGCAATTGACGGTGATCCGGATACTTTCTGGGATGAGCAGGATGGAGCGAAGCTCTATCGTCTCAGGCTTGACTTCAAACAACCCACGAACCTTGCCGCCATCAGTATCGAGGGCTATGCCCACCATAGCTACGCGCCGAAAGATTTTGATATTGTGTGCGATGACAAAGTCGTCAAGCAAGTGCGAAAAGCCGCCTATGACAACAACAGGCTGATCGTCAGGTTTCCTGCAACGAAGTGTAAGTCACTGGAATTGAAGATTACCGGTTACTACGGCGGATCACCGGCGATACGGGAGTTGGAGTTGTACGGCGCAGCAGACGGGAGCGGTAAGAAATAATGAATGTTACATCTTTCAGATTATCGGCCGGGGCAATCGTTCTGGCGTTTGTGTTGGGAATCGTTATCGGTTCGGCTCAGGGGCAGGGGACGCGTAGCGACTATCGCCGTGCGACGGGCATGAAGGAGCGGGCGGCCGGCAAGGTGTTCAAGTCCGGCGTTGCTCCGCATTGGTTCGAGGGCAATACGCGGTTCTGGTACCGCAACGATACGCGCGGCGGCGGGCGGGAGTTCATCGTCGTCGATGCGATCAAGGGACTGCGGAAGCGCGCGTTTGACCACGAGAAAGCGGCGGCCGCCCTGTCGAAGGCTACCGGCCGGAAACACACCGCCGCACGACTTGGGATCGAGAATATGGAGTTCCTCAAGGGTGGGGCGATGCGCCTGGACTTCAAAGGCGAGTCATGGGAGTACGATCCGAAAACCGACCGGGCGACCAGGGTCAATCGCGCCCCCGGCGGGAAAGGCTCGCCGGCGACGAAGCGCCGCAAGCCGAAGACCGTGAGGAAAACCTACAAGAGACCGACCGTTTTCGTCAAGGACCACAACCTGCACATCCGCCCCGATGGCGGCGAGGAGTCCCGGGCCCTGACTCGCGACGGGACCCAGGCCAATCCGTACACCGGCCACATCGCCTGGTCGCCGGACTCGAAGAAGTTCGTCGCGCTCCGCACGTCGAAGGTTCAGAAGCGAATCGTACACATGATCGAGTCGTCGCCGGCGGATCAACTTCAGCCGAAACTGCATTCGAACACGTACCTCAAGCCCGGCGACGCCATTTCCGTCACGCAACCGTATCTGTTTGACGCCGTTGGGGGGAAGGAAATCCCGCTCAGCAGGAAGTTGTTTCCCAATCCGTACCAGTTGAGTTCCATACGCTGGCGGGGCGATTCGAAGGAGTTCACGTTCTACTACAATCAGCGCGGGCACCAGGTTGTGAGGATTGTCGGCGTCGATGCCCAAACCGGGCGGACCCGCGCCGTCATCAACGAGGAGACCAAAACGTTCATCGACTACGCCTTCAAGCAATACATCAACTATCTCGACAAAACGGGCGAGATCATTTGGGCCTCCGAACGCGACGGGTGGAATCACCTGTACCTCTACGACGCCAAAACCGGAAAGGTCAAGAACCAGATCACCAAAGGTCATTGGATTATCCGAAGCGTCACCCGCGTCGACACCAAGCAGCGCCGGATATGGTTCCGCGCCAGCGGTATCCGGCCCGGACAGGACCCCTACTACATCCACTACGCCCGGATCAACTTCGACGGAAGCGGCCTGACTGTACTCACCGAAGGCGATGGTACGCACGACATAAAGTACTCGCCGGACAGACGGTTCTTCATCGACACATGGTCCCGCGTGGACCAACCGCCCGTGACCGAGTTGCGGCGGACGTCGGACGGGAAGCTTATCTGCGGGCTCGAGACGGCCGACATTTCAGCATTGATCGAAACCGGATGGAAAACGCCCATACCCTTTGCCGCCAAGGGACGCGACGGGAAGACCGGGATCTACGGCGTGATCATTCGCCCGACCAACTTCGACCCGAAAAAGAAGTACCCGATTATCGAAAATATCTACGCCGGACCGCAGGGCTCGTACGTGCGAAAGAAGTTTACGCCCTGGCACAAGGCCTGGCCCGTGGCGGAACTGGGCTTCATTATCGTGCAGATCGACGGGATGGGCACATCCAATCGCTCGAAGATCTTTCACGAAGTCTGTTCGAAAAACCTCGCCGACGCGGGCTTCCCCGACCGGATCCCCTGGATCAAGGCCGCCGCCAGGAAGTATCCCTGGATGGACATTTCCCGCGTGGGTATTTTCGGGCGGTCCGCCGGCGGGCAGAACGCCGCCCGCGGGATACTGGACTATCCGGACTTCTACAAGGTCGCCGTCGCCTACGCCGGCTGCCACGACAACCGGATGGACAAGATCTGGTGGAACGAGTTGTGGATGAGTTGGCCCGTCGGACCGCATTACGCCGCATCATCCAACGCCACCGTCGCCCACAAGTTGCGCGGCAAGCTGATGCTGATCGTGGGTGAGTTGGACAGGAACGTCGACCCTGCATCCACGATGCAACTTGCGGGCGCGCTGATCAAGGCCGACAAAGACTTCGATCTGATCGTAATCCCCGGCGGTGGGCACAGGGCGCATCCATACGGTACGAGAAGACGTCGCGACTTCTTCGTTCGCCACTTGCTGGGAGTCCAGCCGCGATCTCGACCGTAAGAAGCGCTACTTCAGCACTTCGCCTTTGGTGGCGTCGCCCTTGGCGTCCAGCAGGAACAGGCCCGAAACCGCGCTGAAACGCTTGTCGTAGACCTGCCAGACGACCTTCTTATCGGGAGTGATTTCGAAGAACTGGGGGTTCCCGCCATACCAGCTTACCACCGTGTTTCCGTTGCCCAATCGCTGCACGCCGCAGACGAACTTGCACTTGAAGCCCTCGGGCTGATCCTTCGGCTCGAACTTCCAGACGACCTTGTCTTTGGGGTCGACCTCCACGATCGTGCCCGTTCCGCCGGTCGTGATCAGCGTATTACCGTTCTTCAGGCGCAGCACGCCGTGCAGCTTGGCGCTCTTGATGCCCATCGCTTTGAGGTCGATCGTCCGGACGATCTTGCCTGCCCCGTCGAGTTCCTTTACGACCCCTTCGCCGGTGAAGCCAACCACGTACGTGCCCTTGGCGGTCTTCCGGGCCATGCGGAATTGATTGTGAGGTTTCTTGACAGTCGTTGTGAGCTTGATCTCTTTGACGATCTTGCCCTTGCGGTCGACCTCGATCAGGCGGCTGGTCCCGCATTCGCAGATCAGGACGTTCCCGTTGGGTAGTGGTTGGCAGGAGTGGATCTCGAGCCCTTTGACTTTCGGGGCCTTGTATTCCCAGACGACCTTTTTGTCCTTGATGGTCACTTCCTTGGCGCCGGTGAGGTGGCAGAACAGGATATTACCGTTGGGCAGCTTCCAGACGTCCTGGACGTATCTAGCCGGGTACTCCCACTCGATTTCTCCCTTGGCCGACACGATGCAGATCTTGCAGGCCCGGAAGCATTGGGCGATGAAGGGGTGCGTGACCTTCTCCGACGCCGGGGCGGCGAGACCGCAATTCGCGAAGAAAACTCCAGCCGCCACGAGCAAAACAGCTACGGAGAAGATGATGTTTCTCTTCATGATCGATTCCTTTCACCTCGGATGCACGGAAGAACTCCAAGCCTACCAGAACGCCTCGGCGCCCGCAATCGCAACCCGCCGAAAACCATCTGCGAATACGAATCAATGTTCGTTACCCAGAAAATGCAGTTCGGTTTTGACTTCGACGCCAGTATGATGATGTTGCTTGTGCGAGATGTAGATTTGGGGCGCTAGACTCACGGCCTAACAAGGCGCTCCAGCGGACGCGAAAAAACCGCCCCGCTGAGCT
>CAZSLS010000074.1:0-26711 GCA_964607575.1 uncultured Planctomycetaceae bacterium | reverse complement strand
GAGGGAGATGATCTCCAGCGAACCAGCGGCCGTTCCGCTTACGTCCGTCGAAACGGTAGCCGTACCGGAATTAACAACCATATAATTATCGGCGATCGGCGCGACCCAGGTCGCTTCGTCATCCATGGTCCAGTCCGCGCCGGCCCAGTCGTCGCTTTCACCCGTTCGCCACACCATATCCACGGGAGTAACATACGCCTCGTCGCGAACCACCATATTGTCGAAGATGCCGAAGCCCACTTTATCGACTCCGCCCTTCACGAAAAATTCCAGCATGTCGAGGCCAGCAGCAGCAAAAGCTGCTTCGTTGATCATATTCGACACACCAATCTCGCCGTCGACCCACAGGTCGATTCCGTCGTCGGCCAGGTCCTGGCCTGCGTGGTAGGAGGTCAACTCACTGCCACTACGGTTGAACACCAGGTCCACGTGAATCCACGTGTCCACCGCCAAGTCCGAAAGAACGGCGTCGACCTCGTAGCCTATCACGGTCTCACCCTCCTCCAAAAGATCGTTTCTCGGGTTAATTGACCCATCCTTGAACTGGATCTCCAACGCCTGTTCGTCATTACCCAGGAACGCCAGTACCATCCACTGCCGCTCCGTCAGGTCGTTCCAGGCGCCAAACTGCATGTCCCAACTGATGGTCCATGTGTTGGTGTCGGCCGTACCGGCCGTGCTGGGGCTGAGATCCCAGGCAGCGTCGGAATCGCCGAGGGCGTCTCTAAAATTCCAGTCGAGTCGTTCATTGACCGTATCCAAGGTCAACGGGGCGCCCCACGTATTATCCCAGTTTGTATCACCAAGGGTGGCCTCGTCGAAATAATCCGCCTGA
This sequence comes from uncultured Planctomycetaceae bacterium, assembly GCA_964607575.1. Classification (GTDB taxonomy): domain Bacteria; phylum Planctomycetota; class Phycisphaerae; order SM23-33; family SM23-33; genus BS750m-G57. The sequence continues at coordinate 25,876 of CAZSLS010000074.1, read as the reverse complement.
AGCTCCCCGGCGTTGGCCGCAGTCGGTGCGCCCAAGAACATCACGGCAAGTGCGAGAACCAATCCCGCTACGGCTACTGTACTCATCTTCTTCTTAAACATGTTACTGTTCCTTCACCTTTAGCATTTAGCAACCATTCGGTCGTTCATTTGACAGTGGCGGTTAGCCGGGACCGGCTCCCGGCTCCTGGCGCATCTTCAGTCAATCCAGTAAGGTGTCCGCGGAATTCGAGACGCCTGCTAAGCGCCAGCAGTCCGCCGATGGCCAACACTGTAATCGTTGCCGGTTCGGGCAGGGGCTCGGACGCATCGGCCGGCGGCGCGGCGGGCAGGCGCCCGAAATTGCGTCGCAGGATCGCGAAGTCATCGAGATCAACGTCGCCGTCCAAGTCGAAGTCGGCGCTGCTGGACGCACCGCTCTGGCCGAACTGGGCTTGGAAGAGGGTCAGGTCCTCATCGTTGACAGCGTTGTCACCGTTCGCGTCGCCCGGAACGATTAGTGAGATCAGTTTGACCGCTGAAATCTGCCCTTCCGATGCGTTTGGATTGCCGCCGTTAGCGGCTGAGTAGTAAGTGAAGAACAGGTACTTGCTTCCATCGTCGTCCACGAAAATGGCGGGCGCGCCCATGGAACTCGGATCGGCATAATCATCGGGATCCGCTCCCGGGTTGGCTGCCTGCACGGCGGCCCTGATCTCGTCATCTGTCACCACGACGTCAAACATGTATTCTCCGGTTGCGTCATCGACGGCCACCGTCCAGTTCTGAAAGTCAGGGTCGCTGATGTCGTAGACTATGCGGTATGTGTCGTCGAAATAATCCGTAGCGCCATCGGCCCTGACATAAAAGAATACCTCCAGCTGCTCCCTGGCTTCAAGCAGATTGACGGTCCCGTGATTCATGCGCAGACCGTCATCGGCGTCCTCGCTGAAGATGTTCTTTCCGGGATGCGGGTTATTGGGGTGGTTGGCGAACTGCGATGACGCCAGGAACGTCGCCGCCGGTGAAGTGTAATCTTCCTGCCCGTTGGGGTTGGCGTCGTTTGTCCAAAGGGCGCTGGGCGTGTCTTCCTCGATCCATGCTGCTTCCTTGTAGGGCAATGTCGGGTGCGGCGCCCAGGGGTCCGCGGGATTGGGCGCCTTTTGCAGCGTTCCTCGCTTTGAAACGGAGTAGAACCCGCCTTTGTACTCGAATACATGCTGGTAGTCCGGGCCGATGATCACCTCGCGGGTGACGCCTTCGGTGGTATGTGACACGGGCCCATGCCCAGTCTCGCCGCCCGCTTCGACCGGATCGTTGAAGTTCAGCCCGTACTGGCTGGTGGCCACGAAGTTGTCATGCCTCCGCCAGATTCTCGTGCCGCTTGGCAGGTCATAACTTGGCCCCTGGTTCTTGCCGTGATAGTACATGATGATCCGCTGATTCACGTTGTCGACGTGAACGTCCGGAGCAAACACGTGATCGTAGTTGTCGCGGGTGGGATCGGAGTCTGTATCAAACACGCCGCGCCGGTCGTGCCCGTTGTATGTTCCGCCAAGATTGAAGGTCGACCAGGGCCCGTCCAGAGTTTCAGCCCATCTCATGCGAATGTAGTCGTCGGTGTGGGAGCCGTAGTACATGTAGTAATTCGCGCTGGCGCTGGGGCGCTGGTTCGAAGGAATCCATTCGGGAACTCGGATGACCGATGGATTGGCCGGGTCGCCCGGCTCTGAATTGGGTGCAATCACGGCCCCGCCGGCGACCAGTTCGAAGTTGTAGACCGTGCCCGCGCAGGATGTTGACGGTTGGATGATTGGCAGCGAAAGCTGAACCAGCGCCGCTATCGCCAGCATGACGGCCAGGTGTCGCATGTCAGGAACTCGCATCTTCGGATATCCTCTTCCTCTTGAGGCTCACCCCCAGACCCGACGGCGGAACAATACGAAAATGGGCCAAACGTCTGCCGGGCCGGGTGAATGACAGCGGCGAGGCCGACGTTGATCCGGCCCCGCCGCGTGGTGTTGAGTGTTGGTTGGGCACAGTTGTTCTATCGGCGTCTGCGTCTGCGCAGTGCGGCCAGGCCGCCCAGCGCCAGCATCGTCATCGTGGCCGGCTCGGGAACGACATTCGCCCCGCTAGTAACCTCCGTATTGTCAAAGATGCCTAAGCCCACTTTATCGGTTCCGCCCTTCACGTAAAATTCCATCACGTCGAGGCCATTAGCTTGAAAAGCCGCTTCGTTGATCATATTCGACACACCAATCTCGCCGTCGACCCACAGGTCGATTCCGTCGTCGGCCAGGTCCTGGCCTGCGTGGTAGGAGGTCAACTCACTGCCACTACGGTTGAACACCAGGTCCACGTGAATCCACGTGTCCACCGCCAAGTCCGAAAGAACGGCGTCGACCTCGTAGCCTATCACGGTCTCACCCTCCTCCAAAAGATCGTTTCTCGGGTTAATTGACCCATCCTTGAACTGGATCTCCAACGCCTGTTCGTCATTACCCAGGAACGCCAGTACCATCCACTGCCGCTCCGTCAGGTCGTTCCAGGCGCCAAACTGCATGTCCCAACTGATGGTCCATGTGTTGGTGTCGGCCGTACCGGCCGTGCTGGGGCTGAGATCCCAGGCAGCGTCGGAATCGCCGTCGGCGTCTCTAAAATTCCAGTCGAGTTGTTGATTGCCCGTATCCAAGGTCAACGGGGTGCCGACCGTATTTTCCCAGTTTGTATCACCAAGGGTGGCCTCGCCGAAATAATCCGATTGAAGAACAACCCCGGCGTTGGCGGCCATCGGTGCGCCCAGGAACATCACGGCGAGTGCGAGAACCAATCCCGCTACGGCTACAGTACTCATCCTCTTCTTAATCATCTCACTACTCCTTACCTCTAGGGGGGTTTAAGTGCGTTTCGCACCAGGCTCCGAACCGGCTTACTCCTGTTTTTGCGCGATTATTCAGGCGAGACATCCGAGCTTCGAATGACCTCACCGTTCTAAGCCTCTAACTTCCGCCAGAGACCCTCAATGGCGATAACCTCATACTATCACAGTATGCCGATTTCGCCAAGAGGAAAACAAATGCACATTGCGTCAAATTTCCTTCCGTATCCGGCACCCGATTCTTGCGTTTTTTGTCGCGGATCGGTTATATTGTGGGCATATAGTGGGAGTTTTCGCTTGCACCATGGTCGAGTACTATTGACTCTTTGGATTACTGAAAGGATGAGCGATGGCTAGACAACGGCGAGTGGCGGTGATGATCGACCTGGCTTGGAGCTATAAGTACCATGTCGAGGTCTATGCCGGCTGCCATCAGTATGCCGCAGAGGCCCGATGGGATTGCACAAACAATCAGTTTGCCGATCAGGCGATTGAGCCGCAGCGGGGCGGGAGCCCGTATGACGGGATTCTCGGGCGCATTGATCGCAAAGCGGCCGACAAGGCGAAGCTCGCTGGTGTGCCGGTTGTCAACGTCTGGATGAACTCACCGGCCAGGTCTGCTCTCCCGAACGTCTTTGCCGACTTCGAGGCCGTCGGCGTGATGGCGGCCAGACACCTGCTGGGGCGGGGGTTTCGCCAGTTCGGCTTCATGGGCCACTTGCGCGACGTCTCCACGCGACTCCACCTCAAGGGGTTTCGCTCGGAGCTTAAGGCTTCGGGGCTGTCCTGCTCGACACATCGGTTTCCCGCAGACGATCCCTACCGGGCCAGAACATGGGGCGCGTTCGCCGCCAGCCTGGCCGCGTGGGTCGATACGCTGACCACACCCATCGGCATCTGCACGACGCACGATCTGGATAGCCGCTTCGTGATTGACGTATGCCGCTCGAAGGGACTAAACGTACCCCAGGACGTTGCGATAATCGGAGCCGGAAACGAAGATGTGATCTGCGCCTCCCCGCCCCCGACACTGACGAGCATCGACCTGAATTGTACGCAAATCGGCTACCAGGCCGCGGAGATGTTGGATCGCCTGATGGACGGCGAGCGGCCGCCGACCGAACCGCTGTTGATCCCGCCATCCGAACTGGTCCCGCGAGAATCGACCGACTCGTATGCCGTGGACGATTCGGTGGTGGCCCGGGCGCTGCGGTTCATTGCAGAGCACGGTCACGAGCCGATCACGGTGGACGACGTGGTGGCCGCAACTCCGACAAGCCGGCGCTCGCTGGAACGGCGCTTTCAAAAAGCGATGCGGCGAACGATCTCCGAAGAGATTACTCGCTTGCGGTTGGAACGCGCCAAGCGCCGGGTGGTCGAGAGCGACGATGCATTGAAGAACGTGGCGGCGGATGCGGGTTTCAGCAGCCTGAACCACTTCTACCGGGCGTTCGTCCGACTCGAAGGGATCTCGCCGAAAGAATACCGCAAACAGCGGCGCCAGGATTGAGTAACGCCGGATTTACGGCGAACGGTAAGAACGTCACTGCGCCAAAAATCAGAACTGCCAATTTGACGATTCTTGAATTGCAGGCCCTGGTGCCCGATATAATAACAGTAGGAACATCTCTACTTTGTTTGCCGCGAAGGTGGCGATATGAAGACAAGTGCGGTTGGCTTTACTCTGATTGAACTGCTGGTGATCATCGCGTTGATCTCGCTGCTTGTAATGCTTGTGATACCGAGCTTCCCGGGTGTGGGCGGCTTTTGTTTCAAGTTGGTGATGTAACAGACGCCTGGAAAAGATGTTAATTGCCTGTGACATATCACGCGGTGTCAAATGAAGTTGTGAGGGAACTCCGGGGCGGATCGTGTTGTTGTAAATGATGGTAGTACGGGGAGTTATAACAAAACGCGGAGTGGATATTGACGGCTGGCGGACTTGGCGGCAGGTTCACACCTCCCGCAGGTGTGACACATTGGCGCGGCGGTCGATATGTTAAATCGAGATATATAGAGTGGATTGTAAGTGGCCGTCCGGATGGATGATAGCGTTGGTGTGCCGGCGTCTCATGCGATCCAACCCGCCGCCGCGTGGCGGCGGCGGGGGCGCGGAAGGTGTGAACCAGTTGTGACATCGGTTCGGGTATGTCCTAGCGTTGTCGGCCAGCGCAGAGCGCGATTGCCAGGGCGTCGGCTACGTCCGGTGGTTCGGGTAGGGCCTCGAGCCTGCAGACCGCCTGAATCGCCCGCTGCACCTGCAGTTTGGAGGCGTGCCCGTTACCGGTGAGGCTCTTCTTGACCTTGGTGGCCGCGAGTCCTCGAACCGCGACTCCGGTCTGCTGGGCGGCCAGGAGGACAACACCACGCGCGTGGGCCATGAGGATCGACGTTCGGGGGTGGGCGTAGTGGGCGTAGAGATTCTCGATGGCGACCAGGTCGGGGCGGAATTCGGCGAGCAGCGCGGTCAGGTCGGCATGGATTTGCTCGATTCGCCGGGCGATGTCGGCCTTGGCGTCAGTGCGGATCGCTCCGCCCTCGATGATCGCGGGCTGGCTGGCGGAGCCGGCGAAGTCGACAATTCCGTATCCGGTTATATTCAGTCCCGGATCGATGCCCAGCACTCGATATCGTTGTGCTTTTGTCATATCCGCCGCCAGGTCGTACCGTCTGGCGAATCCATTATTTCGACGCCGCTTTCGGCCAGTTGATCGCGGATCTCGTCGCCGCGGGCGTAATCTTTTGCTGCTCGGGCCGCCGTGCGGTCCTCTACCAACTTGCCGATCTCTTCGTCCGAGATTTCCGCGTCACCGGGCGACATGTCCTCGAAACCCAGTCCCAACACGCGGTCCATCTGCAGCAGGGTAGCGTAGATTTCGCCCGGCGATGCGGTGGAGGTTTTGGCGGCTCGCCACATTGCAGCCAGCGCGCGGGGCATGTTCAGGTCGTCGATTACGGCCTGGTCGAATTCGTCGATGCACGCGGCGATCGGCTCTTCGTTACCGGTATAACCGCCCCTTGCCTCCAGGACGGTGCGCTTTATCCGGGCCAGTGCGCTGGCGGCGCCGTCCATGCCCTCCCAACTGAACGCCAGCTGCTGGCGGTAGTGCGCCCCGAGCAGGAAGTACCGATAGGCCACCGGATCGTAACCGTACTTGTCGACAAGGACGTCCATCGTCAGGAACTCGCCGCTGGACTTGGACATCTTCCCGCCGGCCGAATCGTCAGACTTCGCCATCGTCAGGAATTCGCCGTGCATCCAGCATTTGGTCCACTCGTGTCCGATCGCCGATTCGGCCTGGGCGATCTCGTTTGTGTGATGGACGGCGATGTGATCGATCCCGCCGCAGTGTATATCGAGGCGATCCCCGAGGTATCTCATCGCCATGGTCGAGCACTCGAGATGCCATCCGGGGAATCCCATTCCCCAGGGGCTTTCCCATTCCATCAGGCGTTTTGAATCGGCGCCGGAGAGTTTCCACAGGGCGAAATCGGTGTAATTTCGTTTGCCTTCAGTGACTTCGACGCGGGCGCCGGCTTTCAGTCCGGCGATGTCGAGTCTGGCGAGCTTACCGTAGTCCGGCAGCTTGGACGTGTCGAAGTAGACCCCGTCGTCGATGACGTACGTGAAGCCCTTTTCTTCGAGTATTTGGACCTGGTTGATCTGGTCTTCGATATGGTCGGTGGCGCGGCACCACACGTCGGGTTCGATGATGTTCAACCGCTCGATGTCCGCGCGGAACGCATCCCAGTAGAACTGGGCGATCTCCCAGACGGTCTTGCCCTCGCGCTGGGCCCCGAGGGCCATCTTGTCCTCACCCTCGTCGGCGTCGGATACCAGGTGCCCGACGTCGGTGACGTTCATTACGTGGTTCGGCTTGTAGCCGCAGTACAGCAGGGCCCGCTTGAGGATGTCCTCGAAGACGTACGTTCTCAGGTTGCCTATGTGCGCGTAGTTGTAGACCGTGGGCCCGCAGGTATACAGGCTGACCCGGGGCGCATCGAGCGGTTCGAGCGGATCTTTGCTCCGCGTCATCGTGTTGTACAGGGTGATGCTCATCAGTTTATCTCGGCATTCCAGGCTAGACGGAGGGATTATACATTGTCCGGCCCGGCGATTCTATTGTTTCGCCGCGCGAGCGGGCGCCGGTCGGGTCGTCGGACGCCTGAGGTTGATTGCGGCCGCGTAGATCTTGCCCGGTCCGACAGCCACCAGTCGCAGCGTGCCCTCGCCGGCGAGCGTCCCGGCCCACGTATCGCCGGGTCCCAGGCGCCCCAGCGGTTTGAACGCGAACGTTTCGTCGGCGCGTGCGAACAGTTTGTCCCGATCGGCGCGATCTTCGGGTGTCCGGGGCATGGGGATACTCTGACCGTCCGCGCGGAAACCGACGTGCAATACCGTAGTTCCCTCGGGTCGACGGGCCTGCCATTTCCACTTCCCATCGACGTACTTGATCTTGCCCCGCAGGCGGTCGGGCAGGTGCACTCGAGTAGCCGGGTCGCCCAGCAGGGCGTACATGAGCATCTGATCGCGGCGTAGTTTGTCTACGTTGATCTTGTCTTCGAGCTTACCCTCGACGTCGCGGAGCAGGCGTTCGAGCAGGGGGTTTCGGGCGAGTTTCGCCTTCCGCTGCGCGTCGAGCCAGAGGTCGCCGAGGCGTTTGTGCCCGCGCCCCAGCGACTGGAGCAGACACAGTCCGGTGAAGTAGTTCGTAAGCGGATGCGACTCGGTGGTCGCGGCGATAACCGCCACCGGACCGCCCGGAGTCAGCAGCATGGATTCGGCCAGCGATTCCCGCTTGCCCGCGAAATTGCCCGTATCGCACGAGAATATCGTCACCGCAGGCGCCGGGGGACCGCCGGTCAAGCCTTTGCGGGCCTCGCGAGCGGTGAACCAGATATCCTTTCCGCCCGATTTCATCGAGTGGAAGCCCGTAGGTGAGCTGTGCCCCATCATCACCCCTATCGCACCGCCGCGTGAGAGCTGCTTTGTGAACATGGCCGCGTGCTTCTCGGGCGTTCCGCAAAGCGGGTGTTTGGGGTCGGCCAGGATCATCCACGGGCGGGACCAGCGTGGCGAGTTGGTCTTGACGGTTGTCAGCGCCATGGACGTTGTCATGGCGTCGACGAGTGCGTTGTATCCCGGCGAACCGCCCCATGCGGGCAGGCGAAGGTCGTCCGGCGAGAGTTGTCTGGATTCGTATGCGACTATTTGCGCGACGAGTCCCTTCAGTTGCTTTGTTGTCCTGACCGGGAGGCGTCCGACCGGCGCGTCGGGGACCAGGTCGTTGTCGAAGTCTCCCAGCAGCATATCGGCGGCGAATTGTTTCGGTTGGACGGATCGCCAGCGGTACAGTTTGCGGCGGGGGGCGGGCAGGTACCAGTTTTCGGTCCGGCTTGCGGGCTGGTCGTCGCCGACGAGCAGGATGAACGATGGGCGGCGCTTCATTGAGGCGATTGCCTTGTCCGGGGCGAGCGTCGAAACGGCTACGTCGAATCCCTCCCGGCGGCGCCTTTCGACAAGCGGTTTCAGGTCGGCGGTGAACATCTTCCTGGTCACGACGAGCCAGAGACGTCCAGCCCGAGCGGTAGTGGGTTCGACCGCGCCGAGCCAGGCCGTCAGGCAAAGCACAATCATTGCGGGGGCAATAAATCGCTTCATCTCAAATCCTTCCCTGTTGCGTGGTTCATACCGGCGGCGTGTCGCTGAGCAGTACCGCGGCGATTACGGCGATTCCCTCACCCTGCCCGACGAGGCCCATGAACTCGTTTGTCTTGGCTTTTACCGCAACTCGTCCTGTCGGCAGGGCCAGCAGTTCGGCCAGGCGGGCCTTCATCCCCCGTTTGTGGTCCCCGAGCCTGGGAGCCTGGGCCAGAATGGTCACGTCGCAGTTGACCACGCCGAGTCCTTGTTCGGAGGCGATCGACAGAGCCCTTTGGAGGAATGCAGTGCTGTCGGCGTTGCGATATTGCGGATCGGTATCAGGGAAGAGTTCCCCGATATCATCGTGTCCCGCGGCGCCGAGTATGGCGTCGGTGATTGCGTGCAGCACGGCGTCGGCATCGCTGTGCCCGAGCAGGCCGCAGTGGTGGGGGATCTCCACCCCGCCGAGTTTCAGCACACCATCGCCGCCAAAACGATGTGAATCGTACCCTAGTCCTATTGTCTGCATCCCAATAGCCTAGCGGCCCGCGGTCGGGCGGACAAGGCTGAAACCGCCCGCTTTGCTCCGACCGCCCTTAAGGAAGGCGCCGGAAGCATTTGGCGTGAAACGAAAATGGTAGAAATGTTCACATGCAGTAATTAAGGAGGCCTTGCCTCAGGTCGATAAGACAAAGTAGCTGTTGGAATGTACACCCGGTGTGCGACGGCTTCGATCGGACGGCGGAACCCGACCGGGTGTTATATATACATATACAAAAACTTCCACAAGCCCGTCGGCGAGTTGGAGGTCACAGTGGAGAGAGTTGATTGAGTTCGTTGAACGATAATCCTCAGCAGCCGGATCGATGGCGGTCGCGGCGGTGGCCCGCGGCGGTCCTCGCGGCGGTTGTGGTAAGTCAGATCGCTGTAACTGCAGCGGTTAACGCGTTGTCTCCGCATGGTTTGTGGGGCGTTATCGCGGCTTCGATCGTCCTGGTGGTGGTGTGCTGGCCGATGCTGTGGCGGTGGTCTATCCATCGCGGCGCGGGGGCGGATGATGTTTCGGACCCATCTCCCTCGGCTATTGGCGAGATCAGTGCCGACCAGCGGCGATACGAAGAGAGTCTCCACAAGGGCGAGCAGCGTTTCAGGAAACTCTTTCAGCAGGCCAGTGACGCGATCTTCCTGGTCGACGTTTCCGAGGGGACTATTCTGAATGCAAACACACGCGCGTGCGAAATGCTGCAGGTCGAGCTTACCGGGCTGCTTGGCAGGCACGTGGTGAGTTTCCACACTCCCGAGACGCGCGAGGATGCCCGCTCAGCCCTGGGCGAATTTGCGGTCGGTAATGGTACTGTCGAGCTTGAATCGCAACTCGTCCGTGGCGACGGCGAGACGATCAGTGTCGAGATATCCGCCAAGATTATCGACGAAATGTCCGGAGTCGCCCAGGTCTTCATCCGGGACACTACCGAGCACAAACGTACCGAAGAAGAGCTCAAGCGGGCAAAAGAAGCCGCAGAAAACGCCAACATCGAGTTGGAAAGCATGAACTTTCAACTCAAGCGCGCCATCGGTCAGGCGAACTGCATGGCCATCGAATCCGAACTGGCCAGCAAGTCCAAGAGCGAATTCCTGGCGAACATGTCTCACGAAATCCGCACTCCGATGAATGGGATCATCGGTATGACCGAACTGGCGATGACGACCGATCTGAGCGACGATCAGCGCGAGTACCTCGAAACGGTGAAGTCCTCCGGTGACGCTCTGATGCGGGTGATTAACGATATCCTGGACTTCTCGAAGATCGAGGCCGGGAAGATGGTTATTGAAGAGATCGACTTCGATCTGCAGGACAGCATGAGGGAAATCGTCACGATGCTGTCGATACGCGCCGGGGAGAAGGGCCTGGGACTGTCGTACGAAATTTCCCCAGACGTGCCAAAGCGGCTTACCGGGGACGTGGGTCGATTGCGACAGATATTGGTGAACCTCATCGGTAACGCAATCAAGTTCACGGAGACCGGATCGGTGACGATCGGGGTAGATCTCGATGAGCAGGTTGCAGATCTCGCGTCACTGCACTTCGCGGTGATCGATACTGGTATCGGTATATCTCAGGCCAAACAGAAGGCGGTCTTTGAAGCGTTCGCGCAAGGTGACGGATCGGTCTCTCGCAAGTTTGGGGGCACGGGCCTTGGACTGTCGATCTCCTCGCAGTTGGCGCGATTGATGGGTGGCGACATGTGGCTCGATAGTGAACTCGACGAGGGGAGTACATTCCACTTTCGCCTTGCCTTCAACGTTAACAAAGAGCCTCCGAAAACCGCCGGCGACTGTAGCGTGGAACCAAATGGTGTCCCCGTACTCGCGATAAGCGATGACCCTGACAGGCCCCTTGTGACGCGACACTCCATTCGGGGAGACCGTGGCAGGCTGCGAATACTCGTAGCCGAAGACAACATAATCAACCAGAAGGTCATCGCGGGAGTATTGGCCCATTTGGGGCACGATATGACGCTGACGAGCGACGGGGTGGAAGCGGTCGCCGCAGTGCAGACCGTCGAGTTCGACCTGATCCTCATGGACTGCCAGATGCCCGAAATGGATGGTTTCCAGGCCACCAGGAAGATCAGGGAAAGCGAGCAGGGTAGCGACAGACACATTCCAATCGTCGCGATGACCGCGCACGCCATGAAAGGCGATGATGCGCGATGCTACCAGGCCGGTATGGACGGATACGTATCCAAACCCATCGCTGTGTCCAGTATCTGCAACGAAATCCAAAGAGTTCTTACAGGTTGCCCGGTCTCGCAGGGGAGCCCTGGTGGCGAGACTTCGTTCGGCGGTGGCGAAGCGACACGCCTGGACGAACAGGCGATCATGGAACGTGTTGGAGGTGATCCGGCGCTGCTGGCGGAGGTCGTTGAACTGCTTTGCGGGGATGTACCTAAACTGTTGACACAATTGCAGGTAGCGATCCGATCGCGAGATTTGCCCGCAGTGGCACGGACGGCCCACACGCTTAAGGGAGAGTTCAGCAATTTCACGAAAAACGGAGCATACCTGACGACGGTTGAGTTGGTAGAAGCGAGTCGCAACGGTGATGCGGTTGTGGCTGCAACGATGGTTGGAAGGCTCGAGGAAGAAGCCGGCAGGCTGATGGATAAGCTTAATGCACTGGTGAAATCGGTTGTTTCTTGCAACGACGCGGGCGGTCTGGAAACGTGAGCGTTTGGTGCTATCTGGATTATGAAAATGCGTAATAGTTGCTATGTACAAGCGTTACGGACGCTGTCCCCGCTCGGTGGGCTCGGGGAAGCCGCCTTTATCGCGGCGCTGAATCAACGATCTGTGGCTGAAATGGTCGACTATCGAGATATATTGCCTAAAGTGCCTATCTTTACTTTTTTCGTTCAAGAAGCAGGTGGGCAGTTGCCGATTTATCAGTGTACCGCAAAGCTCCCAAGATAACTAAAGCCCCATAATCGGATTTATCTGGCGACGAATGGAAAGGAAACTGGCGATGACAATTGCAGATCTTTTCAAGCAGTACCTCGAGCACCTGTTCTCTGGTAAGCGTTGTGAGGCCAGAGAGATGATATTCGCGGCGCAAGATAGGGGAATTCCGGCGAGCAAGCTGCTTAAGTCGGTGATCTGGCCGGCGATGGAGCAGACCGACAGGTTATACCGCGACAATCACTTGTCGCCGATAGTCGAGCACATGGCTACGCGGATCAATCGCATGATAGCGGACCAGTTGCACGGAATGCTCGCACGAAAGCCCAAGAGCGGTAAGCGGATGGTTGTCGTTTGCGGTAAGGGAGAAGTCGATGAACTCGGCGCGCAGATAACGGCGGACTTGTTCGAGGCTGAGGGGTGGGGCGTGTGGTTTGTCGGATCGGGCGTCGCCAATGACGAGGTATTGGAACTTGTCGGGGTGGTCCAACCGGATATCCTGGCGGTGTACGGTGTTCAGCCCGTGGACGTTCCTGCCGTCCGGAAGCTCATCGAGTTGATTCGCGAAGTCGAGCCGTGCGACAACATGCAGGTTCTGGTGGCGGGTGGGGTGTTCAATCGAGCCGACGGTCTGGCCGACGAAATTCGCGCGGACCTGTTCGCCAGCAACGCCGCCGAGGCGCTGAAGATAGTTGCAGAGCATCCGGTTCGCGTTGAGCGTCCGGACGTTCCGGAGCCTGGACGTCGCAGAAAGCGTAAGAGGGTGGCACGCAACCAAACGGCCGCCAGAGCAAAGGCGGTTGTTGGGGGGTAGGCGTAGACGGTGTCGGTGGCGGCCGCAAGGGGCGTCACCGACACCGCTACTTATTAAGTTGAAACGGGGTGGAGAAGGTGCTATCGGTCGTGGAAGGGGCGACCGGTAGTGCCTTTTATTTGTTTGGTTCCGCGCCGATTATCGCGGAAACGGACGACGACGGCAAACGGCGACGGATGAACATCCAACCCCGATGTGAAATCGGGACTGTAAGCAGCCACCAAGAAACGCCCAACATCCAAGTGAACGGCAACGACGAACGGCGATCAGTGTCCAACGGGACAGAGTACCTCGTAGGTGACATCGTCGCTGCTGGATGGGTCGTCGGTGAGGACGGCGCTCATGAGGGTGCCCGGTTTGAGTTTGAATCTGAACTTTATCGCGTCGGGCCAATTGGTCTGAGTGTGGCGTGTGGAGGTCGTGTTTCCCGCCCATGATTTATTATCGGGCGGGCGGTGTGTGATGTTCAGGTCGGTGCAGTTGCCCGCCAGAAGCATCCACATCGTTTCCATGACCTGGCTCAGTGTCTCCGGCGGATACGCCATGCTGGCGGGGTCCGCGGCAACCTGGTCGATCAGACTGCTCATTTCGGCGGCACTGAGAACCTGCAGGTCGGCGAGGCTCATGCCCACGTCTTTCCATACGAGGCAGTCGGGGAGTCTCTTGGCTTGTTCGGTAGGGGCGTTCTTGGCCAGAACCAGGACTTTGCGATAGAGGACGTTGGACTCGCCGTGGCGTCCGTATACGATTATGGCGCCGTCACCGGAATAGTTACCGAAAGAACTCTGCATCTTTCCGGCCGTAACGAACACGAGCTTATTATCGTTGATGCGGAAAAAGCCGTTCTTCGTGATTTTGCGAATATCACCGCGTATGACTCTGGAGATAGCCGACGCGGCGGCATCGGCTCGCATTCGCTTCTCGCCTTCGGTGACCACGAGATTGGCCTGAGTCATCAGCCCCCCGAATGCCAGCGCGATGATCGCCATGATAGCTACCGAAACCATGAGTTCGATCAGAGTGAAACCAGCAGCCCCGCGCCGGTAACGGTGCGATACTGCCTCGAGGCGCTGAGACGGTCTGCTGGATAGATGCGATGTCAGGATCGGTCGTGTCATCTTCAATTCCAATGCTTGTCCGCGAGGGGCAAGCGTGTTGCTAGTGCCTGTCAAACAACTGTCCGGTATGCATGTTCACGGGCAAAAACTGCCCGTTCTCATTGAGGTAGTTTATCCGTGCGGCAGATTCTCGCTTCAGGAGTTCCAGGTAGTCGAACATCGTGAAAGCCGTGACTCCCGGTTTGTTATTGGCCTTTTCAAAATTCCAGAGTCTGGTCTTCGCGCCGATGAACATCGGATCGTTGGATGCGAACATTACGTTTCCGCCCTTGACGTGCGTGACTATCGATCCGTCCGGCGAGAAGATCACGGAAAAGGCACAGAAAGTCTCGATTCTGTCATCCGTGCTGAGATTGTAGTATGTGCCCGGATCGGCGGCGGTCACGAAGTCGCTGGTCAACTGCCCCAGCGCCGTCTTGCCGGGCAGTTGCTGCGGCATGAAGAGGTCGGGTCTCTTGAATACCGAATTTGCCTCATCGTATGCGATGATCATCGAGTAGGCGGTTTTTTCGGCCATGTCAGTCTGGTAGTCGAGTTGCACGTGGACCCCGGCGTACGTGTCGCTTGCTATGGCTTCGGCGCGTGAGGCCGACAACTGGGCGGCAATGAGATTGAACGCCTCCATGCTTGCCCTGGACTCGATCATTCTTGCAATCGTAGGGACGACCATAGTGACTATCATGAGAACAATGGTCAGGGCTACCGCCAGTTCGATCAGCGTGAAGCCGGCGCGCCGGTTGCGAGTGGCGATCGATGGCGGACGGAAGCGGGATGTTTTTGTTTTTCGCGTCATTGGTGGTCTCTGCGTGCGGGGTTACTTGTTGTGTCGCACGTTGTCTTCTTCGGTGCTGATATCTCCATCGGGCCCGGCGGAGGTCAGTCCGGGCGCCCCGGCCGGTCCGCCAGTGGGCGAGTAGGCAATGGCGTTGCCCCAGGCGTCGCGGAACTCGTTGTTATTCGTGGCGCTCCAGACATTTTCGGCAAGCTTCTCGATCTGCTTCCTGGATTCTTCAGTATCCGCCAACTGACCGACCCAGTCCGCCTGGCTCGGATAGTCACCGGTGGCGTTGTGGTATTCGGTTATGGCGCTCGTGACGACAGCCATGGTGTTCTTGGTTTTTGTTTCATTGACATCGGGAAAAAGGCGCCATACCGCCCCGCCTACAAGGCCCGTCAGGATCGCGAGGATGAGCATTACCGCCAGCAGTTCGACCAGCGTGAAACCAGCGAGCCGGTTGCGAGTTGCGGTCGATGGCGGGCGGAAGCGGGATGTTATTGTCTTTCGCGTCATTGGTGGTTTTTGCGTGCGGGGTTACTTGTTGTGTCGCACGTTGTCTTCTTCGGTGCTGATATCTCCATCGGGCCCGGCGGAGGTCAGCCCGGGCGCCCCGGCGAGTCCGCCGTTGGGGGAGTACTCGATCTTGTTGCCCCAGGCGTCGCGGAACTCATTGTTATTCGTGGCGCTCCAGACGTTTTCGCCAAGCTTTTCGATCTGCTTCCTGGATTTTTCAGTATTCTTCAACTCACTGACCCAGTTCGCCTGGCTCGGATAGTTACCGGTGACCTTGTGGTATTCGGTGATAGCGCTCATGACGACGGCCATGGTGTTCTTGGTTTCTTTTGCATAGACATCGGCAAAAAGGAGCCTTGACGCCCCGATTACAAGGCCCATCAGGATCGCGAGGATGAGCATTACCGCCAGCAGCTCGACCAGCGTAAAACCGCTGGATCGCACCGCGTGATTTCTGGATGTTCCAGGCATGGTTGACATATTCTCTAATCCTTGGTGAAGTTAGTAACGTCGTCTGTGGGTAAGATGTTTGCACTGGAGCTTCCGCTGGAGCTGTTGGTGCCTCGGATCAGGCCCCATTTGCTGTTGGCGCTCTGGGACATGAGGATGTAGTCTCGCCGGTAGAATCTACCTAATGCGTCCTTGGCGTAGTCGGCGATACTGGTTATACCGACGCCGGGTTCGGAGTCATCCTTGTCGAACTCGCTGTCGGTATATGTCGGCGCCGAGGTCTCTGTAGGCCTCTTGAACGGGCAGTACCATATGGGGTTGCCGAAAGAATCGATGAAGTGTATTCGAGCCGACGTCTGTCCGGCTCCCGGTGCCGAGGCTCCGGAGTCTTCATCGTACTCACCGGTTCGGATCAGCTTGTCCACTCCGTTCCATGGCCCGTAGACCCTGCCCCGTGGTTGGAGTCGATAGCCCGGTCCGGGATGACCGTCGTCTACCTCCACAGGCTTATCCTGCTGGGCATCGAACCTGTACGACACGCCGATCAACCTGGCGGTCATTTCCAGTACGTCGGGGTAGCGCTTGTGCTGTGTGTGATACATACTGACGGCTTTGTCGATGATGTTTACGGTTACCCGACAGGAATTGATTTTGGCCAGGGTCCTGAACCTCAGTGCTGCCGGTACGCCGATCACCAGAAGCATGGCAATAATGAACATGACCACGAGCAACTCGATCATCGTGAAACCACCGTCCGCTCGCGGTGAGGGCAGTGACGGCGATGCTGCATCTCTTTGGTTGTTCATATTCATGGCTTCCTCCTGCCGTAGTCATTGGATATATCGTCTTTGTCGGGCCCGCTCATCGTTTGCCCCGGATCATCGGGATTGTCGATATCCGCCACGAGATAGTTCCTGTTGAGCCCCGGGGCGAGCAGTACGAATTCGCCATTGTTGAAAACCTGATGAATGGTCTGCGCCCTCCGGGTGATCCAGTCTTCCAGGACCTGCTGCCTGGCCGCCGTCTGAGATGGCAGATTCTCCATGTAGACCTGGTTGTGCGTGATTCGGAATTGGCTGACTTTACCCACATAGCTTGGGTTGTTGCTGGCAAGGAAGTAGCAGATCGCCATGGCTCTGTCCTGGGGGAAGCCGTCGGAAATCGAGTTGGTCTTATTGGCCTGCTTTATGAGATACTTCGGATCGAACGCTACATATGGCGCGGTGATTCTCTTGGCGTTATCCTCTTTCGAGAAGTCCACGGTTCTCACTTCGTCGTATGGGATATTGAACAGGCATGCGGCCAAGACCTGGCTACCGGTGAGAGTACCGTTATTCATGGCCGCTCTTACATCGCCGGTCGCGCCACCGCCGGGTACCGTGGTGTCTTTCTTCTCGCCGGGCAGAAACTTGGTCGTCTGCTTGTACAACAGGGCTCCGTCGTGGAGCCTTCTGACCATTACGGTCGAACGTCCCGCATAGAACTGCCGGATAATCACCTGGATTGTCGGCATGAGTATCGCCGCGAGCAACAGGATGACGGAAATCACCACCAGCAGCTCTACCAGCGTAAAACCCGGCGGTCCGAACGGTCGGGCCGCTCTTCGCGATTCCGATTTTCTCATTCTCATCTCGATGCTTCCTTCAGGCGCCCGGCGGTTTGCGGACTATCGGCCCGTCATATTGTCAAGCATACCGATCATCGGCATGAACAGCGCAATTACGATGAAACCGACGATGCATCCGAGTACGATTACCATTATCGGTTCCATCAGGGACGTCAGCGACGCCACGAGAGTTTCGACCTCTCCGTCGTAGGTGTCGGCTATCTTGGTGAGCATATTGTCCAGTTCGCCTGTTTCTTCGCCGACGTCGATCATGTTGACCACCATCGAATCAACGACCCCGGTTTGTCGCAGCGGGGTGGCGAAGCTCTCGCCCTCGCGAATGGCGTCGTGAACTTTGCTCATCGCCGATCGATACACGGCGTTACCGGATGTATCGGCGGTGATGTCGAGCGCTTCGAGTATTGGTACGCCCGCGGCCAGCAGGGTTCCCAGGGTACGGGAGAATCTCGCGATGGACGTCTTGGAGATAATCTGCCCCATGATCGGTATATGCATCAAGACCCTGTCGACGTGAATGGCGGTGCTCGCGTTTCTCTTCAACAGTTTGATACCAAATACAAGGGCAAAGGGGACTATGATGATGACCGCCCATCCGCCTCCGATGATCCAGTCGCTGGTGGTCATCAGGACCTGGGTAATTGCCGGAAGCGCCTTGCCCTGCTGGGCGAAGATATCCTTGAACTTCGGGACCACGAACCACATCAGTCCGAGGACGATGAGCAGCGCAAATGAGATCACCGCGATCGGATAGATCATGGCGCCCTTGACCTTGCGTTTGAGGGCGTCGGCTTTTTCCATGAACTCCGAGAGACGTTCGAGGATGATGTCGAGCACACCGCCGAGTTCGCCGGCGCGGATCATATTGGTGTAAAGCGGGTTGAATATCTTTGGATGGCGCCTCATCGCCTCCGAAAGCGAGGAGCCTTCGGTGACGTCCTCTTTTATCAGGCGAACCGTTACTCGCATCGGACCGGGCTTCTGCTGCTCCTCGAGAATCTGGAGACTCCGGACGATGGGCAATCCGGCGCTGATCAGAGTCGAGAGCTGGCGGGTGAACAGGGAAATCAGCTTTGAAGAAGCCCGCCCGCCACCGCCTCGCTTGGCGCGGCGCGGTTGTTCGTCGGCCTTGGCTCCGGCGGCGCCTTTGCGGGCGCTAGCGCGACGGGCAGCCTTTTCCTTGATCTTCGTGGGGAAATTGCCCTGGGCGCGTACTTTTGCGATCGCTTCGTCGCTGTTGGAGGCATCGACCGTCCCTTTGACGGGCTGACCGACGCTGTTCATCGCTTCGTATGTGAAAGTCGGCATGGTAATCTCCTGCAGCCGTTTGGGGCTGCCGCGTGTACTACCGCGACGAACGACACGATTCGACGGCGGTAGTAATTTACTGTTCTGCTAGTCCATGTCTTCGCTGAGGGTCTGTCCAACGACCTCTTCTATCGTCGTGAGTCCGTCATATATCGCCAGCAAACCCGATTCCCGCAGCGTGCGCATACCGCGTTTTCGGGCGGCTTCGCGGAGCATGTTGGTGGATTTGCGGTCCATGACCAGCTTACGGATTCGATCGTCGTACAGCATGATTTCAAAAATAGCCATTCGCCCGCTGTACCCGGTACCGCGACAATAGTCGCACCCGACACCGCGTGAGAACGTCCGACCGGCTACGTCTTCGGGCGTGAGGGCGAGTTCCAGGAGCATCCCTTCGTCCGGTACGTAAGTTTCCTTGCAGCGGCTACAGATACATCGCACCAACCGCTGTGCGACGACGCCTTCCACAGTAGCGGTGATAAGGAACGGTTCGAGGCCCAGGTCGAGCAGTCGTGCGACGACCGACGGGGCGTCGTTTGTGTGGACGGTGGTGAACACCAGGTGCCCGGTCAGGGCGGCCTGGACGGCGATCTCGGCGGTCTGGAGGTCGCGGATCTCGCCGACGAGTACGATGTCGGGGTCCTGGCGGAGGAAACTTCGCAGGCAGCGATCGAAAGTCAATCCGATATCTTCGTTGATCTGCACCTGGATCAGACCGTCGATATCGTACTCCACGGGATCCTCGCTGGTCAGGATTTTCGTGTCGGGCTCATTGAGTTCGTTAAGCGCCGAATAGAGCGAGGTGGTCTTGCCCGATCCGGTCGGACCGGTGACGATGACAATACCATTCGGGCGACGGATCAACTGCCTGAACAACTGCAGGTCGTCTTCTCTCATACCGATGCGTTCGAGGTCGAGGCTCACGTTACCGCGGTCGAGCACACGCATGACAACGCTCTCGCCGAACATTGTCGGAAGGACCGAGACTCGCAGGTCCACCGGGCGTCCTCCGACTATGAGTTCTATGCGTCCGTCCTGGGGGAGGCGCCTCTCGGCGATGTCGAGATTCGACATGACCTTGATACGCGAGGCAATGGCCATTGCGATCGATTTTGGCGGGGGGAGCATTTCGTAAAGCATCCCGTCAATGCGATACCGCATGAAATACTCGTTTTCAAACGGTTCGAAATGGATGTCCGAGGCGCGGTTGCGGATCGCCTCGAGCAGCACCATGTTGACCAGGCGTTTGACGGGATTGGAATCGGCGACCTCCCTGAGTTCGTCCAGATCGATACTGTGCTCGCCACCGACCATCATCGTCAACTGTTCGTCGCCGGCGATCTCATTGATCAGATCGCCGATGGATTCCGGTTCGACGTCGTAGTATTTCAGCAGTGCCGATCGCAGTTGGGTCTGATTGGCGATCTTGGCGGTGACATCGAACCCCATCAGAGTACGCAAATCGTCCGTGGCGCGGAAGTTGTCCGCCGAGGCCAGGGCGATCGTCAGTTTCTTGGTCTCCGGTTCGTACTCCAGCGGAACGATCTTGTAGGCATTGGCCATCTGCGGAGGGATCAGGCTGATGATATCGTGGGCGATCTCGGCGTCGGTCAGATCGACGGCCTCCATTCCCATCTGGTGGGCCAGGGCGGTCGTACGCATCTCGTCGGTTATGTAGTCCAGATCGATGAGGATCTGTCCCAGCGGTCCGCCCTTGTGCTTCTGTACGTCAAGGGCCTCGTGGACCTGGTCGCGGGTGATCAGGCCCATCTTGACCAGAACTCTACCGAGCGGTCTTCCTCGTAACTGGGCGACATCAACTGTGGTTGGCATATTTACATTCTCTAATTAGCGGACTATCCGGCGGTCTCGTCGAGCCGTACGCTGGTCCCGGCACCGGTCTTGTCCTGCATTTCTGAGGGTCTGTGGCTGTTATCGATGGCGTCTTCGATGGATATTTTGCCCTCTCTGAACAGGGCGAGCAGATGATCGTCGAGCAACTGCATACCGAACCGCCTACCGGTTTGAATGGAACTGGGTATGCGGAATACTTTGTTCTCTCGGATGAGGTTTCCGACTGCGTTGGTGACCATCATGAATTCGAAGGCGGCCACTCGCCCGCGGATATCGTGGCGGGGGATGAGGGTTTGGCAGAGTACGGCGATCAGAGACGATGCCAACTGGATGCGGATTTGTTCCTGCTGATCCACGGGGAACTGGTCGATGATTCGCGTGACCGTGCCCTGGGCGCTGGTGGTGTGCAGCGTACCGAAGACCAGGTGCCCGGTTTCGGCGGCGCGGAGGGCCGATTCGATAGTCTCCAGGTCGCGCAGTTCGCCGACGAGAATAACGTCGGGATCCATACGCAGCACGCGCCTCAGCGCCTCGCCAAAGCTCGGTACGTCGACGCCGACGTCGCGCTGGTTGACCATTGACTTCTTGTGCGGGTGATAATACTCGATAGGATCTTCGATCGTGATTATGTGTTTATCGAAGTTCTCGTTAATGTAGTTGACCATCGTCGCCATAGTCGTCGTCTTACCCGATCCGGTCGGACCGGTGATCAGGAACATTCCCCTCGGGCGGCGGCAGAGGCTCTTGGTGATTGTCGGAAGCCCGATCTCTTCAAAGGTCAGCAACTTCGAGGGGATCAACCGCAGCGTCAGGGAAATATCGCCTCGCTGCTGGAAAACGGAGGTACGGAATCTTCCGGCGTCGCCGAACTCGAATCCAAAGTCCGTGCCTCCCTGTTCGGCAAGTTCCTCCTGGGCCCGGGGCGGAGTTATCTGCTTCATGAGGCTGATGGTATCTTCGGGCTCGAGGATCTTTGTTTCCAGCGGACGGAGTCGACCGTGCAGACGAAGTGTCGGGGGCCTGCCAACGTGGAGATGCAGGTCGCTTGCGCCACGTTTGATGCACGTTTCCAGGAGACGGTCAATCTGAATAGTCGCCATAATTCAATTCTTTCTTGCTGCGGGCCTTCGGTGGGCACAGGCGGCAGGTTTCCCTCCCAAGTGATTATTCGCCTCAACCGCCGACTAATTCCGCGGTTTGCGTAATTCTAACGAGTTCCTCGGGTGTAGTGACGCCATTTCTGATCTTAAGTCGTCCATCCTGCAAGAGTGTTTTCATTCCACCGGCCCGTGCTGCCGCCCGTAATTCAGTAAGGGGTGCACGGTTAAAGGCAAGTTCACGCAGGGTCCCGTCCATTGCCATCATCTCGAATATCCCCTGTCTTCCCCGGTAGCCTGTTCCGTTGCAATTGCGACAACCCGTTCCCTTATAGAAAGTTGCGCTCTTTAACTCTTCCGGTCTGAATCCGAGAGCCTGCAGGACGCTGCCATCGGGCGAGGGATCTTCGGCTTTGCAGTCGGGGCATATTACTCGGATCAGACGCTGTGCCATTACCGCCTGGACTGCGCTGGCGACGAGGAACGGCTTGACACCCATATCAATCATACGAGTTATCGCAGATGGCGCATCATTTGTGTGGAGCGTACTGAATACCAAGTGTCCAGTCAAAGCTGCCTGAATGGCTACCTCTGCAACCTCCAAATCGCGGATTTCGCCGACGAGGATGATATTCGGTGCCTGTCGAAGCATGGATCGGAGTATCGACGCGAAGCTCAAGCCGATCGTTTCGTTAACCTGAACCTGGTTTACGCGAGTGAAATTGTACTCCACGGGGTCTTCAGCGGTGATGATTTTGCGGTCGGGACGGTTCAACTCGTTCACCGCGGCGTAGAGCGTGGTGGTCTTGCCTGATCCGGTCGGACCGGTGACCAGGAAAATACCGTTAGGCTTCTTTATGATCTTGAGGAATCGCTCGTAGTCTTCCTGTTCAAAGCCCAAAGCCGGGATGCCCATGCGGACGCTTTCGGGCCTGAGGATACGCAAAACGATGCTCTCACCGTGGTAGCTCGGTAGTGACGATACGCGGAAGTCGATATCGGTCCCGCCGATACGCATCTTAATTCGTCCGTCCTGCGGAAGGCGTCTCTCGGCCAGGTCGATCCCGGCCATGATCTTGATACGATTCAGCACCGGTCCCTGGGTTCGCTTGGGGATGTCGTCGCGGACGACGCAGACGCCGTCGGTTCGGTATCGTACGCGCACGCGGTTACTCATCGGCTCGATGTGTACGTCCGAAGCCCTCGTGTTCACCGCTTCGGTCAGCAGCATTGTAACCAGGCGAATAATCGGGGCGGACTCTTCGCTGACCGCCTCTTCATCGTGTTCGCCGTCTACAGCAAGGCTGTCGTCGTCGAATTCCTCGAGCGCCTTGTCGATGCTCTGGCTCGATCCGATGTACTGGCGGATGAATTCCCTCATCCTGGATTTGCTGGCAAGACAGGTATTCAACTCGCAGTTGAGCCTGAAACGCAGCATGTCGAGGGTTTCCAGATCCAGGGGATCGGTTATGAGCACTTTCAGTCGCCCTTCCTCCATTATCAGCGGGAGGATCTGGTGGCGCTTGATGAGGGTCTCGTCGATGAGATTCAGTTCGGTGGGGACCACGACGTTCTGGTCGAGATCGATGAACTCCATGTCGAACTGGTTGGCCAGCGCCTTGGTAACGTCATCTTCGGTCGCCAGTTCGAGGGCTATCAGCGCCTCGCCTATCTTGATGCCTTCCCGCTGCGCGTGTTCGAGCGCTTCGCTTGTAGCCGCGGGAGTGCATACGCCCCAGTCCACGAGTATTTCACCAAGGCGTCGCCGTTTCTTTGATGCCATATGAACGATCCTTCCGGGCCAATGTTTGCGGTGGCAGATACTGTTCGTTCAAGACCGGGCGCGGTTATCGCGGAGACCTGTGGTGCGTTTCGGTCGTCCTGAAACCGGACCAGGGTGGGGTTAAACGGGCTACCGGACCGACCTGAAGGGCGGTCGGCGGCGAGTCCCGAAGAGGGCCCACATCTGCTGCGATTGTAGTGTACCGAGCCGGACCCAAGGGCGTCAAGTCGGATTCTGAGTATTCCCAACCACGGGCCAAAGAAATCAGTACAGGCCCGTTGTTTCGTCCAGGGAGAACATGATGTTCATGTTCTGGATCGCCTGGCCCGAAGCGCCCTTGATAACGTTGTCCAGGGCGCTGAAGATTACGACCTTTCCCTTGACCACGCGGGCGGAAACATCGCAGAAGTTCGTGGTCGCAACATACTTGCTGGCCGGGAGTACGTCGGTGCGCACCCGGACGAACGGTTCATCACCGTAAGCCTGGTCCAGGGCCTCGGTGAGTTGATCGTCAGTTACTTCGCCGGCGGGGTTCGCATAGATGCTGCAAAGCATTCCCCGATCCATCGGGCTCAGGTGCGGTTGGAACAGCACGGTGGTCTCCTTACCGGACACGTCGCTGAGGACCTGCTCGATTTCGGGCATGTGTCTGTGAGTCCCGACGCCGTAGGGTTCGAAAGTCTCGTTCCGCTCGGGGAAATGGAACTTCAGGCTTGGAGTCCGTCCGGCGCCGCTAATACCGCTGACGGCGTTGATGACTATTGAATCGGACTCGATGAGCCCGGCGCCAAGCAGTGGGGCGATCGCCAGGATGCTACAGGTGGGGTAGCAGCCCGGATTGGCCACCAGCGATGCTTCGGCGATGGCGTCGCGGTAATACTCGGGCAGTCCGTAAACCGCGTCGGCCAGTCCGTCGGGGTCGCTGTGGGGCGAGTACCATTTTTCGTAGACCGCCGCGTCGGTGAGGCGATAGTCCGCCGACCAGTCGATGATGCGCAAACCCGCCGCTCGGAGTGTCGGGACGTAGCTCATCGCGACCTTGTGCGGTACGCACAACATCGCCAGGTCTGCTCCGGCGGATGCAACCCGGTCGGCGTCGAAGAGTTCCTGGACCAGATCGCTCTGCGCCGACAGCAGGGGATAGAACTGCTCCATGGGCCCAAGCTCATCGGGCGGACCGAACACGCCAACCAGTTCGGCGTTGGGGTGTCTCAGCAACCAGCGAACGACTTCAAATCCGGCGTATCCGCTTCCGCCGATCAGCACGACTTTTATTTTTCGATCGCTTTGCGTCATAGCGAAGACTCCCGTATTAGCTATCAGCGGTCAGCGTCACCTGAAACACGACAGACCCAAGCCCATAGATAGCTATCTGTGGGTTGTTCATTATACGAGCAAGGCTCCGGTATTGCGGCGCCGGAGCCCTTGTTCGTGAATATCCGGTTTCGTTTAACGCTTGGAGAACTGGAAGCGTCTGCGTGCGCCTCTCTGCCCGTACTTCTTGCGTTCCTTGATGCGTGCATCGCGGGTCATCAGGTTCGAGTCGCGCAGGGTCTGCTCGGCTTCGGGAATCGCTTTGGCGATCGCCCTGGCCAGGCCCAGTTTGACGGCATCGGCCTGCCCGGTGCTCCCGCCGCCGCGGACATTGACCCATACGTCCAGACTGTTGGCCATGCCCGTGGTTCGCAGCGGAGAAACAGCCGCGGTGCGGTCCTTGTCGTGGACGAAGAAGACTTCGAGATCCCGTTTGTTGACGAGTATCTTACCAGTTCCGGGACGGATACGGACGCGTGCGACCGCCTTCTTTCGCCGCCCTGTTCCGAAAACGTAGTGAACGCCTTCCCCGAGCGTGGGAACCGCGAAGGATGCCTTCTGCGCGGCGGCCACCGGAGGTTGGCTCTTGGGTGCTTCGGCGGGAGGTGTTGCCTGTGGCGTAGTTTCAGTGGTTGGTGTGTCAGGGCTTTCTGGTGCCATATAATGCCAATCCTAACCTTTGATTTTCATTTCTTCAGGCTGTTGGGCCTGGTGGCAGTGTTCGCTGCCGGGAAAGACTTTGAGTTTCTTGAGCATCGCTCGCCCCAGGCGGTTCTTCGGTAGCATTCGCCGGACCGCTTCGGAGATCACCCGCTCGGGGTACTTGGCGAGCATGTCTTCGAGGGTCGTGAGTTTCAGACCGCTGGGATATCCGCTGTAACGCTTGTAGACCTTATCGGTGAGTTTGTTAGTGCCCGTGACGCGAACGTCGGCGGCATTGACAACAATCACAAAGTCGCCTGTGTCGACGTGAGGGGTATATTCGGGGCGATGTTTGCCCATCAGGACGGTGGCGATTTGCGTCGCCGCTCGCCCGAGTACCTTGCCCGAAATGTCTACAACGAACCACTTTCGGGTCAACTCGCCATTCTTGGCCATGTATGTCTTGGTAGTCATTTTGCTTGTCCGTATTCCTGAGTACTCCACAATCGAGCCGCGTATTATCTCATATCAGAGATACATGTCAACACGAAAATCCGCGAAAGTGGCGGATGGGTGTGAGAAGTTTTTCTGGCATCATGCTGCGAGGGCGTTTTGCAGG
>CAZSLS010000073.1:0-27141 GCA_964607575.1 uncultured Planctomycetaceae bacterium | reverse complement strand
CGCAACGACTTGAACGCAGTGGCATAATTATGAAAATAGCTGAGTCTCTGTGTCGAAATCCAAACCGCCCGATACCCGACAATGATTAGATGCGATCACCCTGGGGCTCAACGACATACACATTGACAGCAGTGTGCGGGTAGAACTATATTGATCGACTGACCCGGCAGTTCAACTGCAATTCAACCGGGAGAAAGGAAGTGCAATTATGATGAATCGCTCGATTATCTCTGTTGTGTGCGTTGCGCTTGTGGCCGGCGGGATATTTCTTGGCGGATGCGCGCCGGCGGACCCTGCGCTGAAGGGTCACTGGTCTTTTGACGAGGGCTCCGGTCCGATGTCCGCCAACGCCGTCGGGCCGACGGTCGCCCAGGTCCCAGCCGCCTTGAAATGGGTTAATGGCAAGACGGGCAAGGCGGTGAGCTTCAACGGTAAGGACTTCGTCGTCGTCAAGCACATCGAGGAGTTCAACTCTCCGCAGTACACCGTCGCGGCGTGGACGAAGTTCAAGAAGACCGGCGACTATCACTACATCGTCTGGAAAGCCGGGCCGGAATTCCCCGAGGCCGCAAACGCCCGGCGGTTCGATCTCTGGGTCCAGATGGACGGGACCGTCAGCGGGATCGTGCATGACCGGAAGAGCCCCGACGAACTTCTCCAGGTCCAGGGCAAGATCGACATTACAGACGGCAAGTGGCATCACACGGCGCTGACGTACGACGCAAAGATCGTGACGCTCTACGTCGACGGTAAGAAAGAGGCCTCACTTACCCCCTCCGGACCGCTGGCGAATAACAAGCACGACCTGTGGATCGGCGGCCGGCCCGAAGGCGTAGTAGCCACCGGCGCCATCGACGACGTGCGATTCTACACCCGCGCACTTGACGCAAAGGAAGTCGCGGCGCTGGCCGGGGCGAAGTAGAAAAGGCGCCGGCTTGTTTGCCACGGATGAACACGGATAAACACGGATTTAACAGAGGTTACGACAACGGCTTCTTCGCCGTTGCTGTTGCCGTTTCCAAATCCTTACTATCCGTGTTCATCCGTGTTCATCCGTGGCAAACAAGCCGGCGCTTTCTACTTCTCGAACGCCATGACTTCCACTAGATGGCGGCCGGTGTTGGCGGAGTTGCTGGTCTGGGTTACCTTTATGTAGCGCACTTTGGTTGGCGTGAACTTGCAGGTGTAGCCTTTGGATGTCGATGGGGTTCTGTTCTTGCGCATGTCGGCGACTGTGTTCCACTTTTTTCCGTCCAGCGACGTCTCCACGGTGAAACCGTAGATGCGCCTGTCTCCGTAGTATGCGACGACCACGATGCGGCCGACATCGGTGGGTTTCTCGAGATCTACGCGCCACCATGCGGGCCCGCCGCCGGCGACGTCCGTCGCCCAGTAACGGTACGTGTCTTTTGCGCAACCGTCATTGGCCAGATGAGCGGGATACTTCGCCAGGGCGGCTGAACAGGAGGCGGGCTTACCGGTGGTCAGGCTGGGGGAATCCGGCTTGAGCGCATCGCCGCTGGGAGTCAGAATTCCTTTGATGCACATGGCGCGGATGGCGGGGTTGGCGTGAAGTTTCGGTTCCTTCCCGGGCAGATGGTGGCCGGTGACGGCGCGCCAATAACGCCTGTCGATTTCGTGAGGGTCCAGAGGGTCCTTTTCCCGATCGAACGATTCGGGAAGAATCCCGTGGCGTTTCATCTCGCGGATGTACTCCACCGGCGCCTTCCATCCGGGCGCGAACCAACGCGGGTCGGAATCGTGCAGGGCCTTGGCGTCCTCGATCGCGGCCAGCAGGATCTGGTAGTCCGGATTGTCTTTAGAGGCAAAAACGGTAGCTGGTTTGTCGGTGACCTTGTCGCCCTTGCCCTTGGCCTTGATGATCTCGCGACAGGCCGCGTATCCGCCGGCTTTTTTCGCCAGAGGCGCCAGAAGCTGCACGGACTCATCGGGGCGGGTCAGGTTGTAGAGAATGTGCTGCTGAAAACGCCAGACTGCGCGGTTGTCTCTCTGCTTAATCATCCAGGCGCGCAGCGGTTGGATCAGTTTGTTGCCCTGCCCCCAGTCCACGGGATGTTTCGGGACGTTGCGCACACCTGTATGGCATTTCCCGCACCGGCGTTTGATTACTTCCGACGCGCGTTTGACTTTTTCGCTTTTCAGGATGCGAGTGTCGATGGCTGTGAAGTGGGACCGTTCGTAACCCGTACTTCCGATCATGCCCCCGATCAGGGCCGCATACGTGCCGATATACGGCGCGCCGCAATGAATCCAATGGCGGATCACTTCGACTTCACGATCGCTCAATTTCACTTTGTAATGTTCGCCGCGGAGCATTTTCATGATCGGGCTGGCCGCATCGCCGAGCCCGTACGGCGGATAGTTGCTCTTGGGCATATTCCGCCCGTCGGAGAATTGCCAGGTCGCGCTGAGCGTGTAGTAGCTGTGCGAATAGACCGGTCCGTGGTCGCCGGTGAGCAGCACGCCGCCGTCGCGTTTTTTCGGGGAGTGGCATTTGACGCAATGCTTGTCGAGGATTGGCTGGATGTCTCTCGGGTAGTCGAAGACGTCCGGGATTCCTTTCAACTGCGTGATCTTGCTGGGCGGGCGCTTCATAGCGACGAGTCGGCGGGTCTTGACGGGGTCGGGCACGGTTCGCCTGTCCTCGTGGCAGCCGACACAACTGGTAACCTCGCCGGGCATAACCGAAAGGAAACTCTGCATGCGTTTGACCGCCCTGCCCTGCTTATCGAGTGCGATCAGGATCAGCGCCCTGTTGGCGGGCACGTCGAAATTGGCTGACCCGTCTTCTTCGACGGGCACGGTCCCGAGGATTCGCTCCAGGGTGAAGGTCCCGCCATAGCTCATCGGTTCCATGCTTCCGGTGTAGTTAATCGGCTTGGGAAGCGATTCGAGGATCAGCAGTTTCTTGATCTGCCCTTTCTTCACGCCGCCCATGTTGCGCCCGACCGTTGCATCGGTCAGTATCAGCGTGCCGGTAGTCTTGGTCAGATCGATGCGGCTGGGGATGATTCGTTCGCGCTTTCGCGGCGCGAGCGGGCGCGGTTCGTTCAGTTCAAATCCGTTGTGCGTGTAGAGCGCGGTGACCTTACCAGCGGCGGTAAGGTGGACGAGGCTCTTGCCCTGAGCGGCAAGAAAATCCTTGTCCGACAGCGCCCACGGATCTCGAAAGCTATTGGACCTGTGCAGCACGCGGATCCCGCGGGGATCGTCCGGCCCGTTGCGATCGGTGACGGTGCAAATGGCTCCGGCGTGCTCGGCCCGTCCGTGGCTCGGCGAGTGAATGAAAACGATTCGGTTCGAGCCGGGAATGGGCTGGGGGTCGATGAATACCCCGCCCGGGCGCAGGTTCCCGAAGTAGACGGTTTGTCCCGTCCCGTCGGGGTTGACGCTCCAGAGATGGTGATAGTGGACCTGGCTGCGGTCGACATACTCCCATCGCTGGAAGATCACCCGTCCGTCGGCGAGCACGCAGGGGGTGTTGTCGTGTTCGATGTTGGCCGAGATCTGTCGGATGCGCCCGCCCTTGCGATCGCACGTATATAGCGTTGCAACCTGTGTGACCCAGCAGTTCACCCAGCGTCTGGCCCGTCCGCTGACGAACATGATCGAATCGTTCGGCAGCCAGCACGGCTCGATGTCATCGTAGATACCGAACGTGAGCTGCTTCAGCCCCGTGCCGTCGGATTGGATTTCGTACAGATGGAAAGCACCCGTTCCGCCCTTGCGATAACTGAAGAGGATAGTCTTACCGTCATAATGCACCACCGGGTCGCGAAACGTTCCGGCGCTGTCTTCGATCAGGACCGTGGACTCACCGGCGCCCAGATCGAGTTTGCGGAGCGAACCGCCGGAGGAGTAGGCCTTCTTCTGCGGGTACCGGGCGTAGTAGCCGAAATTCGCGTACCAGTGTCCATCGCCAACCTTCCCCCGGCCGCGATGAGCCCGTTCGGCGAAGACAAAGGACTTCAGCTTGTACCGATCGATCAATCGCCGACAAAGCGCCTCGCGAGAGACGGGTTCGGCGCTCCGGGCGACAGACGCGCCGATAGCGGTCAAGAAAAGTAGAACAACCAATACACGCAACTTAATCATCATGCCAGTATAGCACTTCAAGCCGACGGCGACGAACTAAAGACTTCTTACCACGGTAACGATATTAGCCACGGATGAACACGGATAGATACGTATAGTAACGGCAACGGCGACGGCAACGGCTTGAGCCACGGATGGCACGGCTTGTCCTGGGCGAAGTCGGCGCTACTTGTCGTCGAAGCCCATCGCCTCCAATAGTGTCTTCTGTGGCGGTTTGCCTTTCTGCTGTTCCAGACGCCTGGCTTCGATTTCCTCGCGAAGCTGCGAAGGAGGGGTCACCGCGGGCAATTCATCGTTGCTGCTTTTCTGGTCCTTGGCAGGTTTGTCCCGAGAAGGCTTACGCCTGGCGGACTTGCTTCTCTTTGCACGTTTGGACGTCTTCTTGTCCGATTCTTTCGTTGAATCCTTCTTGGGTTCGCCCTCTTCGGCTTTCCCGGTCGCACGCTTTGAGCTTTTTCGGCGCCGGTTCTTGTCGGTTTTCTTCTTGTCGGTTTTCTGCTTGTCGGTTTTCTGCTTGTCGGTTTTCTGCTTGTCGGTCTTCTTCTTGCCGGTTTTCTTCTTTCCGGTTTCTGCGGGTTTGTCAGTTTTCTTCTTTCCGGTTTTGGCGGTCTTGGCCGGTTTGTCAACTGTCTTCTTCGCCGGCGTGCTTGCCTTGACGTCAGTACTGTCTTTCGTTTCGGCGGTCTTCCTGGCAGCGCCCGATCGCCTGCGCCGCCGCGTTTTCTTAGCCGATGGGGGCTTGGCGGAATCATCGTCAGTCTGCGGAGGGGCTTTGGTTGGTTTGGGCGACGGGCTCTTCTTGGCCTGTTCATTGAGGAACGCTTCGAGCCCGGCGGTCTTGAGCTTTCCGTGCTTGCGCTTGCCCGTTTCACCGGCGACTTTGGAGCCCCTGGCGTTTATGCAGTCAATCCGCACGTCGTCGCCGGTCATGTCGCTGTCGGCGGTGATAACTATGGTCTTTCCGGTCTTCTCCTCGGTCAGGATTATGTCCTTCCGCTGGTAGTTGGCCAGATAATGCGCTACCTGCGGCGGGCAGGTGATGTTGATTTCGGAGACATCTTCATTTATCGAGGCCCTGGCCAGCAACCGCATCACTACCAGTGCCTGGGACTCCTCGGATTTTATCATTCCCAACCCGTCGCACTGCGGGCAGTTACGATAGTAGTTCTGCTTCAGTGGCGGACCTAGACGCTGCCTGGTCATCTGGAGGATACCGAAGCTGTTGATTCGCAGGACGCGATTCTTGGCCCGATCGCCCTTCATGACCTCTTTCAGCTCCTTTTCGACGGCGCGGCGGTGCTTTTCGTCGCGCATGTCGATGAAGTCCATCACAATAACACCACCGAGGTCGCGCATACGCAACTGCCTGCCGATCGCTCGGGCGGCTTCCAGATTCGTATTCAGGGCGGTAGCTTCGGCGCTGCTGTGTCCGCGCGATCGTCCGGAGTTAACGTCGATAGCCACCAGCGCCTCTGTCGGATCGATAACCAGCGATCCGCCCGAAGGCAGATCCACGCGTCGCGAGTTGATCTTCTCTATCTCTTCGTCGATTCCCATGTCGCGGAACAGTCCCTCCGTACCGGTGTAGACTTCGATCTTGGTCTTGGCTCGCGGTGTTGCGACTTTGAGGAAATCTCGCACGTTGACGGCGGTTTCCGGGTTGTCGCAGACTATTCGGGAGATATCGGTACTGTACGCGTCGCGGAGCGTTCGGATTATCAGGTCCGACTCCTTGTATATCTCGAGCGGGGCCTTTGCCGTCTTGATAAGCTCGTTGGTGGACTTCCAGAGACGAAGCAGATAGTTCAGATCGCGGTTCATTTCGCGTTTCGGTCGATCCACGCCGGCGGTTCGCACGATGAACCCCATGCCCGAAGGCAGTTCAAGCTGCGACAGCGCCTCCTTGGCGCGGGCGCGGATTTCTTCGTCTTCCACTTTTCGGGAAACACCGAGGCGCTTCATTCCGGGCATCATTACCAGCAACCGCCCGGGAATCGAAAGGTAGGTAGTCATCGTCGGGCCCTTCGTACCGATACCTTCCTTGGTCATCTGGACCACAACTTCCTGACCCCGCTTGAGACACTCCTGGATCGGGGGGCGGTCTCGATGAGGGTGCTTTCGCCCGACGCCCTCGTGTCCCGAACCCTTGGACTTGGGGAAGTATTCGCTGCTCAGATCCGAGATGTGCAGGAACCCGTTCTTGTACAATCCAAAATCGATAAACGCCGCCTGTATAGATGGTTCGATATTCGTCACGCGCCCCTTGTAGATGTTACCGACGCGCGATGCGCTGGAGGCACGTTCGACGTACAACTCCTCCATGACACTATCGTTTAATATCACAATCCGGCATTCCTGACCGGTCAGGCTGTTGATGAGCATCTGTCTTGCCATAATGCTGCTACTCGCTTTCTATTAACTAACGTACGTCATATTGTTTCGGGCTCACCGTCGATTTTCTCGTCCGGTTCGCCGCTGTATTCGTTCAGTCCCTGGAATACCAGAGATGTTCGAGTGACCAGCGCCATGTCACCCGCGGAATCGAGCCCGAGGGCCTGCATCGCTTCGGTGGGTTTGGCCCATCGGCTCTCGTGGGGCGCCTGGCGCCAGGAGAGTGTCTCCCCGTCGAATTCAACGTTGTCGACCAGGAGTTTAAGATCAAGGGTTCGCGTTACTGCCTCTCCCTGGACCCGTCGCCCGCGTCGCTTGGGCGGTTTGGTGCGTTGGACGGTGAAGGTGTCCCGGGCGGAGAAGTGTTCGACCGCTCGGGTCACTGCATCGGTCTTCTCGGCAGGGACGGGTATCTGGTAGGTGCATTCGACCGCTATCGGAGTGGCCTTGGATTCCAGAAGGGTCGCGTCAACGAAGTTCAACCCCTCGGGGCAGTGGCGATTGGCCGCGGCGAGCAATTCGTGGCGCACCACGGGCGAGTCCAGGGCGGCCACCAGAAGGTCGCGTCTTGTCGCGACACCCACGGGTCGCGGGAAAGACAACGACAAAACTGCCCGGGGGCTGAAGCCCTGGCTGTACCGGAGCGGCAGGTTCGCACGGAGAAGCGTTCGTTCGATAACCCGCATCATGTCATGATGCGAGGCGAACCGCAGGTCTCCACACACTGCCATCCACATTGCCCAACGTTGCGGCAATGCCCAAGCCGTCCTTTCTGTGTTTCGTTGTGTTGACACCACCGACGCGCCTCACGAGACGCTACCGGCGCGGTATCACATGTTCGTATAAGATTCCGGGAGCACCTCTCTGGTCGCTACCCGGAGATAATTCAAAATTTCCTGGTCGCCGTCGAACGTCATCACTCGCCTTGCGACCTTTGTCGCCTGTTCCATCGTCACGGACCTGACTATCTTCTTGATCTCTGGAATCGCCGGCGGCGTACACGAAAAAGTGGTGATTCCCAAACCCATCAGCAGCATGGTGAAAACCACGTCTCCGCCCATTTCCCCGCACAGGCTTACGGGCACTTCATAACGCTGCCCGGCGCGAATGACTTCCTTTATAAGCCGCAGCACGGCGGGATGCGCCGCCGTGAACAACTGGGCGACCTTTTCGTTTGCGCGGTCGACCGCCAGGGTGTATTGTATCAGATCGTTCGTTCCCAGGGAGAAGAAATCCACTTCCTGCGCGAACGCATTGCACTGCAGCGCCGCCGACGGCGTTTCTATCATCATTCCCAGCGGTAGGTCATGGCAATGTTCGATACCCTCTTCTTCGAGATCTTCCGCCACGTCGCGAACGATAGCTTTGGCCTGGCGAAGTTCCCTGAGATTCGTGATCAGGGGGAACATCATCCGGATGTCGGCGCCGGCGATGGCGCTGGCACGCAGGATCGCGCGGATCTGCGTCTTGAACATCGGTAGTTCCTGCAGGCAGAATCGAATGCTCCTGCAACCAAGGAACGGGTTTCGTTCGGGCGACCGGGCACGGCTTTGAGTTTGCTTATCTGCGCCGAGGTCGAACGTCCTTATGACAATCAGACGCCCCTGGCACAGATCGATCACTTCCTTGTAGGCGTTGTAGTGGTCTTCTTCGGTCGGTTCGGTCTCGGTACCGAGGTAGAGGAATTCGGTGCGGTACAACCCGATTCCGTCTCCGCCCTTTCCCATAACAACCGCCGCTTCGGCGGGAAACTCGATATTGCCCAGCAAGCTGATCTCGTGTCCGTCCATCGTAACGGCGGGCAGGTCGCGCAGGGCGTCGAGGGAGTGTATGAACTCGACCTGCTGGCGTGCGTAATCGCGGTATTGAGCGATGGTCTGCTCGTCGGGGTCTATAATCACCATCCCCCGATTTCCATCGACGATTACAGTGTCGCCGGCGGTGGCTTCGCCGGTAACATTGTTCAGTCCGACAACCGCGGGTATTCCCAGGGCCCTGGCAACAATGGCGGTGTGACTGGTCTGTCCGCCGGCGTCGATGGCCAGTCCCAGCACGTGCTGGCGGTCCATGCCCGCGGCCTGGCTGGGCGTAAGGTCGTGCGCCAGGAGAATCCGATCGCTGTCGAGATGCTGTAGCGTTTGGCGGCTTTGTCCGACCAGGTTACGCAGCAGGCGTTTCTCGATGTCGTAAACGTCCTTGACGCGATCGGCGAGATACTGAGGCATGTCCAGGAATTCCTTGGCGTAACCTCGCAGAACATCCGCCACCGCATACTCGCTGGTGACGTGATCTTCCATGATCGTATCGATGAACTTCTTCAGGAGAACCTTGTCTTGCAGCAGACCGAGATGGAAGTCGAAAATGGCGGCGGTTTCCTTACCGATCTGATCGCTGGTTCGCTTCTGCAGGGCGAGTATCTCGCTCTTCGAGACTGAAACGGCTTTGCGAAGACGGGTAACTTCCCCTTCGGCCATGTTCGGTGACACGTGGCGTTCGGGAATGTCGAATTCCTCGGCGTCAACGACCGCCGCGGCGGCGATCGCCACACCCGGGGAAACCCCTATGCCTTTCTTCGTCTTCATCAGGCGCCTTCCATCTCACCAAAACCATTGCCGATCAAGGCGGCGATGGCGTCAACCGCCTCAGTAGCGTCCTCGCCGTCTGCCACGACGCGCAGTATCGTGCCCTTTGCGGCGCCCAACCGCATGACGGACATGATACTCTTGCCATCGACAGTAATTGAGTTTGTAGATAACTCAATCTTGCTGCCAAATCCGTTGGCCAACTCGACAAGTTGCATAGCCGGTCTGGCATGCAATCCGTACTTGTTGACAATGCTGATTTCCTGTTCTGCAGTTGGCACTTTGGTATTCCATTAACGCCGGAGCCCTTGGGGTAAACTCCCCCTTGGGTTACTCCAATTCATCGGCTTCATGGATGAGGTCTATGATCGCTTCTTTCGTTTCGCTCTGCCGGAGGAACTTGCGGAAGATGTCCCTCTGTACGTGCTTGAAAATCGCTTCCATCGCCTGAAGGTGTTCGTCGGGACCATCCGGCGACGAAAGCAGCAGTATGATCGTATAGACGGCCTTGGAATCCAGTGAAGAAAAATCGATACCGCCCTCGGACCTTCCGATTGTCCCTATCGGTTTCTTTATACCTTTGAGTTTGGCGTGCGGTAGCGAAACACCTTTGCCTATCCCGGTGGTGGCTTGGGATTCGCGCGCCTTGATCGCCTCGATTACATCGCCGATCATCCCCTTTGCAATAGCACCGGACTTGGCCAATGCCTCCACGAGTTCCTCGATAGCTTCGTCACGAGTAGTGGCCTGAAGGTTCGGGATGATTGCATCTGTAGCTATTATGTCTGACAGTTTCATTTCTGACTCCTGCGAGCTTGTTCCGGTATTGTCGCCCGGCATGCTGGCGACCAATTTGAGCTTTCGCGGTCGTGACGGTCCATTAGGCTAATAAGTCTACAGCCTCCCGGTACCTTTTGCCAGTACACACGGGGAATTTTCGACCGCTGAAAGCGCGCTCCGAAGGCAACTTCAATCTGTCCCCAATACGATCGGACGAACCGGTAACCCGCCCCGCGATAAGATGATGCCGCTATAAACTCATCCCGAGGATGCTTCGATGGCGTTGTTACAGTTCGGGTGCTTCGGTAACGGAGCTTAGCGGGGGAGCGTGGTGCCCGCGAATACGGTCTTTGTGGCGTCTCAACTGCTCGGCTATTTTGTGTATGCACTGATCGACGCACGCATACATGTCTTCATTCCTTGCACTGGCAACGAAAGTACTCTTCCTTCCGCCATGCACGACTATTTCCGTCATCGGTTGATCGGCTTCCAGATCAAGCGTGATCTCGATCGAGTGTATGTTGTCGTAATACTTGGGCAGCTTTTCAGCCTTGGATTCCACGTACAACCGAAGCGAATCTGTTACTTCCATGTGTCGCGCTTCAATAACTATGTTCACTCTTGTATCTCCTTGTCGTCTTCAGGAACTTCCAGGACATGGCGTCGGGCCGAGCCCTGGAGTTTGTTATCTTCCAGTATTTGATTGATCGGCAAAACGACACCGCCACTGACGGTAAAACGAAGAGCCTCATCAATACTAATTGGCAGATCAATAACTTCATCACGTCTCACTGTTACAGTATAGCCTGTAACCGGCATGGGACTGGAAGGAATGAACACCGTCAGCATCTCATTATCGGGACCCTGAAGCTCCCTCATGCCCATTGAAGTCACTAAACCAAGGGACCATATACCTTTACGTGGATAGGATACAGCCACCACACGAGAAAATTCTATCTTGCGATCAGAAAACAGTAAATCCGTAACCTGCTTCACCGGCGGGTAAACCTGCTTGACAATCGGAAGGCGAAAAATCCCTCGTTCCACGCGGCGCCAGATCGTCCTTCCGATGAAGCTGGCGATAAAACGCCCAAAAATATATATCCCCACAAACGCCAGCAAAAACCCGATCCATACCAACCAGTAGGCCTTCCAGGCTGCTTCCACCGTCAACCAAGCCGCCGGAGACCCCGACCAGGACATCGGATCGCGCCGGAACCACCCGACAAACTGCACGACCACCCACTGCGCACCGCGATTGGTGTACTGCCCGATATACGTGTGAATGAAACCGAGCACCCAGATAAGGATCGCCAACGTCAGAACAGTGGGCAACACTGCCGCGAGGCCGCGAAAGAAGAAACGCCTGAAATCCTTTGAAAACTCTCCTGCCACAGTCTATCCAGTTCCCGTGCCTTCTCCGGGATTCGTTCCCAACCAGAGTAAGTCTAGCCCCTCCACTTGCCCGAGTCAAGGCGCTACTCGATGGCGCTATTTGCAATCCGGCGATTCCTGAATCCGTGCCCGTCGCCCGCAATCGGCCCTTTGCGTGCCGGTATCACCTGTCGCCGCCAGCGGCTACGGTGGTTTAGCTCGCCGATGATCTCGCCTCAAATATTAATTTGACGCCGCATGATATGCCACAGACAGTTAAGTCCATTATCCATCAGCCGTTAACTATTGGCTATTTACTGTCGACCACGACGCCGACCTGGCCGGAGAGGACACGGAGATCGCGGAGTTTTGCTTACGACATCACCCACGTTCACTGCTTACCGGCCTTTACCACGGATAGCACGGATTACACTGATACTGGAGCGAAGCGGCGGCGGCGACGCAGGACGGCCAGGGCGCCGGCGGCAAGTAGCGACAGTGAGACCGGTTCGGGGACCGGCGTTACCGTGGCGTGGCCGACGTCTCCGAGCACTTGGTAAGCGGTCTGGTTGCTTTCCTGGACAAAAGTGAGGCGAAATCGCGGGTTCATTCCCGATATATCCACCGGGTCGTCTGGCAGGAGAGTGTCGGAAAGAGCAGTCTTGGCGATGTAGTCCTGGGCCACGATCTCGGTCATAACGTGATAGAACCCGCTCGGTACGCCGCCGACGGTCCACGGCGGGCTGATCGGATAGACGTTGTACTCGTCGATGGTGTAATTGTTGGTGACGCGAATGTTCGCAGCCACCGCCGAGATCGAATGGGTTGACGCCGCGGCCGTAAAAGCGGTAGCCGGATAGTCGGCGTATCCCACTCCGCCGGGCAGCAGCACTCCGCCGGTCTGCGCAGCGTTGGTGTCGAATACGTACGACAACGCGAACGGTTGACCGATCGCAAAGCTGCCGGCCAGAGGCGCCGGGACAACGTTCAACGTTCCGGTAAAGTCAAATCTCACCATGGAGGCCCCGGCGCGGGTGGTAAGGGCAAGCAGACCGCCCAGGACTACGACGATAATTCGCTTTGAGTTCATTGCATTGTTTCCTGATTACAAGATCCGGAGTGAAATAGCCGACTCAACCCGCCGCCCAGCCGGATACCAGGGCGCAGGTTCTGCTCAAGTGGGCCTGTAGTGTCTGTTTGTCCGGCGGCTGCTTCATGCAGGAAAGGGAACTCACCGGCGGAAACTGTTCCTGCCTCATTTCAGATTCGACCGGCTCGCTTCGACGGGCTCAGCGTCTACGACAGGTCGAATGCGGCCCGCGGTTGACAGTGCGGACCGATAACATATACAAATTGTACCACCTATCCTTGAAATAACCAAATGAAAAATGACAATGAAGAACAATTAGCCATTATCTATGAGCGGTCAGGTCTCGTTCGACAGACTGCTACACCGCAAGCGGCGGAACGAGACGGATGCTGGGGCATAAGCGACGCCGAACGGCGACAACAACGTCGATCTGTGCGAAGTCTCCCACGTCTCATTCGCGCAACGGTCGATCGCCAGGTTACTTGGTGTTGCGGTAACCGTCCTCGATTCGCCAGTAGTTGCCGGCGACCTCGGTCAGCGGGCGTCCGTTGGCGGCGCCGGGTTCGCGATTGTCGCGAAGCAAGAGAATCAGATCGGAACTTACCGCGGGGTTCGAGCGGTAGTAGTCGTGACCCGTGAAGTCCAGCTTGACGCGGGCACTGATAAAGTTGGTATGGGGCAGGCCCGCAAGTTTTTGCATCAGTGCGGGACTCAAGTCGGCGAGGCTCATTTGTCCCACGCGGCGCCTGGACCCGAACAACCAGTTCGAAAAGCCGATCGCCCTGTCCTTGGCTGTCACGTAGATCGTCACCCGTTCAGTACCTCGAAAGAAACGTTCGGCGCCGAGGCGCTGAATGGTCACGTCCAGGTCCAGGTCGGGAGACGCCAGGACGACGTTTCCGATCTTGTAGACTTCCTGCGGATCGAGTTTGGCTCCTCTGGCTTCGATGAACAGTTCTCGAAGCGCCGAGGTCGCCACGTGCGTACCGCGGCTGTGGGCGATAATGTGGATTTTCTCGAGTTCCTCAAGGGCCCCCAGCACACGCAGGAACTGCTTGAGATGAAATACGGTAAACTCGCCCGACTCCCGGTCGTGTGAGTAACCGCGAATGTTCAGGCCCGCGCCGGCGGGCCAGGAATACGTGATCGGAACGCCCCGCCGCCCGAAAAAATGCCAAAGCTCACCAATCACGAAGGCGCCGGACTCGAACGAGTTATTAAAACCATGCACGTAAACATAAGCCTCTTTCGTCGGAGTCTTCGCAAGACGCCTGCGCAGCTCGTCGTGGAATTTCTTGACGATCGCGTCTTGTTTGGCCACTGCGGCGGGCGCCTCGATGAGCCCCTTATCGGTCTTTACCAGGGGCAGAGGCGTCTCGGGCAGGCGCGCCTGCTCGACGATGCTGAGGGACATCGCCAGCGACTTTGACCTCTTGCGCCCGCTGGTGTTCTCCACGAGTGTTTCCCACGAGAGCCCCTTACCGATTTGCACCAGGCACATTCCGAACGCCAGGGAGTGCGACCGTTCGGCGCCGTAGCGGATGGCGCCATCCTTACCGATCACGGGCTTTCGGTCGGTCACGTACATCACGTCGACGGTGCTGGACCGCAGCGTCTCGGGCACGTCGGCAAAAGGATCGCCGTCTACGCCAACGCAAAGATTAGGCGTGGGCATCAATTCCCGCCCACCGCCGCCGCATCCGACCAGACCCACAAAGAGGGTCGACACCATGAGCATGCCGATGAGTGGACGTCCACGCGAGTCAGTCATATGCATGTGAAAACTCCCTGGATATCTGCCTGCTATCGCCTGGCCGGGTCCTTCTTCGTCGATGCGCTGACGCCGACGAGTTTGATGCTCTGGCAGAGGTCTTTGGCTCCGAATCTCAGCACACAGTAACGCGCCCCTCTTAGGTTCGTCCAGTTCTTAACATCGTAGATGCGAAGCAACTGGCGTTTCTCCCGGCTGCGAAGCGTCCGCAAGGGTGGACCGAGATCGCCCCCGACGCGACATTGAATTGGCGTCTTACCGATGAACTTCTGTTTCAAGAGTGCTGCTTTGATCATATCCACGGTGGCAAGCGAGAGCGATTAACCCGGATAACCGCGGCAGGACCAACACCGGGACAAGGGCTTGCGTTCTGTGAGTGATAATCTCGCCGGTTGAACTACCGGCTTCCATCGACGATCTGATTGCCCTATCATTGCCGGCTGCGGATGAACGATACTGCACAACAAGTTAAACCCAAAGCCAGGCCCAGCATCCACACGGCGATATTGGAGTGGTTCTCCGAGCAGTCGCGGGGAAAGGTACTCGATGCGCCGGCGGGGTTCGGGCACCTGAGTATGAAACTCAGCGAGATGGGCTTTGAGGTGACCTGCGGTGAGATCGACCCGGAGATATTCGCGGCGCCGGGTCTGGAGGCGGTATATACGGACCTTAACCGGCGGATCGACGCGGCTGATGGAGCGTTTGATTATGTCGCGTGCGTGGATGGGCTGGAGCACATGACCGACCCGTACAGGGCTGTCGCCGAGTTTGCCCGCATCCTCAAAGACGGGGGGATGGGAGTGTTTTCGATTCCGAATTACACTAACATCGAACGGCGGATTCGGTTCCTGTTCCGCGGCGTGTTCACCAAACCCGTTTCGGATGAGGCATACGAAAACTGCGGGCGGAACCTGTTCAACTTTCACAACTCCCCGATCACGATAACGATCCTCGAGTTCATGCTGAGGATCAACGGGCTCCAGATCGTCGAGATCAGGCAGAACGCGCCCAAGCGCAAGCAGATGCTCTGGTGGCCGATGGTGGCGTGCATGCGATTGGTGAACTGCCTGCGATCGGCGGCGAAACGGCGTGAACTGCGCACTGATCTCACGCTCGATCCGAAAGTGATATTGGGCGGTAATAACCTGATCGTGATCGTGCGGAAAGACGACAACGGCGGAGGCGGTTGAATGAACGAAAGCGGACCATCGGGCAATATCACCTCTTTCAAACCGCTGTCCGGTTTTGCGAAGTTCTTCTTCGTCGCGTGGATAGCGGCGGTTCTGATCGTTTACTTTCTGGCTTTCGGGACGCGGTATGTCGAGTCGTTATTTCGACGGTTGGGCCTGGATTCAATTGGCGGATGGTTGCAACGGATCAGCGACGCCTTGATGACGTGGTTTTCCGCAAGCGGAGGATAGCGCCGATGCGGGTCACGGGTTAGAGGTTAGAGTAACGGTTAACGGCGACGGGAGCATAGTGTGTGGTTTGACGTGCTAATGAGTCTTCCGCTTCTTGCGATATACAGTATCGCGTGCTTGTCTCTGGGCGCGCGCGTGCTGCGGTTGATCCTCAGAACCGATTCGCTGGAGGAGCGTTGCGGTGTGGTCGTTGGGGCGTCTTCTGCGATGTTGCTGGGGCAGGGTGTGCTGGCAAACGTATGGTTGCTGATCGGCCTGACCGGATGGTTCAAGACCTGGGTTGTCGCTGTGGTTCTCATGGTTTGCGTGCGGGTCGGATGGCGGTCGGCCAGATCGCTGCTGACCGCCTCGGGGCGAACCTCCCGCCTGCAGTGGGATGCGATACGGAGCGAGGGGCGCCCGTGGCGCCTTCTGGGGTATCTGCTGATTGCCCAGATAATCGTGATGGGCATCGGCGCATTGTTCATGCCCGCCCGCGGCGATGCGGTCGCGTTTTACATGACCGTGGCGAAATACATGGCCCACTACGAGCGACTGACGCCTCTACCGGGAACATACCACGATTTCACGCAGGTAGGCCTGCAGGGCGAGATGCACTATGCAGCGTTGATGTCCTTGTGCAGCGAATCGGCGGCGAAGGGATTCGTCTGGCCGACATCTCTTGCGGGGATGGGCATGCTGCTGGGGATCGGCGGTATGGCTGGTTTGCGACGGCGCGGAAAGTGGATCGCCGTCGCGATGTACTTCACGTCGACGGCCGTCACGCTGATCTCCGTGGACGCGAAAGTCGATCTGTTTGCCGCGGCGATGGGCGTGGCGGCAATCTACTGGGCATTGCAGACGAGCGATAATCCCTGGCGTGCGGCTTGTCTGTGCGGTCTGTTTACTTCTCTGGCGGCGGTGGCGAAGTTCAGCTATATCGGGGCGCTGGTCCCGTGCGTTTTCGCGCTGCTCGTCTGGCGGCGCTTCTCGGCGGCTTGGCTGTGCGGTCTGCTTACCTCCCTGGCGGCGGTGGCGAAGTTCGGCTATATCGGAGTACTGGTCCCAGGCGTTTTCGCGCTGCTGGTGTGGAGGCGCCTAACTTCCCGCCCCGATGGCGGCAGGCTGAAGTCAATGATGCTGACGGGCCTCGGCGTGTTGGCGGTCTGGGGCGTCTGTGCGTTGCTGGCCGGCGTTCCGCACTTGATCAAGAACGGCGTTCTTTTCGGCCACCCGCTCGCGCCGTTTGTGGGCGGTAGTAATGCGTGGCACGTGCAGAACTGGTACGCCGACTACGATGACGGGGCGGCGATTGTCCGACGGATTCACAGGACGTATCCCCTTGCGCTGGTCTTCGGTGATTACCCGATGCAGTACGGTACGCTATCACCATTGATACTGGCGTTTTTTCCGCTGGTTGTGCTGTCGTGGCGTCGCGCCAAACCGCTGGGGAGCCCACTGTTCCAGGTCACCGCGGCGGCGATTTTCGGACTGGTCGTTTTCACCTGTTTGAGTCCCAGTGTCTTCGCGCCGCGATACACCCTTGCGCCGCTGCTGATCCTGATACTTCCAGCGGCGCTGGGGGCCCAGTTGGCCTTGGAGTCCGGACGCCGCGGGCGCGTGCTGGCGACGGTGATTATAGCCGC
Source organism: uncultured Planctomycetaceae bacterium (assembly GCA_964607575.1). Taxonomy (GTDB): domain Bacteria; phylum Planctomycetota; class Phycisphaerae; order SM23-33; family SM23-33; genus BS750m-G57. The sequence goes on along the minus strand of CAZSLS010000073.1, from coordinate 9,991 downwards.
CTCGATCGTGGTTGTGCTCGGGCGACTGGGCCGGGATGTCTCTCGGTGCGGCGGAGACTCCGTCAAGTACGTCGTGGGGCGACTCATCGATCCCGAGCGCCTCCGCCCCGACGCCGGTTCGGCTGGAGTTCTCAACGCCCATGCCGGACTCGACGAGCCGATTATCCTGGCCTCGTACAACTGCTACTGGGTCAGGCCCGACTTGCTGGGAAGCTCTCTGACCGCCGGGCAGTTAAGCTCGATGCGCAAAGATGCGACGCCGGAGCAGCGATGGTGGTGGCTTTACCAGCGCGGCGTCAGGCTCATTCTGCTCGACGCCAGGAGTTTCGGCACGGAGACTCCCGAGAGCATTATCGTATATCCTGATTCGAAGAGCATATCGCCCGGCTCTGGCGCGACGGGTCTGCTGAGTACCGCCGAAACGCCCGACGGCCTTGCGGTCAAAGTACTCTATCGAAAGAAAGGGCGAATCGTCCTTCAGTTGGGGCGAACGGATCAACATCCAACAACCAACAAGAAACGCCCAATAACCAAGTGAACGACGAACGGCTTGGACGTGTCGTTACCAAGACCTTGGGCGTTAATCCATGTAATCCAAAAATCCGTGTAATCCCCATCTGTCGTCCGAAAGAAAGAGGGCGTTACTACTATACAAACATTACGGTAGGCGGATTCGCTCGTGGTTGTTGCGGAGCCCCTCGCGCACCGGTATACTGCCCCATCGCGCAAACGGTCCGCAAGCCGACACTTTTTCATGCGGCTGGAGAAATGCAAACATGATTACGGGCAAAACAATATTCATCACCGGCGGCGCGGGATTCATCGGCTCGACACTGACCGGACGACTGATCGACGATAACAAGATCATCGTCCTGGACAATCTCTCCAGGGATTCCCTGAAGGACAAACCCTTCCGGGACCATCCGAATCTGACGGTGGTCGAGGGCGACGTTCTGGACTACGACGCGGTCGCCGGGGCGATGGACGGCGCCAATATCGTGGTACACTGTGCGGCGATTGCGGGTATCGATACCGTGATAGTGAAACCGGTGGTGACCATGCGGGTCAATATGGTCGGATCGGCCAACGTTCTGGAAGCGGCCTCGAAGCTCGACCGCTGCGAGCGGGTGGTGTGCTTTTCGACGAGCGAAGTTTTCGGAGGCAGGGCATTCGGCTCGCACGAGACCGACAATACGGTAATCGGCGCGGTCGGCGAGGCGAGGTGGACCTACGCGGTGAGCAAATTGGCCGAAGAACATCTGGCGATCGCGTACCACCAGGAACAGTCGCTGCCCGTGACAGTCGTTCGCCCGTTTAACGTTTACGGTCCCGGACAGATCGGCGAGGGCGCGCTGCGAACATTTATCCAGCGGGCGGTAAAGAACGAGCCGATCGAAATCCACGGTGACGGTACCCAGATCCGCACCTGGTGCTACGTTGACGACATGATCGAAGGGACGATGCTGGCGATGTCGCACCCCGATGCCGTAGGCGAAACTTTCAATATCGGTAACAAGCGGGCGGTAATAACGATTTACGGTCTGGCAAATACCGTAGTGCGAGTCCTGGACTCGAAATCCACCATCAACTTCATCCGCAAGGACTACGCCGACGTGGAACTTCGGATACCATCGGTGCGCAAAGCCACCGACATCCTGGGCTTCGAGGCCAGGGTCGACCTGGACGAAGGCATTGCGCAGACGGCGGAGTATTACCGGAGCGTCAATTGACGCCCGCCGGTCCGGACGCAACTATCTGCGATCGTGAGGCGGTCACATGAGCGACAGACCCCGCAGCGTATGCATGTTTTCCAACATGTTCCCGCCGGTGGTCAGCGGGTCGGCGATCCAGTCGTCGTCTCTGGCGCGAGAACTCATCGCCAGGGGGCATCGCCCGTTTGTGATATGCCCCCGAATCGACGCGACAAGCGCCGAATACGAAGAACTCGACGGCGCGGCGGTATACCGCCTGCCTGCGATCAAGCTGCCCAAGCTCCCGATCGCCATGAACTCGCCGTGGTTGAGCTGTACCTTCACGCCGGGCAATATCCGGCGCGTCGAGGAAATACTCCGCCGCCATCGACCCGAGGTGATTCACCTTCACAACCACATGTTCGACCTGTCGCTGATGGCCGTGCGGATGCGCAGGCGTTTTTCGATCCCGCTGACCGTCACGCTGCACACGATGATCCGCCATTCCAATCCGCTGTACAACGTGCTGCTCTATCCGGCAGATCGGTTGGTGTTGAGGCACCTGGTCGCCCAGCAGTCCGAGGCGCTCATCTGCCCCGACGATAACATAATGGACTACGCGCGGAAGGCTTTCTCCCGGACCGAGCGCACGATGATCCCTTACGGGATAGACATCCTCGACCGGGCGGATCGGGTCGAAGTCGAGCGGTTCAGAGATGCCTACGGTCTGGAAGGCAAGCAGGTGATACTGTCGCTGGGGCACGTGCATGGTCTGCGAGACCGGCGCGAACTGGTGGCCGCCCTGCCCGCGGTGCGAAAGGCTCTCGGCGACGTCGTGGTGCTCGTCGTCGGCGACGAAGGAGTTGACACGCCCAGGAAACTCGCTGCCGATCTGGGCGTGTCCGATGCGGTAATATTCACCGGGCACATTCCGCGCGACCAGGTCGCGGCCCACCTGGCGCTGGCGGACATGGAGATGCACCTGTTCTACCAGGATTCCGGCGGAAAGGATTCGCTGGGCATGGCGTCGCTCGAGGCGATGGGCTCGGGCCTGGCCGTTATCGGCGCCGCCCACAAAGACACTCACGGTAAGGGACTGCTGCGGGACGGCGAAAACGTCTGTCTCGTCAGGCGGGGTATGGGCAAGGACCTCGAGAAAGTGATCATCGATCTCCTGCAGGACCGCGAGCGCCGCGAGCGGATCGGGCGGGCCGCCGGAAAACTCATTCGCGAAAACTTCTCCTGGGACCGCATCTGCCAACAAACGCTCGACGCATACGACCAGGCCGGTCGAATCCTTGCATGTCGGCGGGCAGTGCGATATGGTTAACCGCCGATTTGCAGCGTATACTTTGGGACGGAAAAACGTATGGATTTGAAGGGCAAACGTTTGCTGATGATCGGCGGGGCCGGGCTGATCGGCTCCCATACCGTCGATGCACTCCTGAGGGAAGATCTCGCCGAGATACGCATTTACGACAACTTCTCGCGAGGGTCGATGGAGAACATCCGCCGCGCGCTGAGAGACCCCCGCGTAAATGTCTTCCCGCTCGGCGGCGAGTTGATGCATCGCGACATCCTCGACAAGGCGATGGAGGATATCGACGGCGTGTTCCACTTTGCGGCTTTGTGGCTGCTGCACTGTTACGAGTTCCCGCGGTCGGCGTATGAGGTCAATATCGGCGGGACCTTCAACGTGCTCGAGGCGTGCATCAAAAACGGTATCAAACGCCTGGTCTGGTCGTCTTCAGCTTCGGTATACGGCGATGCGGTCACCGAACCGATGACCGAGGATCATCCGTACAACAACACGAATTTCTACGGGGCCACCAAGGTCGCCGGCGAGCAGATGGCCCGGGCCCTGTACCACAGGCACAAGGATACCGACAAGCACTTCGACTACGTCGGCCTGAGGTACATGAACGTTTACGGTCCGCGGCAGGACTATCGCGGCGCGTACGTTGCGGTGATCATGAAGATTCTCGACCGCCTGGATCGCGGATTGGCGCCGCTGGTCTACGGCGACGGGTCGCAGGCGTACGACTTTGTCTATGTCGGCGATTGCGCCGCTGCCAACGTCTGCGCGATGAAGAGCGACACCGCCGACGAGTATTACAATGTCGGAATGGGCACAAGGACCACGATCAAGGAACTGGCCGAACTGATACTCGATATCACCGGCTCGGAGCTGGATATCCAGTACGAACCCGCCGGAGCGACGTTCGTCAAGAACCGCGTCGGCTGCCCGAAGAAAGCTGCCGATCAGATCGGCTTTGAGGCCGAAGTCGAGCTTCGCGACGGGCTGCAGCGGCTCATCGAGTGGCGCAGCGCGCACAAGGAAGAGGTCGACCGCCGTCAACGGGAGGCGCCGAATACCGATGACTGAGCAGCGGACCATTCAAATCGCCCAGCCGGATACCGGTGAAGAGGAGTGGCAGGCCGTTCGAGAGCCCCTGATGACCGGTTGGTTGACCCAGGGACCCAAGGTCGCCGAATTTGAAAAGGCCTTCGCCGAGCGCCATGACGTAGCATCCGCCCTGGCGACCACCAGTTGCACCACCGCGCTGCACCTTATCCTGGCGGCGATGGAGATCGGGCCCGGCGACGAAGTTATCGTGCCATCCTTCACCTGGGTCGCCAGCGCCAACGTCGTGCTGTATTGCGGCGCCACGGTGGTTCTCGCCGACGTGGACCCGGCGACATTCAACCTCGACCCCGCCGACGTGGCGCGAAAAGTCACCGACCAGACCAAAGCGATTATCGCCGTTCACCTCTTCGGGCTCTGTGCCGACATCGACGCCATCGCCGCCGCCGCACCGGACATCACGATAATCGAAGACGCCGCCTGCGCCGCCGGGGCGGTCTACAAAGGGCGCCCGGCTGGATCGCTTGGCGCCGCGGCCGCGTTTTCGTTCCATCCGAGGAAATCCATTACCACCGGTGAAGGGGGTATGGCCACTACAAACGACGCGGAACTCGCCGAGCGGATGACCATGCTCAGAAACCACGGCGCGAGCGTTTCGGAAGAGCAGAGACACCACGGCCCGCGTCCGTATCTGCTGCCCGAGTTCAATCTGCTTGGCTTCAATTACCGAATGACCGATCTCCAGGGCGCCGTGGGCCTGGTGCAATTGGGCAAACTCGACAAGTTCATCGCCGAGCGACAGAAGTGGGCCGAGTACTACGCTGAGCAGTTGGCGGATATCGAGTGGTTGAAAATGCCCGAGGTCCCCGAAGGCAGTGTTCACGCGTGGCAGGCTCACGTGTGTTACGTCGATCCTGCCGAATCGCCCCTGGCGCGGAACGAGATCATGGACCAACTCCACCAGCGCGGTATCAGCACCCGCCCGGGCACGCACGCGGTGCATATGCTCGGTTACTACAGCAAGCGTTTCGGTCTGGCGCCGGACGACCTTCCGGGTTCGCGGGATTGCGCCCTCAATACCATGGCGATCCCACTGCACAATCGCATGTCCCCCGAGGATTACCAGTACGTAGTAACCGCTATCAGAGAAATCGCCGCGACCGTGTTGTGATATATCATGTGTGGTGTAGCAGGCATTATCAATTTTGACGCTCAGGCGGCTTCGAGCGAGGTTATGGTCCGGATGACCCGGGCCATCGCCCATCGCGGTCCGGACGGGGAGGGTGTATTCGCTGACGGACCGGTAGCCCTGGGGCATCGCAGGCTGGCGATTATCGACCTGACCGAAGCGGGCGCCCAGCCGATGTCCACCGAAGACGGACGCCTGACGATCACCTACAACGGCGAGGTATACAACTTCCGCGAACTACGTAGCGAGTTGGAATCCCTGGGCCATAAGTTCCGTTCCCGGACCGACACGGAGGTCGTCCTGAAAGCCTATGGGCAGTGGGGCCCGGACTGCCTCGATCGGTTCAACGGGATGTTCGCCTTTGCGATATGGGACAAATCCAGTCGCGAGCTGTTTATGGCTCGCGACAGATACGGTATCAAGCCCCTGTACTACACCCGCCAGGGCAAGCGGTTCCTGTTTGCTTCGGAACAGAAGGCGATGCTCGTCCATCCCGACATGCGGCGAGAAATCGACCTCGAAGCGCTGGTCGAGTACTTCACGTTCCAGAACTTCTTCACCGATCGTACGCTCCTGAAAGATGTGCGAATCTTCCCGCCGGGATGCTGGGCGAAGATCTCCCCCGCCGCCGGAGGCGAACTGGCGCCGGTGCGCTACTGGGACTACCACTTCCGCGAGCCGGACAAACCCGCGGACGAACGGGAGTATCTCGAAGAGGCCGACCGCCTCTTCCGCCAGGCGGTCAAGAGACAGCTCGTCAGCGACGTTGACGTCGGAGCCTACCTGAGCGGGGGGATGGATTCCGGGTCGATAACCGCCGTCGCCGCGGGCGAACTGCCATATATCAGAAGCTTTACATGCGGATTCGACCTGAGTTCGGCATCGGGGCTGGAGATGGCCTGCGACGAGCGAGCCAGCGCCGAACACATGTCCTACCTGTTCAAGACCGAGCACTACGAGATGGTTCTCAAGGCCGGCGACATGGAACGGGTCCTGCCTGCGCTGGCGTGGCATCTCGAGGAACCGCGCGTCGGGCAGAGCTATCCGAACTACTACGCAGCCCGGCTTGCCTCGAAGTTCGTGAAAGTCGTGCTTGGCGGAACGGGCGGCGATGAACTCTTCGCCGGATATCCCTGGCGGTACTACCGCACCGTGGTGAACGATGATTTCGAGCACTACATCGATAAGTACTACCGCTACTGGCAGCGCCTGATCGACAACAAGGATATCCACCGCGTCTTTGAGCCCGTCGCCGACCAGGTCAAGGACGTCTGGACGCGGAACATCTTCAGGGACGTTTTCAATGAACACGCCGATCAACTCAACCGCCCTGAGGATTACATCAACCACTCGCTTTACTTCGAGGCCAAGACATTCCTGCACGGGCTGCTGGTGGTTGAAGACAAGCTGTCGATGGCCCACGGTCTCGAAAGCCGCATCCCGTTCCTGGACAACGACTTCGTCGACTTCGCCATGGGGGTTCCGGTTTCGATGAAGCTGGGCAATCTCGGCGAGGTCGTCCGCCAGAACGAGAACGAACCGGGCAAGGAGCACAAGCATTACAGTAAGACCCGCGACGGTAAGCTGCTGCTGCGGAAGATGATGTCGAAGTATATTCCCGAGACGGTCACCAGCGGCGCCAAGCAGGGCTTCTCGGCGCCGGATGCGAGTTGGTTCAAGGGGGAAAGCCTCGACTACGTCCGCTCGCAGTTGTACGATCGTCGCGCCAGGATCTACGATTATATGGATCCGGCAGTCGTGCATGAACTGGTCGATGAACATTTGACAGGCAAGCAGAATCGCCGGCTGCTTATCTGGTCGCTGTTGAATTTCGAGCAATGGTGCAACCAGTTCCTTGCGGAGCGACCGGCGTAAACGCCCGCGAGTCGAGGTCGATTCCCATGAGTGATCAACAGCAAAATGAAACTCCCCCCGCCGGCCCGGGCGACGATCTGTATGCGCAGTTGGTGGCGTTAGTCGATCGCCTCGCCAGGGAGAAAACCGCCAAGTGGGACCGCTCGCTGCCGATGGGCGACTACATCGTCGATCGCTGGGAGAAGGCTCGCGCCCTTGGCTTCGGCGAAAACGCCAGCATCTACGACAGCGCCCTGGTTTTCGGCGACGTGAAGGTCGGCGCCGAGACGTGGATCGGGCCTTTCACGGTTCTCGACGGAAGCGGTGGCGGTTTGACTATCGGCGAGTACTGCTCGATATCGGCCGGCGTGCAGATATACACTCACGATTCGGTCGCGCGGTCCCTCAGCGGCGGGACCGCGGACCTCGACCGCGCGCCGACCGCGATTGGTTCGCGGTGCTATATCGGGCCCAATACCGTTATCGCCATGGGCGTGACCATAGGCGACGGGTGCGTCATCGGGGCCTGCAGTCTCGTGCTTAACGACATACCAGCCGGCAGCAAGGCGTTCGGTACGCCCTGCCGCGTACACGGGCAAACCGGCGAGTCATGATAGCGATCGTCGATTACAACATGGGCAACGTCGGCTCGATCAGGAACATGCTCCGGAAGATCGGCGCCGAATCCGTTATCACTTCGGATGTCGACGAGATATCGCGCGCGTCGAAACTGATTCTACCCGGCGTCGGGGCGTTCGATACCGGAATGACCCACATCAAGCAGATGGGCCTGCTGGACGTGCTCAACGAAATGGTCCTGGAGCGCAAAGTACCGGTCCTGGGCATATGCCTCGGTATGCAGCTCATCACCCGCCGCAGCGCCGAAGGGGAGCTGCCGGGCCTGGGATGGATCCAGGCCGATACCGTTCGGTTCGATTTCGATCACCAGACTGAAGATGCCAAGATACCGCACATGGGCTGGAACGTCGCCCGCCCGCGCCACTGCGATACGCTGTTCAAGGGCCTGGAAGACCAAGAGGACACCGCCTTCTACTTCGTACATTCCTACCATGTTCTGTGCGACGACGAAGCCGACGTCCTGGCCGCCGCCACCCACGGATACGAGTTCACGTGCGCCATCGAGAAGGGCAATATCCTGGCTACGCAATTCCATCCCGAGAAGTCCCACCGCTACGGTATGCAACTTTTGAAGAACTTCGTGGAGATGTTCTAAGATGCTCAAGACCCGAGTCATGCCCTGCCTTCTGCTCCGCGGGTCGGGGCTGGTCAAAACCGTCAGGTTCAAGGACCCCAAATACGTTGGCGATCCGATCAATACCGTGCGGATATTCAACGAGAAGGAAGTTGACGAACTGATCTTCCTGGACATCACAGCCACGCCGGAAGGCAAGGGACCTCCATTCCATATCATTTCGGATCTCGCCTCCGAATGCTTCATGCCGCTTACCTACGGCGGGGGCGTCAGGGATCTCGACGATATTAAGAAGATATTTGCCCTGGGCGTTGAGAAAATCGCGATAAACACCCACGCCGTCGAGAATCCCGAATTCATCAACCGCGCCGCCGAGGTGTTCGGCAGCCAGAGCATCCTGGCCGCTATCGACGTCAAGAAGACGCTGCTGGGTAAGTATCGCGTGTGCACCAACGGGGCCCGCGACGTAACCAAAATCGACCCGGTGGGACACGCCCGGAATATGGCGCACGCCGGGGCCGGCGAGATCCTGTTGACCTCAGTCGACCGCGACGGTACTTTCGCCGGATATGACCTGGCGCTGATCGAACGGGTAGCCCGCGCCGTCACGATCCCCGTAATCGCCTGCGGAGGAGCCGGTAAGATCGAAGATTTCTCCCTGGCGACCAGGCAGGCGGGCGCCTCTGCCGTCGCCGCGGGCTCCATGGTCGTCTACCAGGGACCCCATCGCGCGGTACTCGTGAACTTCCCTTCAAAACAAGACCTCAAGAAAGTGCTGGATTGACCCCACTCAACCATAACACAACCGCCGCCGAGACCGGTCCCCACGAACAGTGGTACACCCAGTGGTCCGACAACTTCGACACTGACGTGCCGCGGTGCAGTCGATGCCTGTACGACCGGACAACTCCAGGCATCACCTTCGACTCAGGCGGTGTCTGCAACTACTGTCACACCCTCGACCGCCTCGACACCGAACATCCCACAGGCCCCGCCGGAGATGCGATACTCCGCAAACAGGCCGATGAAATCCGACACGCCGGGCGGAAGAAGAAATACGACCTGGTCGTCGGCGTCAGCGGCGGGTGCGATTCATCGTTCCTGCTCCACAAGGCCAAAGAACTGGGCCTGCGACCGCTGGCGGTACACTTCGACAACACGTGGAACACCACAACCGCCGTCGAGAACATCCACAACGTGCTGGAGGCGCTCGACGTCGAACTCTACACCTACGTGGTCGACAACGAGGAGTACGACGACGTCTACCGCGCGTTCCTCCGCGCCGGCGTACCCGACCTCGAATCACCCACCGATATAGCGCTGGCGACCACGCTGTACGCAACGGCCGCAAGATTCGGCGTCAAGTACATCTACGAAGGCCACTCCTTCCGTACCGAGGGCATCTCGCCGCTGGGATGGTTGTACATGGACGCAAAGTACATCCAGTCGATACACAGGCAGTATGGCGAAGGCAAAATGAAAACGTTCCCGAACCTCTGGTTCTGGTCGCAGATGAAGTGGATGATCCTCAAGAGGATCAAGAAACTCCGCCCGCTTTATTACATGGACTACCGCAAAGAGCCGACCAAGCAGATGCTCACTGAAAAGTACGGTTGGAAATGGTACGGCGGACATCACCTCGAGAACCGGATGACCAACTTCTACCACACCTACTTCCT
>CAZSLS010000072.1:0-27522 GCA_964607575.1 uncultured Planctomycetaceae bacterium | reverse complement strand
ACGGGAATCGCCTGGTGTTCTCGGTCGAGGACAACACGAATACGGACCTGGTCACTGCCAGCATACTCGGTTCGCGGTTGACGCTTGCCTACGCACCCGGGGCGGCCGGCCAGGCCGACATCACCGTCCGCGCGACGGACCCCGAGGGCGCGTGGATCGAAGAGACGTTTACCGTGACGGTTGAGCCATCGGGTGCAGAAGTCGTCGACCGCCACATCTTCTACAACAACTCGGCCCTGGACGCCGGCGGCGACGACGATGCCGCCATCGATCCGTCCAAGACCCCGCTGCTGCAAGGCACGGCAACGTCAGCCAACCAAACCAGCTACTCGCGCGGGATCAACGGGCTCATGATCGACATCAGCGGTCTGACCGGGACGCCGACGGCCGGTGATATCGGCGTACGGGTCAACCAGGCCGCCAATCCCGACACGTGGTCCTCCGGCCCGGCACCAGAAAGCGTAACCGTGCGTCCGGGCGAGGGCGCCGGCGGATCGGACCGCGTGACGCTCACCTGGGCCGACGGCGCGATAACGAATCAGTGGGTCGAGGTTACGGTGCTCGCCGGCGCCAATACGGGCCTCGGAACCGATGACGTATTCTACGTGGGCAATACCGTCGGCGATACCAACGACGACGGGGCAGTTGACGCCGACGACCTGGCCACCCTGTTTGGCGAATTCGGTCTGCGAGGCGGTACCGAGTTGGTTAGCGACGTGAACATTGACGGCCGCGTGAACCTGACGGACTTTGGGATCATACGAGGTAGCTTCGGCACGTCCGTGGGAATACCCGCCTTGCCCGCAACCGCACCGCCCGCCGCCGCACCGAACGTGAACATTCTAGCCGAGTCAGTGACGTCTGGCGGAGAAGCGGCGATTATCGTCGGCGACATTCCGCTCGATCAGCCGCTATCGGTTGAAATCGCCCCGATCGACCTGCCAGCCCCACCGCCCACCCCCGCGCCCGCAGCCACTGATGATTTGCTGCTGAGCGAAGGAGGCTTGACAGCAGGCGACAACCTTGACGCCTCGCTGGACACAGACGATCTGCTGGTAGACATACTGGCCGAATCGGCGCTGGCGGTTGTGTTGTAGGACGCTCAGCTACTGGTCAACGGAGTCGTTTGCCTGTCCGCGCGTCGAACGCTTCACCATTCGGTGAGACTTTGATGGTGCGCTGATCGACGGATATGCCGGTGGCGGCTTGACGTATCCCACATCTCCAGAGGAGCTTCCCGGTCGCATTGTCGGCGGCGGTGAGCGTCTTACCGTCATCACTCAGCTTGATAGTCATGCCTTGGCAGACCACTGCCCTGGCTGTCGCGGGTGGATTATCATTTCCTTTTGTTTTCTCCCGTCCCTTCGGGGGGCTGACGTGCGCTGTGCGGGCTGCGGGTCCTTTCAGTTCCTTCTCGATGCTCACCAAAATCGCCCAGGTCCGATCCCGAGCCAATCTGCCGTCCTTCGTCGTCGTGGGAATTGCCAGGCCCCGTCGATAGTATCCCTTCGCACGCCGCAGAAGCGGCAGCCTGAGGGCACCTGATACGTTCTTCGACAATGTTTTGTAGTACCAGTCGCCCAGTTTCAGACAAGTGGCTTTGTCGAGCCCTTTGAGTCTCTTGGCTGCCAGCGAGACATATGCTCGAGTAGTCTTGTCCACATCGTCGCTGAGCAGTCCGGCCGCTCTTGCCGGGTTGTCGAAAACGACAATGTAGAGAAGAATCAGTTCTTTGCGGGATTGTTCATCCTTGGGGTTCGCTTGGAGCCTGTCTTGCAGTTCCTTGCGTTTGGTTTTCTGGGCGGTCATCGCGTTGACTCGCTTGCTCTTGGCGAGTATAGACGCCGCCCTCGGCGACTTGATGTAAGCTGCGACATTGAGAGCCTTGTAATAGAGCACCTTGGCCTCAGCGGCTTTGCATTCGGCGATTTTGATGTCCGCGATGGCCTCAAGCGTCCTGAGATACCGTTTACCGGCCGCGATCCTGGCGGCGCCGGTGTCCGTGTCGAATTGCTTCCGGGCGGCATCCAGATCCTTCTGCAACGCCTGGAGTTCATGGGCGGCGACCTTCTTTTGAAGCAGCGTATCGGTCTTCCTGGCGGCGTTCGCTTTTCTCAGTAGCACCAGGGCCTCCAGCGCCGTATCGCAGCCTTCGGTCGCGGCCGTACCGAACTCAAAGGCCTTCTCGTACAGGACGATCTGCAGATCCGGTAAATCGGGCCTCATTTTGGCGGTTTTGAGCATTTTGGCGGCCAGCGCCACATCGTCAGTTTTGGTGCTGCTGGCTGCGACTTTTTTGGCCTCGGCGCCGAAGAGTTTTTCGTATAGGTTGTCCGCGTCGTCCGCGAGAGCGAGCCCGCCGATAAGTGCGAGAGCCAGTAGAACGGTGAGAGTCGATCGTGTCGCCTTGTTCATTCTGACCACCTTTGATATCGGGTGAGATTTCCGAATGGCCCTGCAACAAATTATACGGCCTGGCGGCGCGTGTGGCTACTGATTTGGGATCGATTAAGACAGGTTCCAGGTTTTCGGTGCCAGATTCCGGGTTAACAGCTGACGGTTGATATCTGAAAGCCGCCCCACAGATAATTCTGTGGTGTTTTGTTGTTGTTGTTGGTAGACTTACTTCCGCTGTGCTAGGTGGGGCGCTAGCGGTGCCCTGAATTCCGATTTTATCGGTACGACCCGCAATCCGCTATAGCGGGACCGAACGCTCCGCCGAGGGTTACGTTCGTCAAGACAACCTGTTTGGTCGATGGTGTTGAAGGTTGGGTCCTCTGCAACGCCGCACCGTGAACCTGGTCAGGTCCGGAAGGAAGCAGCCATAAGCGTTTCGCGGCGTGTGCCGGAGGATCGCCTGACTGGAGCCGTTTGGCTGGGCGGACCTTGACGCCCGTGTTCGAGGCGGAGCACGCACGGCATTTTTTCTATTTCTTCCAAGATCCAAAATGATTAATTGAAAAATGTCCTATCTGGTTCTGGCACGGAAATACCGCAGCAACACGTTCGACGAGGTCGTCGGGCAGGAGCATATCGGTCAGACGCTCGTCAACGCCATCAAGTCCGGAAGGGTAGCCCATGCGTTTTTGTTCACGGGCACGCGGGGTGTCGGTAAGACGACGATGGCGCGGATTCTGTCCAAGGCGTTGAACTGCCTGTCCGCCGACGAGCCCACCGCCGAACCGTGCAACAAATGCGAAGCGTGCGTGGCGATATCGCGCGGTGACGACATGGACGTCATCGAGATCGACGGCGCCTCCAACCGCGGTATAGACGAGATACGCGAGCTGCGGGCCAACGCGGTCTTCCGCCCCTCGCGATGCCGGTACAAGGTTTACTACATCGATGAAGTGCATATGCTGACGCGCGAGGCCTTCAACGCGCTGCTCAAGACGCTCGAAGAACCGCCGTCGCACGTGAAGTTCATTTTCTCGACCACCGAGACCGAGAAGGTGCCCGCCACCATCCTGTCCCGCTGCCAGCGTTTCGATTTCCGCAATATCCCCACCCGGGCAATCGCCGCACACCTGCGGGCTCTCTGCGAGGCAGAGAAGGTCCAGGCCACCGACGACGCGCTATTCCGTGTGGCCCGAGCGGCCGGCGGTTCAATGAGAGATGGACTGAGTTTGCTCGATCAACTCATGTCGGCCAGCGGCGAGGTTACCGACGAAGGTGTCGTGCGGATTCTGGGCACGCCATCGGACGAGCGAATGAATGAAATTGCCTGCGCCATCGCCGACGGCGATCCGGCGGCGGCGTTGGGGGCGTTGGCGGGCGTGCTGGCCGGCGGCGTGACGCTAAACAGCGTTGTTACCGCGATGGGGAGCGTTTACCGGAACATGATGCTGGTGTCCACATGCGGCGGCGACAGCGATTTGATAGAACTACCCGAGATGCAGCTACAGGCGGTATGCGAACTGGCTGGACGCTTCAGCACGCCGGTTCTCGTTCACGGGTTAGGATTGATCCAGGCGGCCGGTCGGAATATCCGGGGTTCGAGTGTCGCTCGCGGGCTCGTTGAGGCGACGCTGGTTCGCCTGGCGCAGGCCGAAAAGTTCATAAACCCGGAAAACATCGTCGAGCGCCTCGAGCAGTTGTCGTCGCCCGGCCCGGATGCGGGTCAAAAAAAAAAGCACCTCTAGCCGTCCCGGTTGAACGCGCCGCCGCCAGTGGCGCGACTCGGGATGTCCCGCCGATCGAACCGGACGGTCAGAAGATTGAGAAAACCGATATTCGGTGGGATCATTTGTGGCTCAGGGATCACTGGCAGGCGGTTACCGACGCCCTGACCGCCGAGGAGAAGATGGCGGTGGCTGGAGTGATCGGTCCGGCGGATGTCGTCAGCCTGTCCGACGGCGTTCTGTGCCTCGAATACAGCGCCGACTACGAGGGTCTCCGCCGGCGTGGGGTCAAGATTGTCGACGATATCGATCGAGCCCTGACCGCCCTGGCGGGAACGGAGATCACGTGCAAGCTCAATCCTGCCGAAGGCGTAGATCCCCAGGCGCCTCCGCGAAGGGCGTTTGGGGGTCTGAGTACCGCCGAGACGAGCGAGATATCGAGAGACCCCGCGGTGAAAATCCTGCTCGAATCATTCGAGGGCACTTTGTCAGATGCCCGTCGCGACCCGCAGTCCGGGCGGATTGGCGATGACGAATAGCTATTAGCGAAGCAGCAATATTTGCCTTCCGCGGCGATTCGGTGTAATCTCGGTCTCGGCGCCGGTGGGGCGTTTGGATTCGTTGCGACCGCAGTGAGGAAATGCGATGTTAGGCAATATTGGCAAAATGATGAAACTGGTAGGCGAGTTGAAGACCCGCCTTCCGGAGATGCAGAAGAAACTCGACGAGGGCAAGTTCACCGCCTCGGCAGGTGGTGGGGTAGTCAAAGCTACCGTTACGGGCAAGATGCGAATTGTCGGGATCAAACTGGACGAGGACCTCCTTGCCGACGTTAACCACGAGGTACTCGAGGACCTGATCAAAGCCGCAGTGGCCGCCGCACAGGAAAAAGCCGCGGGTGCGGCAAAAGTGGCGATGAAGGAACTGACCGGCGGGGTGGAAATTCCGGGTCTGAGCGGAATGCTCGGATAGATGCTCTGAGGCGTGCGGGCGGATGGACTGAAATTGAGATGGCAGGATATGGTGAGACAATCGAGAGACTGATGGTCGCCCTTGGCAAGTTGCCGGGCATAGGGGCTCGTACGGCCGAGAGGCTCGCGTTCCATATCCTCAAGACCCCCGATACCGAGGCGTTGGCGCTGGCTGACGCAATCCGGGACGTGAAGACCCGAATCCGTCCGTGCAGCCGGTGTTTCAACCTCGCCGAGGATGAGTTGTGCGTCATCTGCGGTGATCCGCGGCGTAATGGCGGTCAGATATGCGTTGTCGAGCAGCCCAAGGATCTCCTGTCGCTGGAGGCTACGGGCAGTTACCTCGGCGTCTATCATGTTCTGATGGGGCACATTGCCCCGCTGGACGGTATCGAACCGGAGGACCTGACGATCGCCGATCTGGAAGCTCGCGTGAAGTCCGGGCAGGTCGAAGAAGTTATCCTGGCTACTAATCCGACAGTGGCTGGCGATTCGACCAGTCTCTACATCGCCGAGTGTCTCAAGCCTCTGGGCGTAAAGATTACCCGCCTGGCCAGGGGTCTGCCCGCCGGAGGACAGATTGAATACGCCAACAGATCGATCCTGTCCGACGCCATTAACGAACGTCGAGAACTGTGAGAGGCCGCTGTCAGCTACCGGCTGTCAGCTATCAGCTAACGACAAACGGCGCACGACAAACGGCGGCGCGAAACGGACAAGCCGTTAAACCGTGGTTGTTGTCGTAGCTGAGAGCCGCGAGCTGAGATCTGACGGTTAACGACTATTTCCTGTCTTCGCGCCACGCCATGATGCGGTATAATGGAATCGTATGAGACTTAACGTTTCACAACATATGGGTCTCCAGCAGCAGATGAAGCTGGCGCCGAGGATTATCCAGGCGATGGAGATCCTGCAGCTTCCGATGCTCGCTCTCCAGGAACGCATCGATGCGGAAATGGAGGCAAATCCCGTCCTGGAAACCCAGGCTCTCGACGTCGATCCCGATGCTCCGCCGACCGAGAGCGAAACCGCCGATCGCGGTGAACAGGACATGATCGTCGGTGAGGACAACGGTAACAGCGAAGATTTCGAACGCCTCGCCGACTTCACCGATGAGTTCGGTGGTGAGTTCAGCGGTATCGAGGCGCCTCCCCGACCGGCAGCTCAATCATCGGGCGAACGGGATCGCAAACTCGATGCAATGGCCAACACGCCGGCGCCTGGGGAATCCCTGGATCAATACCTGATGGGGCAATGGGCGTTCATCGAGGCCGGCGATGAGATCAAATCCGCCGGTACACTCATTATCTCGCTGATAGACGAAGACGGATACCTTCGCACGGAACTGTCCGAACTTACCGCCGGCGGCGAGCAGGAAGAGGAGTTCAGTGAAGATACGCTGACGAAGGCCTTGGCGATGGTCCAGACGCTCGAGCCGACCGGCGTCGGGGCACGCAATCTCGCCGAGTGCCTCATGCTTCAACTCCAGGCCGAAGCGCAGACGGGTATGGACGTATCGGTGGAAATGCTCCTGGTCTCCAGATTCCTGAGAGATATCGAAATGAACCGCCTACCGAAAATCGCCCAGCGTGCCGGTAAGGACATCGAAGAGATCAAACAGGCCATCGAGAACCTTTCGCATCTCAACCCGAGGCCCGGATTGCTGATCTCCCAGCGGTCGGTGCCGATAATCACGCCCGAAATACTTGTGGATATCGACAGGCAGGGACAGCTTATCGTTTCGATGGCGGATGACAGCTCGCCGCAGCTGTGCATATCCGAGGACTACCGCCGCCTGGCCAGAGACCGCAAGACCGAATCTGCCACCCGCCGCTTCCTCCAGAAGAACATTCGTTCGGCCCAGTGGCTTGTCGAGGCCATCGCGCAGCGCAAACGAACGATCCAGCGAGTAGCGGCGGAGGTATTCATCGTCCAGAGAGGCTTCCTGGAAAACGGTAAGGAGGAGCTCAAACCGCTGCCAATGGCGGATATCGCCGGAAAGGTCGGCGTCCACGTAGCCACCGTCAGCCGCGCCGTGGCGGGCAAATACGTACAGACACCACGGGGTATATATCCGTTGAGGATGTTTTTCTCGGGCGGAACGAAGACGGCCGGAGGCAAAGACGTGGCCTGGGACGTCGTGCGGACCAAGCTCCAGGAAGTTATCGACAACGAAGACAAATCCAAACCTTTGAACGATGACAAACTCGCCGAAGAGCTAAGCCGCAAGGGCTTCACCATCGCCCGCAGAACGGTGGCGAAGTACCGCCGGATCCTCAACATCCCCCCCGCGCGAAAGCGCACGCAATTCTAGGTATTCATGACCAGTTCTTAGCCACGGATGAACACGGATAAACACGGATAAACGGCGAGACTCTTTGTAACGGCAACGACATGAAGCGTTTGCCGTTACAGAGATTCTCATCTGTGTTTATCCGTGTTCATCTGTGGCTAAGAAGCCGTTGCCGTTTTTACCGATCACAGGTCTTCTGTGTCCCGCTGTCTGCTCGACAGCAGAAGCATATCCCGCAGGTGTTCGGTTTGCGGGGCGGCCAGCCAGTTGTCCATGAAATCGTGTTCCTGGACGATATGGGCTATCGCCATCAGGGCGCGGAGGTGGTAGTTGCGCTGGTCGTCGGAGCCGATCAGAACGAAGGCTGCTTGTATGGGCGGTAGGCCCGGTCCGAAGATTGCTCCCTCTCGGCATCGGACAACCAGCAGGTCGAAGAGGCCCTCGCCCTCGACGACGATATGCGGTATCGCCAGGCCCGGCTGGATCACCGTGGTGGACTGGGCCTCGCGGGCGTGGAACTTCTCCAGCAGCGTATCTCGATCCATGTCCAGGCGAACGGCCAGAACGTCCGCAGCTTTTGCGAAGAGTTCTTTGGACGTCGTCCCATCTGGAAGGTCGAGAATCTTGGAGTCCTTCACAAGGCGGTCGAAGCGATCGTGGACGATCTGGTCCCGCTCGATGGCGATCTCGCGCAGTTCGGTTTCCAGCCTGTTGTGGCTCATCTCTTTGGCCACCAGCCTGCGGACGGTATGGACCAGGGCGCTCTTGCGGGTGGTTCGCGGTCGGACGTATACGACGTACCAGAACACACCGGCCAGCAGGAATCCCCCTGCGGTCAGGATCGGAACTGGTCCCAGCTTGGCTGCCAGAACGGTGATCAATGACGCGTACAGGCCCACGCCCGCCAGTTGGATCCATGGAAACAGCGGGCTGCGGTACAGGGGACGGTAGTTCTGAAGGCGGCTTCCGCGCATGATCAGTACGGCCAGGTTGACCAGCAGGAACAGGACCAACTTCATCGTACTGGCGACTTTGATCAAGTCGCTGATCGACAGGAAGGCGATCATGGACATCATGAACACCGCGGTGACGATGATGCTGATGTGCGGTGTTCCGAAGCGGCGCGAAATTTTTCCGAATGACCGAGGGAGGAATCTGTCGTGGCTCATGGCCATCGGGTTGCGTGAGGCGGCAAGGATACCGCTGTTGCCCGTGGTCACGAACGCCAGAATCGCCGCGCCCGACAGAATCACCACGCCGAAGCGGCCTAAAAAACTGCCCGCTGCGGTGCTCAATGGCGTCATATCACCGTAAGGACCTGCCCGCAGTTGGTCCCCGTCGACCGTGCCCACCAGGACGAAGAGGGTCGCGATGTAAAACAACGAAACTACCGCACAAGCCATCAGCATCGCGCGTGGTATGTTCCGCCCTGGATCGTGAATCTCCTCGGCCACGGAGGCGACTTTGGTCAGCCCGCCGAACGAAACGAACACCAGCGCCGAAGTCGCAAACACGTTACCGAATCCGGCCGACAGGAAGTCGTCGTAATTGGGGTGCTGTTGTACGTTGCCAATTCCCATGATGACGAATATCGCCAGCACGGTCAGCAGGCCCGCGACCATCGCGATCTGCAGGCGTCCGGCCACTTTTACGCTGAGAATATTCAGGATCATAAATATCAGGCAGCAGGCGATGGCGACACCCTTGACCAGCCATTCCCACTGGTCTTGCGAAAGGTCGCTCTGGGGGAAAATTAGCTGGGCAAACGCGCCGATACCGATCATGGCGAACGCGCTCTTCAGGGCCAGGGAGAACCATCCCGCCAGGCCCGCAAGTGTCCCGGGCAGGGCGCCCATGCTGCGTTCAATGAAGAAGTAGCTGCCCCCGCTCTTTGGCATGGCGGTGGCAAGTTCGGCCTTGGACAGCAGGGCGGGAATTACCATAAGGGCTGCCAGAGCATAGGCCAGGATGATCGCCGGTCCGGAGATCTGGAACGCTTGCCCGGGCAGGATGAACAGGCCCGAGCTGATCATCGCCCCCGAGGCGATGCAGAACACGCTCCAGAATCCCAGTTTGCGCTTCAGCGACATGTTTCCTCCGACTCTACCGGCGAGACGAAGCCTTCAGGTTTCAGGACCAGAACCGAACAGTTGACCTGTTGGAGTACGCTCTCAGCGGTGTTGCCGATGAAGAAACCCGCAAAGCCGGTCCGGCAGACCGTGCCCATCACGATTAGATCGACGCGCTGGCTCGCGGCCAGACGCGGTATCATCGACCGGGCCTCGCCCACGACGAAGTGTACCTGGTGGTCGGCTTCTTCCAGGCCGTAGCCGCTGACCAGGTTGTCAAGTTCGCTCTCGCGTGCGGCGAGGATTTCGCCGGCGATCTCATCCACTTCCTGCCCCGACATGTCCCCGTGCTTGCTCAAAAAATGTTTGGGCCACGTCGACCAGACGTGCAGGACGTGCAGTTCGCTGTCTTCCATTTCCGCCAGTGACGTCGCAAGGTCCATGATCTGGACATTCAGCGAGTTTCTCCTTTCGTCAGCGGAGTCCGGATCGACGGCGGCCAGGATCCGGGCGTAGGTCTTTTGTCGTTTGGGCTTCATGACCCAGACGGGGCAGGGGCATTTTCGCATCAGGTGCAAAGACGTGCTGCCGAACAACCGGTCCTTCAGCCCGCTCTTGCCTTCGGTCATCATCATCACCAGATCGTGGCCTTTGCGCATGACCTCTCGGATGATCTCGATGAACGGAGTTCCGACAAGTACGGTTGCGGCGGTCTCGATGCCCTGGGCTCCCGCCGGCGCCATTACCTCCTCGAGTTGTTCCTGCAGTTCCCTGACCGCACGCTTTCGCACTCCTTCCATGCGTGCCGGGTCCGCAAAGGTCTGCATCTCGCGGGGCTCTTCGATGACTTCCAGGAGGGTCAGCTTCGCGTGGTTCTCAGTGGCCAGAGACACCGCCCTATGAAATACCGCGTTGCCGATCATACCGTGGTCGGATACGAGCAGAATGTTCTTGAATCGCTTCATGTTACAATTCTTCCCGGCTGTCATGTGGCCCGGCTGCAACGCCGAGCGATATACGCTACATTATAGTCTGCCCTTCGCTTGCGACTACCACGATGTTGGAGTTTTTTGACTCCATGTCGGCGCCGATGATCGCCGCAACGGCGTCAGGAGCGTGCAGAGGACACCCGCAACTACAACTACTTCCTCGAAGATCGGATTATCAGCCCGGTGGCCTGTAGTGATTTCTACCAGTATTTCATGGCGTCGGCGAAGAGGTTTTCTAGGTCCTCCTTGACTGCCGGACGCGGGGAGATCTTCGTTACGCGATGCTGGGGCAGCGTGCCTTCAACCAGGGCGCCGATGTCGTCTTCGGTGTATCCGACTTCCGACAGCCCGTTGGGGATATCGAGGTTTCGCATGAACTCGATGACGCGATCTGCCAGGATCTGACCGGCGTCGCCGTCGGCGGCGCCGCTGATATCAACGCCCAATGCTTCGGCGGCTTGCAGATGTCGCTGCGGACACGCCGGTGCGGTGAAGCGGAATACGGCGGGGGCGTTTAGCACGACGGCGGTACCGTGCGGGACGATCGGGTAGTCCACGTTGTAGCCCTCGGGCTTGTAGTCTCGCACCATTCCCGAAACGGGGTACGACATCCCGTGGGCCAGATGCACGCCGGCGTTACCGAATCCGATACCGGCGTACGAGGCGGCCAGCAGCATCGCACCGCGTGCTTCGATGTCTGTGGGGTCTTCAACCGCCCGCTGCAGGAATTTGGCCAGCATGCGAAGGGCCTGCAACGACCATGTGTCGCTGATGGGGTTGGAGCCCTGGTAGGCGGGCCTGAGATTCGGGCGATCGGCCTTTGGACGTTGATCGTATGGTATGGCGGTATACGATTCCACCGCGTGTGTCAGCACGTCCAGTCCGGTCGAGGCGGCGACCTGGCCCGGAAGCGACGTTATGTTCTCTGGATCCAGCAGGCCGAGGGTGGGCTTGAGTTGCAGGGACCCGATACCGGTCTTGGCGTGCATTTCCACCAGGTCGAAGATCACCACGCCGGTGGTCTCGCTGCCCGTGCCCGCGGTGGTCGGGATCGCGATGAAAGGTTTCAGCGCACCGGGTACGGGCTTGCCCTTGCCTATGGGCGCATTGACGTAGTCCAGGAAGTCCGCGGGATACGTGCTGTAGAGATTGGCGGCTTTGGCGGTATCGATGGTCGATCCGCCCCCGACGGCGACGAACGCATCGCACGGATGGGCGTTTGCGAAGTCGATGGCCTCTTTCAGCGACGAGTCGGTCGGCTCGACTCGCACCCGGTCGAACAGCGTGTAGGGCACCTTCTGATCATCGAGGGCCTCGAGTACGGTAGCGACCGGGGCGAGTTTCGCCAGATTCGGATCGGTCACCACCAGCACGTGTTTTGCGCCCATGTCGGCCAGGTCCATACCGATCTCACGTGTTGAGCCCGGTCCGAATCGAATATTTGATGCGCCCATGTTGAAGGCTGTTTCGTTTGCCATACCGCTATCTCCTGGATCCCTGGTCTGAGTCAGTCTCCCGGGCATTCTCTTGTATGCGGGAGAGTTTTTCAACATTCAACAATACACTCCCGTGGGTTTGCGGTGTCGGTGTATGGAGTTTCGCTCTTCGGTCCCTGCTGACGAAATGGTAGGATACCGGCGGTCGGAAAGCGGTTTTGATTCAGCAACGCGGCGCCAAGAGGAACACATGATGCGTTATCGCCAGGGCGTTGAAGGGCTTGAAAAAATTGCCTCCGGTGGGATATGATCGGGCGTGACGGGAGTTTGACAGACCACAAGAGCAGGAGCGAAGTACATGACAGATAAGACATCGGTCTGGATGGCGGTAGTCGTTGCGGGTCTGCTGGCGATCTTCGCAGCGGGAGTGCGCCAAGCGTTTGGGCAAACGCCAGCGCTGGTCAGCCCCGCGGTGCGCGAGTTCTGGAACAGCGAGTACAAGCGTCTGGCTGACCGCAAAGCGGCCGCCGGGGCGAATTCCGTACCGCTCTTGAAGGACGGTAAAGCGATCCTCAAAGGGCGGCCCAGCTTTCCGTATCACAACAACCACTGCCTGATCTGGGATACCGATCGGGATCCCGCCGATATGGTCCTGCGCAGGACCCGTGCTTTGCTGGATCATATCGCCGCGATGCGCCGCGACAATGCTCTACAAAGCCTCAGTCAGCAACTCACCGCCCTGGAGGTTCGCGGCCGCGGTATCAAGCCCGATTCGCCCCAGCGCAAGATGTTGTTCACGGACGTCTGCAAGTTGCGCCGGACCATCGCCCTTGCAAACCCGCTTCTGGACTTCGACGAGATCATCTTTTCGGCCTGCGGGATGGGCATCGGCGAAGCCGCCGACTCGAGGGTCCGTCGCGGGAGTCATTGGCAATACATGGGGTTTCAGTCGATGAAAATCAGAGGCGAGGGCCTGATTGTTCTGTCCGACTGGAAAACCGCAAAGCCTGAAACGCGGAATGTGCTGACCAGTTCCCAGCGCGCCAATCGCCGATTCCACAGTGCGTTTGACGTGTCGTATGACGGTAAAGAAGTGCTTTACGCCGCACAGACTTTCAGTGATCCGGACGTCCCCTGGGACAAGAAGAAGACCAGGGGGTACGATCGGGGCAATGGTCCGACGCACGTGTTCAAGGTTCGCCTGGACGGTTCGGACCCCGCCAAGTTGACGAGCAAGGGCTACAGCAACGCCTTTCCGTCGTGGTTGCCCGGTGGGCGAATTGTGTACGTGTGCGACTACACGCCGAATGCTGACGGTAGCGGGTGGAACCGCAAAGCCGACCGCTGCGGCGGATGGGCTACGACGTTGTGGTCGATGAAAGCCGACGGCTCGGACGCATTTGCGATCAGTTGGCACGAGTCGGCGGAATACCATCCGGTGGTCGATTACGACGGGAGGATAGTCTATTCCCGCTGGGACTATCTGGACCGGAACTGGGACTCGGCGCATCATATCTGGACGTGTTATCCCGACGGTCGAGATCCGCGGGCTCCGCACGGAAACTATCCGTACCCGCACCACAGACTGACCGGCGGACCCGCCGCCGGCGTCTCCGGCGACGGGCGCGCGGTGCGCCCCTGGGCGGAGATTCACATCCGTCCCATTCCCGGATCGCCCGGTAAGTACGTCGCGATCGCCGGCGGACATCACCGCGTTCTGCCCGGCGTCCCGATCCTGATCGACACGAGCATTGAAGACGATCATAAAATGTCGCAGGTGCGGATCATCGCCGGAACCGACCTTCCGCACGAGGGCAGGGGCGTCGTGAGATACAAAGCACAGGACGAGTATTTCACTCCCTGGCCCCTGAGCGAGGATTACTATCTCATAACTACCCGACGCAGAATCCTGCTGGTCGACAAATTCGGAAACGAACTGCTGATCTGCCAGTGGGATAATAAGCGAGGATACCCGCTTGCTCCCCGCCCGCTTCGACCGCGGCGCAGAGAGACGGTCATTCCGACGCGGACCCATCAGGGCCAGCGCAGGGGAACGCCCGATCACAAGCGCGCTTCGATCCTGGTCACGGACGTCTACAACTCGGCGGACAAGTGGCCCGAGGGAACGAAGATCAAGAGCATTCGTGTCCTTCAGTACATTCCCAGGCCCTTCAGGCATACCGCGTTGCATGTCCAGAAGCGCGTTATCATCGGCACGGTCCCGGTCGAGTCCGACGGCAGCGCCTATTTTGAGGCCCCGATCGAGCGGTTGATTTATTTTCAGGCACTGGACGCGGACGGTCTGGCGGTGCAGTCCATGCGCAGCGGTACGTACGTGCATCCGGGTGAGCAGTTGACCTGCATTGGTTGCCACGAGCGAACGAGCAAGGCTCCCTCGCGTCCGGCACGAGCGCCGCTGGCCGTGCGGAGGGCTCCGTCACGGATCATCCCCGAGGTCAGCGGAAGCAATCCGATCTCTTATCACAAGCTCGTGCATGACACGGTGTTCCAGACCAAATGCCTGCCCTGTCACAAGAAGAAGAAGAAAGGCCTCCGGGACTTCACGTTCGACGGTATTGACGAATGGCACTACAACAGGAAGCCCACCGGCCCGCTGGTCGGTTATCTATGGCGCAGCCGATCCCGCGACGGATACAACGACAAGCCCCACGGAGCCCACCGTTATATTCCGGGCAGATTCGGGGCCCGCGAGTCGAAACTGGGAAAGTTAATGCTCGGCCCCCACAGGAAACGAATCACCAAAGAAGAGTTTCACCGGGTAATGCTCTGGCTCGACGCCAACAGCGTATTCTCCAGCGCGTACATGGAAGGGCGCACCGATCCCCTCCTGGAATACGACCCCAAGAACCGGACCGGTGTGGAGACCGACAGGCCGGCGGCGAAACCGCCGGCGAAGGAGTAACTTGCGTATGGGGTCAGACTGACCCCATAGCCTGCTACTTTTCCTTGTAGTCCGCGGGCAGGTCGGATGAGTGATCGTGAACCGCTTTCCATTGCCCGTCGATTTTTCGCATGAGCAAGGTGAACAGACCGGTCTTGTAGCTTCCGTCCTCGACGTTGTTGTGGAATCGCCCGAACACCAGGGCGGCATCGGGCGATAGGGGGGTGATGTCGATGTCCGAGAATTTCAGGCTCGATTTCTTGGGATTGCTTTTGTAGGCGTCCAGGACCCCCTGCCATCCGCGAGTGATTCCCTTGGGATGGGCGAATCGAATGTCTTCGGACTTGTGGTATCCCTTCATGAACGCTTCGTAATCGCCGGCGGTCCAGTCCTTGGCCTGCTGATTCATGCCCGCCATGATCTCACTCTTGATCCTGGTTGCGTTGAAGTTGCCCGGAGAGGTGCAGGAAATTGCGGACATTACCAGCACCATAAGCAGTAGAAAACTTGTTTTCATGGGGGATTCCTTTCTTTGCGATTACCGATCCTTTTCCGGGATCGTCGAGATTTTACTTATCGCGCGATCGAACGTGGGCTTGGGGCGGAAGTTCCGATGCCCCTTGTAGCGGAGGCTCTTGCGCCCCCAGTACATACCGTGATACTGCCCGTTGGTGTCCATCCAGTTTGTGATCTTGAGTTTCTCGGCGAGCGTGAGTTTGAGCTTCTTGTGCTTCTCGACGAGCTTACGCGCGGATTCGTTTCGCCCCGGTTCCTTCAACTTTACCGCGTCGGGCCAGAGAATTACGCCCAGTATGCTGTTGTGCGAGTGCAGCGAGCGGGGTGGCAGGTAGGCGTTGTTTCCGCATTTGGGGCTGTTCTCGCCGATGAAGCTGAAGTACGTCTTGTGGCAGAGCGATTCGTAGGCCACCGAAAACAGATCCGTCATCTTACCGGTCAGGTTCAGCTTGCCCTCGGTCTTCTTCTTACCGTGACATTCAACGCAATGCTTGTCGAGTACGGGTTGTACGTCCATGGCGAAGTCGAGCACGCGTTTTGCGGATTTGTCGCCCGGCTGGGCCGACGGGACCGACGCTGCCCGACGCAACGCATCAGGGATGCTTGTCCCCGTATTGCCCGCGGCGCTTTCGGGCGTCTCGTGACAACCGATGCAACTTCGCTGCTCGCCGGGTATGTAGTTTACGTACGTCCGTTCGCTCTGGAGCGACATGTAGTTCTTATCGAGCGCCTGGAGGGACACGTTCACCGCGGCGGGTACGATGAAATGAGCCGAACCGTCTGCCTCCACGGGCACGATCCCGTGCTGGACCCGCAGGCCCAGGCCCGTCGAGTTCGATACGGTGGCGTGTTCCTGTCCGGCGAAACTGAAGGGCCAATACCGGTGCGCCTTCCACGGGCGGGGCACCTGTTCGACGATGCGAATATACTTCACCTCGCCGCGCCGGACGCCTTCCATCCCGTGATAGACGTCGGTGACCACGCAGACGGCCTGATTCTTCTTCGCCAGTTCGGCGTTGATCTGGCTGGCCAGGACGGGAGGCGTCTTGCGCGGGCTCAGGGGCATGGGCTGCCAGCATGAGTACTCCCTGTCCTTGTGGAGTAACGTGACATTGCCTTTCGCGTTGAGTATGTACAAACCGTACGCCGCCGGATCGCCCCAGTACGGTCCCGCCGGTTTGTGCGCGGTCAGGAACAGTTCTTTCGACAGCGGATACGGATCGCGGAACAGCGGGCCCTGGAGCCCGCGTCCCTTGTCCGACTCGGTCCATCCACCGCCGGGCTGGATGTAGCAGAACCCATTATGCGCGACTTTCACGTATGGTGTCATCGGGGTCATCGGCTTGCGGGTGCGGATGGGCTTGTTCATGTCCAGGCGGATCACCGATCCGTATGCCCCGGGCATGTGCGGTGCGCCGAGCATTACGTAATGGTTGGGCACGCCGGCGATAGCCCGCCCCTGGATCATCGTCGGCGGGAAGGTGATGTTCGATCCGTAGATCTCCGAAGACGCCGACCCGTCCGGTTTCATCGCCCAGAGCGCTTTGACCGACGTCGAACCGCGATCGTGGTACTCCCACCGCGTGTACATGATCCGCCCGTCGGGCAGGAGGCTGGGGGTGGCCTCGTTGACCGAACTGTTCGACAGCGGGCGGATGTTCTTACCGCCGGAATCCATGCGGTGCATTATCGCGGTGGTCAGCACGTCCGGCGCGTCGCAGAGCGTTCCGTACTGGCAGCGCGTGGAGATGAACGCGATCCCGCCGTCGGGCAGGTAGCACGGGTCCATGTCGTCGGTCAGGCGGTGGGATGCGATTCTGTCTTTACGCAGCTCATCTTCGTTCGGCGCGTCGAACGTGAGCTGCTTCAGCCCCGTCCCATCGACATTCACTTCGTAGATGCGGTATCCGCGGTTGCGAGCTTTTTTCCAGGCAAACGCGATTCGCTTGGCGTCGAACGAGATATCGAACCGGTCGAACGTTCCGCCTTCAAGCCCCGTGACGATCCGGCGCACCTTGCCCGACTTCGTGTTGAGAACGCAGATTCCCCCGCCCGGCTTCCATTGAACGAAGAAGTACTCGGTGTAGTAGTGGTTGCTGCGGAATGTCTTGCGTTTGACGAAAACGACCTCGTCGACGCCCATGCGTTTGATATTCGCCGCCCTTCGAGCCCGGCACGCTTCGCCGAAAAGCTCCAACCACGCCTTGTCTCCGGCGGGGCGTTTGGCGGCGATGAGCTTGTCCAGTTTGCCCGAATGTGAATCGCCCAGGACGTGCCTGATCGCGCCGATCTCCAGCGAGTTGCCCCGATCCCCGCGGAGGTATTCAAGTACGTTAAGGGATGCGTTGAGCCGGTTAATGTGCGGATGGGCTCTGGCGGCGCTGAACCAACCGTACTGGAGCGGGTAGTCCGCCGCCAGTTGCTTCATCAGGCCTTCGGTGACCGAAAGGGTTCCGGTTTTCGGCAGGAGCGAGAAGTAGAACCCGGTATACCGCACATCGTCGGCGGTTATCTTGATCAGCAGATAGTTCTTCCCCTTCTTCAGCGGGAGCGGAACTTTCGCCTGGTTGGGTCCGGCGGGGCGCCCCGGGCGGGCGAGTTTTACCGCCATCAACTCCTTGCCGTTCAGCAGGACCTTCAATCCGCCCGAGAAGCCGAGGTGCGCGGTGGCGATCATATCTCGCTTGGCTTGTATTTCGCGATACAGCACCGCCGCCTGCAGCGAGCGAACCTGGGGGAACCCGCTGTCGTACACTTTACCGTCGGCGAAATCCGTTTTCGCGAACGTCCCGATCCCGCGTCCTCGCTTCCTGGTTATATCCAGCTTTCCGCCGCCGGCGAGGAATTCGGCTTCGATCTTACCGTGATCGATCTCGAAAGTCCGCCCGAAGTTACGCGCAGCATCGCTGCTTCTCGGCACCCAGCAGTCAACCCTCCACCAGCCGCCCGGCGTCAGGGAATCCAGACCGAGCTTCTTTCGCGATTCGAGTTCGTTCATCCGGACAGTGTTGATCTTCGCTCGTGCGGCCGGTAGTGCGTTGGTCCAACTCTCCGGTGCAGTATCGGCGGCATGGATGCCCGGCGGCGCCAGGCAGATCGCCGCTGCCAGAAGAACGATGCAGCGTTGTAAGATGGTAACCATGTAGACCGCCATTGTAACAAGCGAGGGGGCCATGGATAGGGTGAAACTGCGACTAGTGCGGTGGCGGGGAATCGCACAAATGATGTAATCGCCATAGCCCTGATGCGTTATATGTAGTAATCTGTCCGGTTACGATATCTGTGAATCCAATATGAAACCAAAGGCGGCAGGCATGAACTCGGTGACAAGATTGACGCTTACGCTTGGGATGGTGGTCGCACTTTCCTCTGGGTTTGTCTTCGCAGATGCCGCCGGCGACTACGAGACGCTCTTCGGCGCCGATGCCAAGAAGATTATCGCCAGCAGGACGAAGACCGACGATGTGGAGTTCGCCGCCACGCTACTCAAGATATCCAAAGATGTTACCGATTCGCCGGAGTTGCAGATTCTGCTCTACGAAAAGGCGGTTCAGTTCGGTTCGGCCGGCGTATCCGGCTGCGATACGGCGATGGAAGCTTTGGGACTCCTGGAGAAGGCGGTTCCCGCCAAGAAGGTCCAATGGCGTCAGAAGAAGCTGGATATCGTCAAGCTCCGTTTCACCAGGAGCTACGGAGCGGCGAAGAAGGAGGCCGGTCATTCGTACATGGAGATACTCGAGGCCGTCGCGGACGCCAAGGTAAAAGAAGGCGACGGTGCCGGGGCCAAACTGCTCTATAACCGCGCCCGCTCCATTGCGGTTTACATCAAGTCACCCAGGGCGGCGGAAATCCTCGCCAAGAGCAAGCACGCCAATGCGGTGGTCGCGCGGCAAGTCAGAATCAAGTCGCTGGAGACCAAGCTCAAGGCCGATGCCCGGAACACCGCCGTCCGCGAGGAGTTGGTTCTTCTTTACGTCGTCGCCCTCGACAAGCCGGGCGAAGCGGCGAAACTGCTCACCGACGATCTTGACGAAGTTACTCGGACGTATGTCCCGCTGGCGGCGAAGAAGATTGACGATCTCGACGTGGCGGTTTGCCTGGAACTGGGCGACTGGTACTACAGGAAGTTGTCGAAGAACGCTTCTAGCGCTGGCAAGCTGGTGGTGCTGCAGAGGGCGAAAGGTTACTACGAGCGGTTCTGTGAATCTCAAACGGAGAAGAACATTCAATCGTTGCGGGCCAAAATGGCCTTGGACAGTATCGGTAAAGAACTGGTGAAACTCGGCGCCTCTGTCCGCCCTCGCGTCCCGGCGGGGATAATCCTGGCGATGTCGTTCGAAAAGGGGCAGTGGACCAAGGCAAAAGACGGGTCCGTATTGGTCAAGGACGTCAGCCGCCGCTCCTCAGCGACTCCCCTGACCGCCAGGGTCAAGCGCGGGACGTTCGGCGGTCCGGGCAAGACTGGCGCCGGTCTTGACTTCGCTCCGGGCAGTATGGCGCACCTCGACATTCCCGCCAAGGCCACCGCGGGGTTCAAGACGTTCACGTTTGCCTTCTGGGTCAAGACGACCGAATCGGGCAGCGGTAAGACATACTACAGGCATCCGACATTTCTGGGTCTCAACACCGGAGCCCTCGGTTCTTGCGATTACGGAATCACGACAAGCCGAGGCCTGATCGGCTACTGGAGCGGGTTGGCGCCCAAGAACGATTCCAAGCATCAATCCAGCAGCGTCAGCATCAACGACGGGAAGTGGCATCACATTGCCATGACCAATGACGGCGAGACCATGCTGCTGTACGTCGATGCCGGGGTCGTCTTGCCCAAGGGCCTGCCCACCGGGCAGTCGCTGACGACCATGTCCGTTCCCCTCGGGGCGTCACGTACCGACACGAGCGGATACCCCAGCGTATATCACCACAGTGGTACGTACGACGAACTGCAACTCTACAACCGCGCCCTGACAGCCAAAGAAATCTCGACGATCAGCGGGCTGAAGCCTCGGATATGGCCCGTGCCGAAACCAACCAAGTCGTACAAGAAGCCCACCAAGCCGTACAAAAAGCCCACCAAGCCGTATAAGAAGCCAACAAAGCGGTCTTTCAAGTGCAGCAGATGCGGTAAGAAATACCCCGGGGCAGCGATGCTGGGCAACCATTACAAGAAATCTCCACGTTGTCATCCCCGCAAGTTTTGAAGGCCGGCAATTGGCGTTGTCGCGCTCGATATCAAAGGTGGTAAGGATGAACTCTGCGACAAGATTGACACTCACTGTTGGCCTGGTGGTCGCACTTTCCGGTGGTACTGCCCTCGCAGACGCTGCCGGCGACTACGAGTCGATTTTCGGCGACGAGGACAAAAAGGTCATCGCCAGCAGGACCAAGACTGATGATGTGAAGTTCGCCGCCAAGCTGTTCAAGGCCGCTAAAGACATGCCCGATTCGCCGGGGTTGCAGGTTCTGCTCTACGAGAAGGCAGTTAAGTTCGGATCGACCGGAACCGCCGGCTGCGACACCGCCTTGGCAGCCTTGAAACTGCTCGAAGAAGCGGTCCCCGCCAAGAAGGCTCACTGGTTGCAGCGGAAGTTCGAGGTTGTCAAGTTCCGTTTCGACAGGAGTTACGGTGCGGCCAGGAAAGCTGCCGGCGAGCCGTACATGGATATGCTCGAGACCCTCGCGGACGCTCGCGTGGCTGAAGGCAAAGGAACCGAGGCCAAGACGCTCTATAACCGCGCCCTCATGGTTGCCAATTATATCAAGTCACCCAGGTTGGCTGAAATTCTCGCCAAGAGCAAGCGCGCCAATGCGGTGGTCGCCCAGCAAGCCAGGCTCAAGTCGCTGCGGGCTAAACTTACCGCCGATCCCAAAGATACAGCGGTCCGCAGGGAGTTGGTTGTCCTCTACGTTGTCGCCCTCGACAATCCCGCCGAAGCGGCGAGACTGCTCACTGACGATCTGGACGAAGTTACCCGAACATACGTTCCGCTTGCAGCGAAAAAGCTCGAGAGTCTCGATGAGGCGATTTGCCTGGAATTGGGCGAATGGTACTACCGGACGTTGTCGAAGAAGGCATCGGCCGCCGGGAGAGCCGTGGTTCTGCGGCGGGCACAGGGATACTACCAACGGTTCCTGGAGTCTCACGCCAAGAAGGACGCTCAATCGTATCGGGCTAAGGCGGCCTTGGAGAGCATCGAAAAGGAACTCAAGAAACTTGGCGCCCCCGCTGTCGCCGGGGGCAGGACGCTGATGCTGAATCTGGCTAGGGGCGTAACAATGAAGCTCGTCCGCATCCCCGCGGGGAAGGCTGTGTTAGGCAGCCCGAAATCGGAGAAAGGCCGCGGCTACGGCGAACAGCAGCACGCGGTGGTAATCCCCAAGGCCTTCTACATGGGCGCGACGGAAGTTACGGTCGGGCAGTTCACTGCCTTTACGGGCGCGACCGGATACAAGGCGTTTTCCGAGAAGCACAACTCCGCCACCATATACACGGGCACTTGGCAGATGGTCTCCGGTGCGTCCTGGCGCAAGCCCGGCTTCAAGCAGACACCCGGGCACCCCGCGGTGTGCATCAACTGGGTCGACGCGGTGGCGTTCTGTAAATGGGCCGGTAAGAAAACCGACCGCCCGGTCCGAATGCCCACGGAAGCTGAATGGGAGTACGCATGCCGGGCGGGAACCACCACACGGTTCTGCTCCGGAAACGATGAAAAGACTCTTGGCAGCTACGCCTGGTACAAGGACAACGGTGGCAATGCGTCGCACCCCGTTGCCCGGAAGAAGCCCAACAAGTGGGGGTTGTACGACATGCACGGAAACGTTTCGGAATGGTGCCCGAGAAAGCTCCGTGGCGGCGGATGGGGAAGCCGTCCGGATCAAATCCGCTCGGCATACCGCCGTGACGCCCAGTCTCACTGGCGAGCGGCCAATATGGGGTTTCGGGTCGTGGTCGGTCCCGCCGCTCCCGCGCCCTCGTCATCGAAGTGATGTTGTTGAGCCGATTACCACCACCCCGTTGAAAACCGCGTTGATTGCGCCTGGAGGTGCCGGTAGAATCATAGGAGATGTCCGCGATGGTCGCGGGCGTGAGTTCGTTTGGTCGGTGTCGGTTGAAAGGAATTCCCCATGGCGCATTTTTCGAGAACCCGGATTACTCTTTCCGTTTTGGCATTGGCGGTAGTTTGCGGGATATGGGCCATGGCGCCCGCCGCCAAGCCGGGCAAGAAACCTGCCGCCGTACCTCACTCGCCGAAGATCGCTTCGACGCCTGCAACCGCCGAGGATCTGGGCTTTGACGAGATCGTCTTCGTCAAACGCATGCAGTACTCTTCGGACCACTACTACACCGACATCAACAACGGTACGCACGGTAACCGGTTCGTCCCCGAAAACGGTGTCCATATTTATAACGTACGTACGAAGAAAGAACGCCCGGTCGTGACCGCCGCCGCTATGCCCGGCGGGAAAGGGTTCATCGGTAAGATCACCCTGTCGTTCGACGCGAAGAAAGTGCTGTTCGATTTCCGTGAGACTCCGCGGTCGGGCTTCCGTATCTGGGAAGTCGGCGTCGACGGTAAGGGCCTGCGTCAGGTCTCCAAGGCGCCCAAGGATGAAGCCGAGAAGGTCGCGCGATGGCGGAGGGGTTGGCATACCGATGACATTCATCCGTGTTATCTGCCCGGCGGTAAGATCATGTTCTCTTCGACGCGGAGCGAGCGGACGGTTCTGTGCGGAGGGTCGGCGGCTTTGGTGTCTCCGACGCTGTACCGCATGAACGCAGACGGGACTAACGTCGAACAGTTGACCGCCAGCCTCGTCAGCGAATTTTGACCCGTGGTCCTCGATGACGGGCGGATCATGTACCACCGCTGGGAGTACGTCGACAAGGGCGCCCGCGTGGGCAAAACGATATGGACCATGCATCCCGACGGGGGCATGCCCCAGGAAGTCTACGGTGGCGGCGACGACACCACCACGGTTTACATGTACCCCCAACCGATGCCCGGTAAGGACCTCCGCGTGGTCACCGTGGGCACCTGTCACTTCCCCCAGGGCGGTTGCGTTGGGGCGATCATGTTGATCGATCCGACCCACCCCGGCCGCGCACGCGGGCCCGACCCCGACGAGAAGGGATTCAAGAAGGTCGACGACCGCTACCCCGTCACGAATCTCACCCCGCACGTATTCGTGGAACGCCGCACCGAGCCCGGGTGGCATTTCCGCAGGACCGACGGCAGCTACAGGCACGACCGCAACGGGACCTCCGGGCACCTCTACACGCATCCCTGGCCCGTCAGCGACACGAAGTTCATGGTATCCTACAAGATCAAACCTTCCGATCACTACAAGAACACCGCCAATGCGTATGAGCTCTACCTGATCGACACCAAGGGCAACCATACCCCGATCCATAAGGACCCGGCTGGAAAATTCTCGTGCTGGCATCCCACGCCGCTGGTCGCGCGCAAGGTCCCGCCGGAGATCCGCCCGATCCGCGATCCCGCCCTGGCCAAACGCGATAGAGCCTTGTGCGTGGTCACCGATATCACCAAGGGCATGCCCGGCGTCAAACCGGGCGAAGTCAAGTGGCTTAGAATCAATGAGGCGCTTCCGCGATACTGGTCCACCGGGCGGCGGTGGGGCGGCGGGGCGAGCAGTTCCAGTTGGAAGGCTTCCCTCTGGCCGCGAGTGCAGTGGGGCGTCGTGCCCGTAGAGAAAGACGGTTCAGCCAACTTCGAAATGCCCGCCAACCGGAACATATTCCTCCAGGCCCTCGATAAGGACTTCCGGGAAATCCAGCGGGAGCGAACGTACGTGAATTACAAACCCGGCGAGATCCGCTCGTGCGAGGGCTGTCACGGCGGTCCGAAGAGCAGGGTCGCGCCCGTCGCGACGTCCAAACCGATGGCGATGCGACGCGCTCCGAGCAAGCCGCAGCCCCAACCGTGCGACCTGAAAGAAAACGGCGGCGACGGTCTGGCGATGCAGGTGATCCACTACCCCGCCGACATCCAGCCGATATTCGACGCCAAGTGCATTTCCTGCCACGGGAAGCAGAAGGACAAGAAGGGGCCCGCCGGTAAACTTAAGCTTACCGGGGACGTTACCGGGCAGTACAGCGTCTCGTACCAGGAGCTTGCCTCCAAGCAGCTTGCCGGTCCGATTCTCTCGGAGTTCACGTCGTTCAGGCAGGGCGATCGGGGCAATTACAACGGTGCGATGCTACCGCCCAAGAGCCTCGGCTGCTACAAGTCGGTCATGATGGAGATATTGACCGACAAGGCGCACGCCAAGAACAAGAAGGACGACCACACCAAGATGCTCACGCCGCGCGAGATGATGATCCTGTCGCGCTGGGTCGACGCCAACTACCAGTTCTTCGGCAGCTATTACGGCCGACGCAATGGGCGATTCGCCAAAGACAAAAACTTCCGCCGCAAAGCCACCGCGGCGGAAGCACTCAGCAACATCGCCCCGGAATGGCATAAGTAGGCGGCGGTGGACGTTTGACATAGAGCCCCCATAGGGGGTGATCTGAACCTGGCGTATGGTAAGTTTCGGCTGAAAGGTTTTTCATGTTCTCCATGACCATGCCTGATTCTACGACGGCCTGTGTTACTCGTTTCATATTGGCCCTGGCGGTGGTTTGCGGGATATGCGCTACGGCGCCGGCGGCCACGCCGTATAGCCCCAAGTTGACCTCGACGCCCCTCAGCGCCGACGATCTGGGCTTTGACGAGATCGTATTCGTCAAACGCAAACCGTACTCTTCGGATCACTACTACACGGACATCAACAATGGCACGAGCGGTGACCGGTTCTTGCCCCAAAACGGTATCTACGTCTATAACGTCCGCACGAAGAAGGAGCGGGCGGTTGTAACGTCATCCAAGTTGCCCGGCGGTAAGGGGTTCATCGGCATGATCAGCCTGTCGTTCGACGCCCGCAAGGTGCTGTTTGATTTTCGCGAGAATCCCGGTGCGGGCTTTCGTATCTGGGAAGTCGGTGTCGACTCCCGAGGCCTTCGCCAGGTATCCAAGCCGCCCAAGGATGAAGCGCAGAAGGTGGCGCGCTGGCGGAGGGGTTGGCATACCGATGACATTCATCCGTGTTATCTGCCCGGCGGTAAGATCATGTTTTCTTCGACGCGGAGCGAGCGCACCGTCCTGTGCGGCGGATCGGCGCACCTGGTTTCTCCAACGCTGTACAGCATGGCCGCCGACGGGACCAACGTCGAGCAGTTGACCGCCAGCCCGGTCAGCGAATTTTGCCCCGTTGTCCTCGATGACGGGCGCATCATGTACCACCGCTGGGAGTACGTAGACAAGGGTTCGCGCGTCGGCAAGACGATATGGACCATGCATCCCGACGGGGGCATGCCCCAGGAGGTCTACGGTGGCGCCGACGACACCACTACGGTATATATGTACCACCGACCGCTGCCCGGAAAAGATCTCCGCGTGGTCTGCGCTGGCACGAGTCACTATCCCCAGGGCGGATGCGTCGGGCCGATCATGCTCATCGATCCCAGCCGCAACAATCGCGCACGCGGCCCCGATCCGGACGAGAAGGGCTACGTCAAGTTCGACGACCGCTATACCGTTACGAATATCACCCCGCACGTATTCATTGAACGCCGTACCTGGTCGGGCTGGCATTTCCGCACGACCGAAGGCAAGTACGTCCACGACCCCAGCGGCCGAAAAGGGCACCTCTACACCCATCCCTGGCCCGTCAGCGACAGCAAGTTCCTGGTCTCCTACAAGCCCAAACCCGCCGATCACTACAGGAACGTTCCCAATGCGTACGCGTTGTACCTGATCGATATCAAGGGCAATCACACGCCTATTCACAGCGATAAGGAACTATCGTGCTGGCATCCCACGCCGGTCGTTGCGCGGAAGGTCCCGCCGGAGATTCGCCCGATTCGCGACCCGGCGCTGGCCAAACGCGGGAAAGCTCTGTGCGTGGTTACCGATATCACCAAGGGCATGGACGGAGTCAAACCGGGCGAAGTGAAGTGGCTGCGAATCAATGAAGTGCTTGTGCGATACTGGTCTACCGGCAGGCGGTGGGGCAGTGGTCTGAGCAGCGCCGGTTGGAAGGCGGCGCTCTGGCCGCGAATGCAGTGGGGCGTCGTACCGGTCGAGGCCGACGGATCCGCCAGCTTCGAGGTGCCCGCGGACCGCAACATCTTCCTCCAGGCACTCGACAAGGATTTCAGGGAGATCCAGCGGGAAAGGACGTACGTAAACTACAAGCCCGGTGAAGTTCGCGCGTGCGCCGGGTGCCACGGAGGATCGGGCAATAAAGTTGCGCCCACCGCTGCGGCCAAACCGCTGGCACTGCGCCGCGGTCCGAGCAAGCCCCAGCCCCAACCGTGCGACCTGAAAGCCAATGGTGGCGACGGTTTGGCGCAGCAGGTCATTCATTACCCCACGGACATTCAGCCGATATTCGACGCCAAGTGCATCTCGTGTCACGGAAAGAAAAAGGATATCGCCGGGAAGCTGAGATTGACGGGTGAACTGAGCACGCATTACAGCGTCTCCTACAGGGAACTCGCCTCCAAGCAGCTTGCCGGTCCGATTATCCCGGAGTTCACATCATTCAATCTGGGCGATAAGGGCAATTACAATGGTGCGGCCCTGCCGCCAAAGAGCCTCGGTTGCTACAAGTCCGTGATGATTGACATCCTGACCGACAAGGCGCACAAGAAGAACGCCAAAGACGACCACACCAAGATGCTCACCGCCCGCGAACTGATGATCTTGTCTCGCTGGGTCGACAGCAACTACCAGTTTTACGGCAGCTATTACGGGAGGCGCCACCGTCGCTGGGCGACAGCCGACGCGAAAGTCCCATCCTACGACCCCAAGAAGGACTTCCGCCGCAAAGCCACCCCAACAGAAGCACTCAGTAACCGGGCCCCGAAGTGGCATAGGTGAACGGCTTGGCAGTTGGCAGTTGGTGTTTGGCAGTTGGCAACGTCATAACGACTAACGCTCCGACACCCGGGCAGTAATCTGGAGTAATTTGGAGTGTCCCGATGTACATCGGGAGCACCGCTTTGACATGTCGCGGCGCGACGGTGTTGTCTTGGTGGTTTTTCGTTTGTTGTAGATCCCTCCGTCTGTCCTTTGATTTTTCTACCGGTTCGTCCGGCGGGGTAGATAGTCGGCCCTGAAAAAGTGTTTTGAGTCTATAAGCAAAGGATGAAATAGCGAT